>CAVFEQ010000055.1:0-10998 GCA_963621535.1 Paludibacteraceae bacterium | reverse complement strand
CGTCAAGCTTATGATACAATCCAACCAACTTGTCCAGGATTAGGGGTACATCTCACGCTCGGGTGGCTTTCTTTTTGCTTTGATTTGTGCTTAGAAGAGGACCGACTCGCTCTTTTCTTTCATCTCCTTGGAGGCGGTGAAAGGAATGCGGGTGGTATAGCCTGCTTTTGCCGCGACGATCATCTTAGTCGGCCATTGGAAGATTACGGTGTTCCATTGCATGACGGTGTCGTTATAGACTTCGCGCGCAGCGGTGATTTCCTGCTGGAGGTAGGAGTTCTGCTGCATGCAGTCAGCAAGAGTCTGATGGGCTTTGAGATCAGGGTAGTTCTCGAAAGCGATGTTGATCTTGTTGGAGATGTTCTCTAGCTTGCTCTGGAGCTCATTACGATCGGTGTCGCTCATATTGCCAGAGCGATACTTGGCGATTTCAGTGAAGGTCGACTTGTCAAGATCGACGGATTTTTCAAGAAGCTTCGCAGCATTTTGGAGAATGACCACCCTCTGGGTCTGATAGTTGTCGATCGTGGAGGCGTCATGCTGAATCTTCTGTTGAAGCTGCTGGAGGTAGCTTCTCGCGTGAATCTTCATCACCGCGAAGATGATGCCTGGGATGATGCCAAGGACCCAAAGAATCACCTGGAAAAGGGTGCTCCTCCAATCCGTCTTAACCGGGACCTGCTTGTCGATAACATGCACATCGCGGCCCGTTTCGTTAACCGGGCCAGTCATTTCGTCTAATTCGTTTGCCATAATTTAATCCTCCTTGGAATTTTGGACGTTCTTATTATCGTCCGTTTTTGGCTTAGTGAAAAGATTTGCTAGACGGGAATCATCATTTGCAGATAAGGCTTCCTTTGCAAGCACAAACGCAAGCAAACCGCGCTCGAAATAGGGGTTTGAGAGGCCTAGATTTTTTTCGGCTTTGTTTAGGAGGAAATCCTTTCTCGTCGCACCGACATTCTTCACACCAATCGAAGTCTCTTTCTTGACGAGATCGTATTGGATCCAGTGAACGGGAACGGTGTGCATGTGCCCGTCTCCGCCCATCTTTGGGACGCCCTCCACCATCGGGGTTTCCTTAAAGGAATAGGCGGAGAGAAGAACCTCGTCGCTCTCCCCCACTTTTTTGCTGCTGATTTCTTTGATGATCAAAGGCAAATCCTTCCCCGCATCCTTTGGTCGGAAGCAAGAAGGAGACATCCCATTTGCCATGATTTCGTGTTCAAAGGAAGTCAAATTCGACGCAAAACCCTTATAAATGTATTCATGGGGCTTATGCATTTGATAAAGAGGGATTGAAAGAAGCGGAGCCAAATCGAAGAAGAGGGAGCGGATATAGGTGTCGCAGTAATTAACAAAATTCGCTTTCATTTGCGCCCAGTCATAGCCCATGAAGTTTTCAGGGTTAGCGGAATAATCAAACCTCTGGGAATGGCCTGAGGCAATGGAATTCACCATGCCGTCTTTCACCATCACGAAATCATCCCCATAAGGCGAGGAGTTCTCAATAAGGTCAAGAATGTTCTTTTGGGCAAGAGGGGTGAAAAGCAAGCGGAACTGCGCCTCATCATCGCGGTCGCTCGCGCCAAAGAAAACATCGAAATGGTCGTTGCCCATCGGCGTGATTACGTGTTTGGCGCCTTTTGAAAGCTGAGATTCTGAAAGAGAGCGAAGCTGCTTCATCCCTTTTTCCGCGGCTTTGTCTCTTTCTTTCTCGTTCATCTTATCCGCGCCATAAGGGACGCGGGAAAAGTGGAGCCTAGGGGCGGCTTCGTTACCATAAATCAAGCGAACGTCAGTGCGATAGAAAGGAGCGGGACGCTCAATGGTCGCCGTCAAAACTTGCGAATGGTGCTGCGTGTGGGTGCCGTTTTTATCATGATAGGTAGTCGTCCAAGAAATCGTGATCGAACCAGTATAGGTTTTATTATGCGTATGCTCGGTCAGAATTTTTTCCACGATGAACGGGTTTCCTTGGATGTTCCCAGAAATCGCCCCCAAAACGGTCACATGGGGATCGGTTTCCTCCTGAAAGCCAAACTTATCGCGCAGATAGCAGAAACGCTCAGGCGTGAAGACGGGATCCAAATCGATGATCGGCGTGGCTTTCTCCATAATGGCGCAGGGGGCGTTCCAATCGAAGGATGCATTAAGAAGAGCCATGTCGGCATAGCAAGTGTTTAAAGCGTCCTTGGTCTTTTCTTGAGCTTTCTGAAGAGCCAGTTCTCTTTCCGCCACCATCGCGGAGATCTTTTTGCCAAGAACGACGGCCAGCACGATCCCTCCAGCAATGGCTGCTAGCCCAACAATGATCAGATACCAAAGCGAAGCGACCTGCAAAATCCCGAAGAGCAAAAAGACGGTACCAAGCACGAAAAGAAGGATCATCGCGAAAATGACGAAACCCTTCAATCCCTTCGCAGAGGAGGCGCTTTTGCCAAGCTCCTTCTCCTCTTCTAAGCATTTTTTGTATTCTTTGACGTGCTCCGCATTTTTTTCGGGGCTGACTTTGGATTCCTTCGTCAGATTATCGAAGTATTCTTCCGCGGTCTTGTGATAAGCGTCCTTCAATTGAGTCTGGAACAACTCACGGGGGCGATAGAGAATGTCTTCAGCCATCATCAAACTCCTTTTTTCATATAAATTCTAAAGGCGAGCAACGTTTTTTCGTGCAATCCATCAACGGAAACCGCCAAAGTTTTTAGGCATCTTCCCGGACTTTTGGTATTGCTTCATCTGCTTCATCATCTCTTTCGACTGATCGTATTTCCGGATGACACGATTGATGTCGGCGTTGGTGAGCCCGCAGCCTTTCGCGATGCGGTTTTTGTGAGAATAACGAAGGGTTTCGGGGTGTCTTCTCTCATAAGGGGTCATGGAATTGATGACCGCCTCAAAGACTTTCATCTCCTTCTCGGCCGCGGATTTTTGCTCATCGCTCAATTTGGGCATGCCTGGAATGAGCTTAGCAATCGCTCCGATAGAGCCAATTTTCTGAACCTGTTTCATCTGCTTGAGCATATCCTCAAGGGTGAAATCACCATCCATCATCTTCTTCGCGGCTTTTTCCGCTTCTTTCTCGTCGATGGTCTCTTTGGCTTTTTCAACGAGGGTGACGATATCGCCCATCCCGAGGATGCGGTCGGCCATGCGATCGGGATGGAACACCTCAAGATCTTCCATCTTTTCGCCAACGCCGGCGAATTTAATCGGGAGGCCCGTCAAATATTTGATGGATAAAGCCGCGCCGCCTCTGGCGTCGCCATCAAGTTTGGACATGATGACGCCGGTAAGGTGGAGATCCTTGTTGAAGGCGTTGGCAACATTGACGGCGTCTTGTCCAGAGGCTGCATCGACAAGAAGCAAAACCTCATCGGGATGAACTTCGTGATTGATGTTTTGCAGCTCTTCCATCAAGGCTTCGTCGATCTGCAAACGGCCCGCCGTATCAAGAATCAGGATATCGATTCCGGTTTCACGGGCTTTTTGCTGAGCGGCTTTGGCAATCTTCACGGGGTTTTCGTTGCCCATGGAGAAAAATTCGATGCCCAGTTGATCGGCTAGCTGATGGAGCTGGTCGATGGCCGCGGGACGATAGACGTCAAGCGCCCCAAGCATGACTTTTTTGTTTTGCTTGTTTTTAAAGAGGTTCGCAAGTTTACCGGCGGTCGTGGTTTTGCCCGTCCCCTGCAAACCAACGAGCATGATGGTCGTAAGGGTGGAGCTAAGGTGAAGCTCGGTTTGGTCGGCGCCTAAAAGCTCTTGGATTTCGTCATGAACGATTTTGACGACCATCTGGGAGGGATTAACTTTCTTGAAGACCTCCGCCCCCACCGCTTTTTCCTTAACGTCGCTAATGAAGTTTTTGACGACTTTGAAATTCACGTCCGCCTCAAGCAAGGCGACGCGGATCTCCTTGAGCATGTCGTCCATGTTCTTTTCGGTGAGCGTGGCTTGCCCCCTCATCTTCTTGAAGATGGAAGAGAAGCGATCGCTGAGTGATTCAAATGCCATGGGTTAGTTCCTTTCCAAGATTCCGATATCCTTCCAGAATCTTTTCTTCGTCTTTTTGGGCTTCGATTTTTTCAATATCCTTGCAAAGGTCCACTTTTTTCTGGATTAGCTGCAGCTTTGCTTCAAATTCTTCGAGTTTATCAACGGACTTCTTGACCGTGTCGTAGACCCCGGCTCGCGAGATCGACCGGGAAGAGGAAATCTCGCCAAGAGAAAGGTCATAACGATAATAATCGTCCATGATCTCGCGTTGCTTCTCCGTTAGCAAAGCCTCATAGGCCTCCAAAAGGGAGACGACGTGATCCCGTGAAGAAAGGGCGTCCTCATTCATCGCCTTTTTCTCCTAGCAGCAGCCCATAGAGATACTTATCAAGATCGAATTCCTGCAAATCCTCCATTTTTTCGCCCAATCCAATAAAGCGGACCGGCAAACCAAATGTGTCGCGAATCGAAAGGATGATGCCTCCTTTTGAGGTGCCATCCATCTTGGTTACCACGATGCCGGTAAGCGGGCAGGCGTCTTTAAAGGAAGCGGCTTGAAGAACCCCGTTTTGCCCCGTGGTCGCATCCAAGATCAAAAAGGCTTCGTGGGGGGCGTTAGGGATTTCCTTAGACAGTACGCGGGAGATTTTGGAAAGCTCCTGCATGAGGTTGGATTTCGTTTGCTGCCTGCCGGCTGTGTCGACGATCATGAGATCGATGGCGTTTGCCTTTGCATAAACCGCGCCTTCATAAGCCACGGAAGCCGGATCGCTATCTTGTTTTCCAGTGATGATAGGGCAATCTAGCCGCCCAGCCCAGGTTTTAAGCTGCTCAACCGCGCCCGCGCGGAAGGTATCCCCTGCTACAAGCAAAACTTTTTTCCCTTGATGAATGTAACGATAGGCGAGCTTAGCGATGGTGGTGGTTTTGCCCACGCCATTAACCCCGCAAACCAGCAAAACCGTCACGCCTTCCTTTTGGAAATGAAGCTCGTTTTGGATAGATTCGCCGCTTGTGGCATAGCCGACGAACATCTTGTCGACGAGCAACTCATTAATGGTCTTAGGCTCGCTGATCTTTTGTTTGCTAACCTCATCGAGAAGTTCTTCGATAAGGCGAAGGGAAAGCTCTACGCCCACATCGCTTTCGATGAGAATCTGCTCAAGTTCCTCGAAATATTCCTCATTGACCTTGGCGTAACGGCGCGAAAGCTCGTCGAGTTTAGAAGCGAAATTCTTCCGGCTTTTCTCCATGCCTTTGGCATAGGAGTCCAAAGATTTTTCTTCTTGCTTCGCCTCTTCGGTTTTAACCTCATCGTTCTTCTTGCCGAATTTGTTTTTTAAAAAAGAGAAAAGACCCATGATCAGCGCTCCTTCGGAATCGATAATTTTTCAAGAGCGCTTGCGGCGGCCTGCGTTTCCGCGGCCTTCTTGTTCCTCCCTTCGCCCCGTCCGATTTCATTCCCCTCGAAATAAACCCCGGCGATAAAACGTTTCTCCTCCCCGGAGCCGGTTTCCGAAATAATGCGGTAGGTGACGCTTTCTTTTTTCTCGGCCTGCATGGCCTCTTGCAAAACGCTCTTGGGATTGATGGTGACGTTGATTTTCGCCTGACGGATATCTTCTTCGAAAAAGCCCCTGACCATGCGATAAGTAAAATCCAGTCCTTGATCGAGATAAACCGCGCCGATGAAGGATTCGAAGACATCCTCGAGCAAAGAGGTGCTTTGTTTGGCGCCTTTAGCAAAACTCGCGCCGACTTTGATGTATTTTTCTAAGCCAAGTTTTCTGCAGTAATTAGCCTCGGATTCCGTGCGAATGAACTGGGCGCGCAAAATGGAGAGATCCCCCTGCTCCATGTCAGGATGAAAATGGTAGCAAAGGTCGCTGGTGACGAAGCCGACAATCGAGTCGCCCAAAAACTCGAGGCGTTCATAATCCTGATGCCTCGTGCCGGCCATCCCATTGTAGGAAGAATGGGTGAAGGCAAGGCGATAGAGCTCCTCGTTGTGGGGTAGGATCTGAAGGGAGCGATAGAGATCCATGTACTCGCTGCTCACGGGGTAAGTATAGACTAAAACACTGCTCTCTTGGGGGTTAAGCCAAAGAAATTCCCTTTAAATCCATCTTGGCTTCCCTAATAAGGGAAGAGTTGCCATCCTGGGCTGGATTTGCAAGGATTTCCTTCGCGTCGGCTCTAGCGCAGGAGAGGATCGAGGAGTCGTCGATCAGATTCAAAAACAAGAAATCGGGAAGCCCACTTTGCTTAAGCCCAGCCCAAGCGCCCGGGCCGCGCATCCTAAGGTCTTCTTCGGCGATTTTAAAGCCATCAAGGGTATCCACCATCGCTTGGATTTTGCTCGCCTCGTTTTCGCCTTTTTGATTGTCCAAAAGCAAGCACATCGCTTTTCCTCCGTTTCTTCCCACGCGCCCCCTTAGCTGGTGAAGGGAAGACAAAGCGAAATGAGAGGCTTCATAAATTATCATCAACGAGGCGTTTTTGACGTCAATCCCAACTTCCACCACGCTTGTAGCGACAAGTATTGGGCAAAGACCCGTCTTAAAAGAAAGGATGGCGACTTCTTTTTCTTCCTCGCTCATGCCCCCATGAAGCATGACCGTCTTGCCGGGAAATTCCTTTTCATAAAGCTCATGGACGTTTTTGACCGACACCAAACCATCTCCTTCGATCTGGGGGGCGACAACATAAGCCTCATGCCCTGCTTCCAACACTTTTTTACAGGCCTGGAAAGGAGCTTTGGAAGATAAGGGAAGCGCCTTGGTTTCAATGTGTTTCTCCCCGCAGGGGAATTCATTTAGCACCGATACGTCCAAATCCCCGTATAAGGAAAGGGATAAGGTTCTTGGGATCGGCGTAGCAGACATCAACAAAAGGTCGCAGGAGTCTCCTTTTTCTTGCAGCAAAGCCCTTTGGTTCACGCCGAACTTATGCTGCTCATCAATCACGGCGAGGCCAAGCGCTTTATATTGGACGTCAGAGGAGAATAAGGAATGGGTGCCAACGACGATCGAGGCTTCCCCGGAAGCGATTTTCTTTATGGCCTCTTTCCTTCCTGCCCCTTTGATTTCCCCGGAGAGGAAGACGACTTGATAAGGGGTCTTAGAGAAGAAATCCCGCAAATTCTCATAATGCTGCTTCGCCAAGGTTTCCGTCGGCGCCATCAGCGCCCCCTGAGAGTGGCGGGTCGCGTTAGCAAAAAGCAAAAGGGAAGCGACCATCGTTTTCCCAGAGCCAACATCCCCTTGCAGCAAACGGTACATCAGGCTCGGCTTTTCCATGTCGTCCAAGCTTTCGGCGATGGCGATTTTTTGCGAAGCGGTCAAAGGATAAGGGAGGGAATGGACGAAATCCCTCAGCGCCTGGCGGTCCGTCTTTTCTTTTCCGGAAAAGACAAAAGCCTGATTGTCTTTGCGAATAAGCGCGTTTTTCAAGCAAAAAAGAAGAGCCTCCTCATATTTGAGGGTCCTTCTCCCTTGACGGATGTCTTCTTCAGAATGAGGGAAATGGCAATGATAGAGAGCCTCTTCTTTGCTTAAAAGGCGATACTTATTCCTGTAACAAGCAGGCAAAACGTCGCAAATCTGGCCTCTTTTCTTTTCAAAGCACTTCAAAACAAGTTCGCGAAAGAGATGTTCTGGGTAGCCTTCTGGCAAGGAATAGCAAGGGATGAAAGCCTCTTCTTTCGGAATCCTCCCCTTCTTTAGGGAGATGAGGTTCATCTCATGCCGCGAAGAGTCGTAGCTCGCTTTGATGGTGAAAAAGGAGGGTTCCTCTAAAAGTCTCGCTAGATAAGGACGGTTCCAGGCAACCATTTTGAATTGCTGGCCATTCTCGTTTTCGAAGATGAATTGGGTGGAGGTGACCTTAGCGAACCTTAACGTCCTCGCCACGCCGACGACCTTGCCATAAATCACCGCTTTTTCCTTATCTTGAAGACGGATCAGCCGATCTAAAGGGGTATAAAGAAAAGAATCGTAACGTCTGGGCAAATGGTTCAAAACGTCTTCCATCGTGTGGATGCCCATCTCTTCTAGAAATGAAGCAATGCGTTTCGACCCCGTCAAATGTTCCATGAGGCAATTTTAAGGCAACATGAAGAAAGAAAAAACGGCTCAAGGCCGTTTTGATTTGGATCATTCAACCCCAACTAAGAAGGAATAGACGGGCTGATTGCCGCGATGGACCATTAGTTCGATGCGGCCATCGTATTTTTCCTCGACCAACGAATTGACCTTTTCTTCTTCCTCTTCGCTGATGTCTTTGCCTAGTAGCAAAATCAAGGAAGAGGCGCCATCATTCACAAGATAATTCAGAAGATCCATCAAGGCCTGGATCTTATCTTTGACGCAGGAGACGATCTTCTTGTCTTCCATCGCCATGTAATAATCTTTCGTGACGTGGACCCCATCGATGTCCGTGTCTTTGATCGCGTAAGTCACCGAACCGGATTTGACATCCTTAAGCGCGCTTTTCATATCCTCAAAAATCTCTTCGGGAGCCCCGTCGAAATTGATGCGCATCGCCGCGGTCAGCCCTTGCGGGATGGTTTTGCTAGGAATGACTTTCGCATTCACTTCCCCGTCTTCATACACGTCGCAGGCCTGCGTGGCCGCAAGGACGATATTGGAGTTATTAGGCAAAATGAAGACGTTCTTCGCGTGCGCTTTCTTTATCGCGTTGACGAAGTCCTCGGTGCTTGGATTCATCGTTTGCCCGCCGGAGACCAAAACGTTGACGCCTAGCTCCTTGAATAGCTCATCTAGCCCTTCACCAGAGCTCACCGCGACTAAGCCGCATTCTTGAAGAGGGGTATCCTCTTCCACTGGTTCTGCAACTTCTTCGTTTTTGTCTTCGCGCTTAAGGGAATTGTTCGCATCGTAAGCGATCATCCCATGCTCGATGTTCTTATGTTCCTCGGACATGTTTTCGATGACGATGGTCACGAATTCGCCGAATTGCTGGGCATAATTGAGCATATTTCCAGGGGTTAAGGTGTGGACGTGCACCTTCACGATGTCATCATCTTGCACCATAACGACGGATTTGCCGTGGTCTTGAAGGTATTTCTTGAAGGCGCCTTCCCTGAAGGGCTTCTTTCCGTCTTCTTTTTTGCCAAGGCGCACGATGAACTGGGTGCAATAGCCATACCCTTCTTCATCTTCAGAGAGTTTGGCTCCGGCATAAGGAGACACGTTGTTCTCGATCCGTTCGGAAAGCTCTTTCCGTTCAATCACCACGCCATGGACCGCCTCATTCATCCCTTCGAGGATATAAACCAAGCCCGCTCCGCCGGAATCAACGACGCCTACTTCCTTGAGCACGGGAAGCAGCTCGGGGGTGTGCTCCAAAGAGACGCGCGCTTGCTTAAGCAAATAATCCATCGCCTCTTCAATAGAGGTGCTTGGGCGAACGAAATCCGCCAAGGCGACGCTCGATTCGCGAATCACCGTGAGGATCGTGCCCTCAACGGGCTTCATCACGGCTTTATAAGCCACTTCTTTCGCTTTCACGAAAGCTTCGGCCAATTCAGCAACACCGATTTTCTTTTTGCCTTTAAGCGCCTCCGCGAAACCGCGGAAAATCTGGCTTGAAATAACCCCGGAATTCCCTCTAGCCCCCATCAGGAGGCCTTTGGAAAACGCGCTAGCGAGCTCCCCGACGGTCTCGAATTCCCTGTTTTGGATCTCTTTCGCCCCGCTGGTCGCGGTGAGGTTCATGTTCATGCCCGTATCTCCATCAGGCACTGGGAAAACATTGAGCTGATCGACTTCCGGATAATGATTAAATAGGTTATTCGCCCCTGAAATGTACATTTGTTTCAGAATGGCGGCAGTAATGGTCTTCATGATGGTCAAATCTCTTTAAGGTCTTGGACGTAAATATTGATCTTTGGGAATTTCATCCCAAACGTTTTTTCGAGTTCGTATTTGACCATTTTTTGGACTTCGGAAGCAACTTCGGTGAGTTTTACCCCATAAGCGCAGACGATGTAGATATCGACTTCGTAGCCTTTTTTGCTCTTTCTCGCATAGACCCCTTTGACATAGTCTTCATCTTGCAAAAGGATCTGTACCTTATCCATCCAGAAATTCGTTCTGGACCCAAGTCCTAAGACGCCATAGCACGACGAGGCTGCTTTATGCGCGACGGTCGCGATGGCAGTCATGGAAATGTCAATGCCGCCATATTGAGTCTTTTGGTCAATTTTCATACTAAAGTACACTTAAAAAGTGCGGCTTATTATCCCACGATATTCATACCTGCGCAAATTTATGAAAAAAGCTCTAAAAAGGGGACTTTTGCGGGGTTTTTCCATATCTTTCCAACAAAAGAAGCAATAGAAGCCTAGCAGAATTTGAGAATAAGACGCTTTGATCTTCAAGCAAAGCGTAAACTTCTTCCTCTGAATAGAGTTTAGCGTCGATGTCCTCAAATTCTTCTTTCGAGCAATTCCCCTTTTCTTTCAGTCGGCAGCAGACCACGGAATTGCATTCATCGGACATCCCTTCGCTTGTTGGCGAAGGGGGCAAAAGCCTCACGACGTTTTCAATTTCATAACCAGTCTCTTCTTTTGCTTCGCGTTTTGCGGCGAAAATCTCATTTTGGTCCTCTTCATCCATCAGTCCAGCGGGGAAAGAATACACATAACGATTAAGCGCCGGCCTGAACTGCTTCTCAAGGAGAAAAGAAATGCCTTCCTCTTTCAGAAGATAGGCGCCGATCAAAACCGCGTCGGGGCGCAGAATATCGCCAGTGGAAGCCCTTAGCTTTTCTTTGCTTTCGTTTCTAGAGGCCAAAAAGTAATCATAAGGTTTCTGATCAACCTCATAATGCATCACATAAAAATTAAGGAAGCGGTGTTCCGTTTCCTTGCTCGATCCTAAATAAGTCCATTTCATAAAGTGAAGTATACTCTTAGAAAAGAAAAAGAGGCCCAAGAGGGCCCCATAAAAGAAAAGAGCTCGGCAGCGCGCTGTT
>CAVFEQ010000054.1:0-11373 GCA_963621535.1 Paludibacteraceae bacterium | reverse complement strand
TTATATTTATTGTACGCTTCGCGCACGGAAAAGCAACAAAAAAAGCCTTTTTTAGAAGGCTGTTCTTCAAGGATCCTACAAAACGGCGCAGATCAGGCGCTTTGTATAGGGGATGCTATCTGGGGTTTCATTAATATACCTTTTATTAGTAACGCACGCGCGCGTGCGCGACTGTGGCTATTACGTTTTGACGATGATGAGAAAGCGTAAGGCCAAAAGGAAAAGAGGATCAATCTAGAGACTTAAAAAGACGAAATTCGCTCTTGCGTTTTAAATTGGGGGGGGTCTTATCATATCCGCATGAAAGCGCTCCCACGCGCGAAAAAACGAAAATGAAAGGACATTTTCGAATGAAAAAAGGTCAAAAAACACTCATGGTTTTGAGAGTTATTGGCCTTACGGGTGGGTTTGGCTCCTCATCAGCGCTTTCTTCTAACGGAGCTTTTGAGCTTCGTTAGTTTGCCGATAAGAACCTAACTTATTTCGCAAGAAAGCCACAAAGAATAAGGAGGAAGGAAAAGAAAAAAGCATCGTCGATTCTCATCCCTTTATTGTTCATCCGTTAGCGAGAACAAGAAAACCCAATGAAAGGAAATCTTATGAAAAGAACAACATTGATTTTAACCTGTGGCGGGGCGCTTGGCCTCGCTGCCTTAGCCTTTGCTAGCGTAGGCAAAGGCGGTCTCAAGATCGCAAAAGCAGAGGACGCCCATTCTACGCACTCCTCCTCTTTGAAGAAAATCGGTTTCGATTGGAAAGATCCTACCCAAGATGGCTATATGCCTTATTACCGCTGCGTGGAATGCTGCGCGCTTGATCCTTCTTCCTCACGCTTCTCCGTCGGAGATGAGACGACAGCGGTTAGCGAGACGGATATAACGATCCCCTCTTTGACTGTTGCAAGCGATGACGAGGTCAGCGATACGGTAAAAAACATCGACCAAGATGCTTGCAAAAGCCTCGACCAGATCGTCGAAAATGATGGAACGTCAACCTTAAATGCCGCTTACGTTGTTGATGGTGACTATAAAGGGGCTTATTTCTCCAGGTCGCGCGATGAAAATGGCGATTTCGCGTCTGCAACCTCTTCGATTGGCTTCTCCTCCGGCTTAGAAAGTGATGTGTCGGTCACTTCCGTTACTTTCTCCTATCGTTATAAGAACTGGAGTGACAACACTGGAGTGGATGCGAAATTCGCTTACGAAAGCACTGCTGAAGATCCGGTTTCTTATTCCCTTAATAAGCTGATCTTCAATGATGGAGAGTGGCATACTCTTACTCTTTCCGTCAAAGACATCACCAGAGAGGATTCCGTCACGAATTGCACGGGCTTCGGCTTTGAATTCCCCAATTTCCAAGGCTACATGATCGTCTCTAACTTAGCCTATGGGACAGAAAGCGTCCTCGTTACCTCTAATCTCCTCGGCATCGGCTCTTCTAACGCCAAGGCCGTAAACAATGAGATCGCCGATTTCAGCGTTGGAACGGTAGAAGCTTACGTGGACGAAACTTGTTCCACTTCGATAAACGACGCGGACACGATCGCCTCTTTGAAGAAAGCCTATGTCAAAATTCCTTTGTCTTTCTCTACGATAACCACTAACGGGCGTGTTGCCCAAGATAGCGCCGTCGGGCGTTTGACCCTCGACATCGATCTTGACGGGGAATTGCTTGAAGGGGCTAGCATCCACGCTTCCCTTAAAGGCTTCGCCGAGAATACGTGGTTCGGAACTTACATGACCGGTGATTTCATCAGCGACGAGACGAGCCGCACCTCTACGTCTATTAGCGGGAAAATGGACACGGCGATCAGCCAAACGGGGATCTACGCTCTCGTGAGCTTCGATTTCTCTAACTCAAACGCCTACGCTTTAAGCCATTGCTTGAACGCCTTCTCAATCAGCGCGACCTGGAGCGCCTATAGCGATTCCATGGACAAATTTGAAGACAGCGTTAAGCCCGTGGCTTATATCCGTGGTAACGCGGGCAGTTGGACTAAAGACCTTTTGACCTATCAAATGGTCCCTGATCTAACCGCAAATGAGAAGACAGTCACTTGGGTTTATAAAAACCTGACCGGCTTCACCGCAATCAAAGTCGTCCATAACGGTGGCTGGAATAGCTGCCGCGATGTCCAGGATTCTTATACTGACAGTGATGGTAATGCTGTTTTGAACTCGTCAACGTCTTATAACGTTTATTACATCACAGGTGAATCAACCTTCTACGCCAAGAAAGCCGCTTAACTTTCATCGTCTTCCCTCTAGGCGAGTTTTCGCCTAGAGGGAGTCTTGCTTTAAAGGAGACCCCATGAAGAAAAACAGAATCCTTTTGAATTTGCTGCCTTGCTTTTTGCTGGCCCTTTCTTCTTGCGGGTCCTCTTCTTCAGATGGAAGCACATCCGAGATAAATTCCGAAACCGGCGATGCCCTTTCCTCGAAAGAGGAAGCAACCTCTAAAGATAGTAGCGACTCTTCCTCATCTGAAAAAGAAGATGAGGACGGAGTTTTCTCTGGCATCGTGCGCGTCCATTTCCACGATGACGCCGGGACGGCGGCTAGTAAAGCGATCTATTGCTGGATCAGCGGGGTGAATGGGGTTGAGTATGCATGGGATGGCGAATCCGAAGGCTATGGGGTTTATAAGGACATCGATTTGAGCGATGAGAGATACGCGGGCAAGGTGAGCGATGATTTCTTCTTCATCATCAAATTCCCCGGAACTTGGGTCGGGCAAAGCGACGACATCAAGATCTCTTTGTCCGATTATTTGAGCAAAGGGGTGGTGGACACCTTAGAAAACGGAAGGAAGCGCATCAACGTCTACGCTTGCGATGAAGGGGGATCAAGCTACGTCACCTATTACAAAAGCAGCGACGCGCTTGGCTACCGTTTCTCTTCGGCGACGCTTGAATCCGATTGGAAGACCATCAAGATCGCCTGCACCGGCAATTGCCTTTCCTATTCCCTCTACGCCTTGGATGCCCGCTTTGCCAGTGAACAAGTCGCCTTCACCGAGGCTAAAATCGACAAATATCTTATTTCCAGCGGCTCGCCTAAGGCAAGCGCATGGGAGCTTGATCTAAGCAAGCTCACCTATCCTGATGGCAGAGCGGTGGAGGCGAAGCCGACACTAAGCTACGGCCTCATCGGCCATTTTGAGGACGCACCGGAGAAGACGAAGACGAAATTCGTCACCTTCGATAAGCTCTATGACACCGAGAAATTCGTTTCCGATTACACCTATGAGGGCGATGATCTCGGGGTCAGCTATTCCAAAAGCACCACGATCTGGAACGTCTGGAGCCCGATTTCCTGCCGGGCGGATGTCTTGCTTTATAAATACGGGGAGCCGAATTCGCTTGCTAAAAGCCAGGGGTTCAACGACGTCATCTTCAAAACGATCAACATGCGTTATTGCGGGCAGGGGGTCTATAGCACCTCGATCTCCGGGGATTATTCGGGATGGTATTACCTCTATCGCCTCTATTACAACGGCTGGTACGTGGATACCCCTGATCCCTACGCGACTTCCTGTGGGCTGAATGGGGTTAGAAGCGGCATCGTCGATTTCGAAAGCACCAACCCCGAAGGGTGGGATGAAATCTCTTTCCCTGAGCTATCTTCTCCAAGCGAGCTGACCGTGTACGAAGTCCATGTGAGGGATTTGACCTCCCATTCCTCCTGGAAATCAAAGCAAGGCAATGAGCGAGGCTCGTTCAATGCCTTCCATGAATCCGGGACGGGCTATAACGGGGTCACCACGGGTTTTGATCACATCAAGGAACTTGGGGTGAACGCGGTCCAGCTTCTGCCTGTCTTTGATCAGGACAATGACGAAAGGACCCTGAAAGACAAATCGGGGAATGAGGTGAAGCCTAGCTACAACTGGGGCTACAACCCGCAGAATTATAACTGCGTCGAAGGCTCTTATTCTAGCGACCCCTACAACGCGAAAACCCGCGTCAAGGAGTTCAAGTCCTTGGTCAAGGATTATGCCTATAATGGCATAAGGATCATCATGGACGTGGTCTATAACCATGTCTCCAGCGTCTCCTCCCATCCTTTCTCTCTTACCGTTCCCCGTTATTATTTCCGTTACGGCGAGCAAGGGATGGCCATTGATGACACCGGCTGCTCAAACACGGTCAATAGCTCGCGAGTCATGGCCAGCCGTTACATCGTGAATTCCGTGAAGTGGTGGGCGAAGGAATACAAAATCAAGGGCTTCCGCTTCGATTTGATGGGGTGCTTAGAAACCGATACCATGAGGGCGGTGAAAGACGCCCTTTACCAGATCGACCCGGAGATCGTCGTCTATGGGGAGGGGTGGACTGGCTCAGGAAGCCACGCCTCTAGCCCCGCCAATACGGAGAATATCTACGCTAAACTCGGCGATAACGGGCAAGGAGCGATCGGCTCTTTCAACGATTGCTACCGCGATGGGATGAAAGGGAACACGACTTATGGCGACGTCACTCCTAGTGGCGGATTCATGGATTCCTACTCGCCTAGCCAAGACCAGATTTGGAACAGCGCCACCGGGATGATCGGGGAGAATAGAAACCGCAAGCAAGGGGGATTAGCCACGCCGGCGAGCATGAGCGTCAATTATTTGACTTGCCACGATAACTACACCCTTTATGACCAGATGAATTATCTTCTTAACGGGGCAAACGCCTGCGCGAAGGAGAATCAGAACGCGAAAGAGGCTTCCCTTGCCGCAAGCGTCCATTCTTTGATGTGCCAAGGGATCGCTTTCCTTCAAGGCGGGGAGGAGTTCTTCCGGACCAAGGTGATCCATTCCGATGACCCAAATTTTGATGAATTGGTCTCTTCCTATCAAAGGAAAAGCAACGGCACTTCCTCCTGGATCGAAGGGGATGGCTGCAAAATCGACGAAAACACCTATCTTGTGCGCAATTCCTACAAATACGGGGACGCGGTCAATGGCTTTGACTATTCAAGAAAAGTCGATAACGAAGACTACTTTTTGAAATTCAAGGAAGCAATCAAGCTCCGCTCCGCTAGCTTTGGCACCTATTTAGGGCAAAGCCAGGAAGAGATCGAAGCGGGCAATTCGCTTTGTCTAGGAGGCGGCGCTATAGGTGGCGCCTTCCTAAGCGAAGGCAAAACCAGGATCGTCCTTACGACCGGGAGAAAAGGGGGCAGTCTAGAGAATATCCCTAGCTCCTTACAGGGAGAATACAAGGTCGTCTATTGCTCTAGCTCGCGCCTAGAAAAAGGGGATAGCTTCATTGTCTCTGACCTCGCAGGATCCCCCCAGGCGTTTGAGACCCTGATCCTAGAGAAAGAATGAAAAAGGAGAAAACCATGAGAAATTCGATTAAGCCAGCGTTCTTGTTGTTGCTAAGTTCCGCTTTCCTTCTTTCCTGCGGGGAAAAAAGAGAAAGCCCCTCTAGTTCAGAGGAGCCTTCTTCCTCTTCTAGCGAGGCTACAAGCGTTGAAAAATCCTCGAGCGAGAAATCCTCAAACGAAGAACCCAAAAGCGAGGGTTCTGTGTCTATAGAAAACGAATCCTCGACTCCGACAAAGTCAGAAGAGCCTTCTAGTTCGGATGCGACTCCTTCCTCAGAAGAGCCTTCTAGTTCAAATGAGGCATCTTCTTCGGAAGAGCCTGCTTCTAGCGAGGATAGTTCTGAAGAGACTTCCACCGAGGAGGAGGCGACTTATTATGTCGTTTCCTTTGATTCGCTGGGTGGGAGCGAAGTTCCTAGCCAAAGAGTCAAAGAAGGGGAGAAGGCCGTTGAGCCTAGCGCCCCGAAGAAAGAAGGCTACGAGTTCCAAGGGTGGTATAAGAGCAAAACCTATGCCTCTGCCTTCTCTTTCGCTACGCCCATCACGACGGATTACGAGCTTTTCGCCAAATGGGGCAACTCCTCAGAGACTTCTGAGGGTGATTCTAGCGACTCTTCAGAAGAGATTGTTACTCCTCATGGCCCAGAAGGCTCCTCTCTTGTCAGCTGGTACCTCTGCGGTTCAGGCTCGCTTTGGGGAGATGATGGTTGGAGCATCTCTAACGGGGTGCAGCTCTTCTCTAATCCTAATAGCAGCAGCGACAAAGGCTGCATCCTCGATCTTTCCTTTTCTAAAGGCGACATCTTCAAAGTTAGCGATGGAACAAGCTGGTTCGGATACGAGAAGGTCTCTCAATTTGAAGCCGACAACAACAAAGGCAGGACCAATTTCGCGGGTGTCGATGATGGCTATGACGGGCAGAACATCCAATGCGAGATCTCCGGGACCTACGACATCTACGTGAATTCCTATGGGGAATTCTGGATCGAATAAGGGGGCTGCTATATGAACAAAGCGATTCTAGTTATCTTATCCTCTCTCCTTCTTTCTTCCTGTGTCTCTTCTAATATCAAGATCAGCGTTGACTCTTCCACCTATTGGACCATCTCCTTCAATAGCAACGGGGGTAGCGAGATTGATCCTATCAAAGTCAAAGACGGGGAAAAGGCCAGCAAGCCTACTTCTATCCCCCAAAAAGAAGGCTATTCCTTCCTAGCTTGGTATAGTGATTCCTTTTTGACTATGGAATTTGATTGGTCAATGCCCATCACCGCGGATTGGACTCTCTTTGCCTCTTACGAAAAGGAAGAGACATCATCTTCTATCGATAGCGAAGAAGAAACCTCGGAAGGCACAAGCGAGGAGAAGGATAGCAAAGGCCATGGCCCAGAAGGCTCTTCTCCTGTTGGCTGGTACCTCTGCGGCTCTGGCTCGCTTTGGGGAAGCGATGGTTGGACCATCTCAGGCGGGGTGCAGCTCTTCTCTAATCCTAATAGCGACAGCGACAAAGGCTGCATTCTTGATATTTCCTTTTTCGTAGGGGACACGTTCAAAGTCACCGACGGGACGACGTGGTATGGATATGAGAAAGTAGACCAAAGCACTTCATCTAGCGTCTTGAACAAAGGCAAGACCAATTTCGCGGGCGAAAGCGACGGATTTGGCGGGAACAACATCAAATGCACGGTCGAAGGGACCTATGACATCTACATCAATAACGTCGGGTCCTTTTGGATTCAAGATGCCGCTTAATGGAGGAAATAAAGATGAAAAAGAACCCTTTCCCCTTCCTTTTGCTTCTAGCCTCGGTCTCTTCTCTTGCCCTTAGTTGTAATCAGAATAGCGGAGGCGATTCCTCTTTGTCTTCTTCTTTTGTAGAAACCCAAGCCCGATACACCTTGCTCCTTAATCCCTGCGGAGGAAACCTAGAAACGACTTCCTATAGCGGGCTTTCCGGCGAGAGCATCGATTTAAGCAAAGCGATCCCCACGAAAGAGAAATACACTTTTCTAGGCTGGTCCTCGTCTTACTCGTCCAGCAAAAAGATGGGCGATAGCAGCAAACTCATCGAGGATGCCAAGTTTTCCTTTGAAGAAGATAACGCGACTTTATACGCCTGCTACGTCAAAAACGCCCCGGAAGAACACACCCAGCAAGAGATCGATGCCTATATGGAAAAGCTCGCCGAGACGAGTGAAAGCGACCATCTCTACGTCCATTATTACCGCTTCGCCAACTCCGCGGAGGACTATAACGACTGGGACCTTTGGTGCTGGCCATACCGCCCTAGCGAAGGCCAGGGGGCGAGATTCGACTGGGATGGGCGCAGTCAAAGCGAAGATCATCTTAACGCCACCGGAACGCCGATCATCGACGATTTCGGCGGCGTGGTCGCCGACGTCGATCTGACCAAAACCTATGATGGGGGGACCAAAAACCAAGGGAAAAGCATCGGAGGCACCCCGGTTTCCTTCTACGCCGACGCAGACAAGACGACTCTAGATAGCCAAGTCGGCATCCAGATCGTCTATAGCGAAGCGCGGAGAAGCAAAGGAGGCTCCTTCTGGAAGAATGATGGGGGCAACGTCTATTTGACCCTCAATAACGCGGAGATGGTCTCGACTCTTACTACAAGTGACGGGGGTAGCGCCTACCACGTTTTCTTGCTGCAGGAAAGCGTCGGGGACCCTAAGCCTTTGCCGATCACCGAGATCATCGATCCTTACGAAGACGATGATGGGACCAATACCACCGAAGGGGAGGCTTATCAGAACGCGGATTGGAACGACAAGGAGAAGATGAAAACCTCCTCTAGCTGGCTAGAAGGGATAGGAACAGGCTACCAGATCATGGTCTCTAGCTTTGCCGATAGCGATGGAGATGGCTTCGGCGACATCTACGGAATCACTCAAAAACTCGACTATCTCTCCGCTTTGGGGGTCAAAGCGCTTTGGCTGACCCCGATTCAGCTTTCCGATTCCTACCATGGCTATGACATCAGCGATTACACGCAGGTCGACCCGAAGTTCGGCTCGAAAGCCTCGCCTAATGCGAAAAACGGGGTCACCTCCGCCTCGGCCATGGAAGATTACAAAGACCTTTTGAAGGCGGCCCATGAGAAAGGGATGAAGGTCATCATGGACCTTGTGCTCAACCACACCTCGACCTCCAACAAATGGTTCGTGAAAAGCGCTTCTCTTGATGATGCTTATCGCGGCTTCTACCAATGGGGGAACCATAAGAGCAATTCCAAGATCACCGAAGACAATTGCTGGTATCCCTATGGGGACCATGATTATTCCTATTACGCGAAATTCGGCTCCTCGATGCCTGAGCTCAACTATTCCTATCAAGGGACAAGGGACGCGGTGGAGGAGATGTCGCTAAAATGGTGCTCGATCGGGGTCGATGGCTTCCGTCTTGACGCGGTGAAGCACATCTATATGCTCGATGAGATCGGCGAGAACCAATATAAAGGGGACACGACGATCAGCGACGTGGCCGAGAAAGGCGATTACTCGAGCGACTTGACTAAAAACCTCAATTTCTTCCGCGAGCTCAATTTCAAAGTGAAGCAAAGCTACCCCGATGCCTTCTTCGTCGGCGAGAACTTCGATGGGCACGCCTTTCACGTCGCGCCTTATTACGAGGCGTTCGACTCGATGTTTGATTTCTATGCTTATTTCAAGCTCACGAATATCGCCGCCTCTAGCTATGCGGGCAATAATTACAACCAGGCTCCTGGCTTCATGCAGGGCTCTTCCTCTTATTGGAAGGCGGAAGCAACGATCGGCAACGCGAGCAAGACCTACGCTTCCATTAGCGGCAAATACGGCTGGAACCTGCCTGATCTTTATAAAGTCTATGATCTCTATCGCGGGGATAAGGCGATGCCGGGCTCGTTTACAAGCAACCACGACATCGCCCGGAGCATCAACCGCATCGCGGGAAGCTTCGATCCTTCTACCTGCGAGATCGCTAAGCAAGGCCAGGTCACCGCGTCTAATTTCGCCAACCTCAACAAAAAAAGCAACGCCGCCAAGATCGCGACCATTCTCCTGCCCGGCTGCTCTTGGGTCTATTATGGCGATGAGCTAGGCATGAGCGGCAATTTCGAAGAAGGCAAGGACGCGAATTCAGACTACGCCGATCTTGCCTATCGCCAGCCCATGAAATGGAAGCAAGACGGGAAAGTGGGGGATGGCTCTTTCACAACAGGCTATAGCATCACCGGTAGCGAGGCTTCCGTACAGTGGGACGAGATCAACGCCTCTTCTTTGGTAGAAGACGCCGACACCCAGGCTTCCTCCTCTAGCTCGACCTACGCCAAAATCAAGCAGGCCATCGCCTTTAAAAACGAGAACCCCTCTCTTATTGGGGGCACTTTCTCTAACGATGGCTCCTCTGGATACGTCTTGAAATGGAAAATAGAAGACGGGGATAAAACCTACCACGTCGCGATTGATTTCAACGAGGCGAAGGTCGCCGTTAGCGGCAGCGCGACTCTCTCCATCGATTGCTGAACAAGACGAAGCGAAACCGGTTAGATGACAAAGTAATGTACATAAAATGACGTTGTTTTGGCCCCTTCCGACTTTCTGGGCCGAAAATTCGCGATAACCCTGTCATTTTTTGGCCTTTTTTGGCGGAAACGGGAGAATCTTGGCGAGCCAAAAGGGCATCCGCGACTCCTGTGACTAAGTTATCGCGAAAGCTTTTTAGATATGTTTTTGCCCCGCTCGGCTCGCCGCATATGGGGGTCAGATCAACGGTTTGAGATGACCTTCCTCCTGCCGACTTTCTTGAGGGCAAGGGCGTCCAGGAACGCCTTCCCGAGCGCGCGTTCCGCGAGCTCGTGCGGCATCCTGTCGCCCTTGCCCTCCCTCGCCAGCGAATTGACGTTGGCGAAGGCTCCGACATCGCCTCCTTCGAGATGGCCTTGATGCGGTAGCCTTTCGCGAGGCACGCCTGCAGGCGCATCCTCGCTTCGTCGTCCAATTTCTTGAGATTTGCCATAGCATGATTCTCCTTTTATTTTTGGCAAACCGATCGGGGACAACAGCATATCCGAAAAAGGGCCGGGCTTGCAAATTCTTGGACCTCGGCCCCGTTCGGCGATCGCTTTGCGATTACTTTGTCAAATAACGTTTTCGTAATTTTGGCCATAAAACTACTTTGCGGTTTTTGCAGTTTCAATTAAAATAACAGCAGGGAGTCGAAGTTTTATGTCAAGCAGACCAGAAATAGTATTTAAAAGAAAAATTACTCAAAGTTTGCTGAGTTGGAAAAAAGAGGCGAACGGGGAAAAAGCCCTGCTTATCGAAGGCGCCCGAAGAATCGGAAAGTCTGTGGTCGTGGAAGAATTCGCAAAGGCTAATTACAAAAGCTACATTCTTATCGATTTCAACATCGCAAACAAATCAATCAAGGATAATTTTGAAAAGAATTTGAATGACCTTGATACTTTTTTCATGCTTCTTTCCTCTGCAACGGGCGTGACTCTATATGAAAGAAACAGCCTCATTATCTTTGACGAGATTCAGAAATTCCCAAAAGCAAGGGAAGCCATTAAGTATTTGGTGAAAGATGGGAGATACGACTACATCGAAACCGGCTCTTTGATCTCCATAAAGGAAAACGTAAACGGCATCACCATCCCTTCAGAAGAAAGAAAGATAAAAATGTATCCTCTCGACTTTGAAGAGTTTTTATGGGCCTTGGGGGAAAAGAACCTCGCTGATTACATTCGCTTTTGCTACGAGAGGAAAGAGGCACTCGAAAGAGGCCTCCACGAGAAGGCGATGCTACTTTTCCAGCAATATATTCTCGTCGGAGGAATGCCAAAGCCGCTTTGTAAATTCATTTTGGACGGAAAACAATTTGAGCATTGCGACGATGAAAAAAGAGATATCCTCGCCCTCTATCGAGACGACATCGCAAAAATTAACGGCAAATATCAGGCGAAAGTGAAAACAATATTCGATGCCGTGCCCGGCTTTTGGTACCACCAACGAATTATGTGTATGAACGAACCCTCCATCCAACCGCCCCCCGG
>CAVFEQ010000053.1:0-11374 GCA_963621535.1 Paludibacteraceae bacterium | reverse complement strand
CGCCAAAAAAGCAAAAAGCGAGGACGTTTTTCATCGTAAAATGGGGAAACTCAAAGCAAAAACCTCTTGACTCCTCAAAAAGGGGTCCTTATACTTACGCACGTCGCAAGACGTAGAAAGCAGTCGCTCCCGCGCTCGCCAGATTCCCCTAGGGAATTGGCCAAAAACTACTGAACAAGAAAACTCAGTAATGGACTCGGGGCTCTGCTGCCCCGTTTTTTTGACAAAAGGAGGAAAGCAACTATTCCCTACTACAGCAAACAAGATCGCCGTCCCCAAAAACGTTTCGACCCCATCAATGAGCACGTCCGCTACCCAGTCGTGATGGTGATTGGACCCGAAGGGCAGAACTTAGGCCAGATGAGTTCACGCGAGGCCAACTCCCTCGCCGCGAGCTACAACCTCGACCTCTTCTGCGTCGCCCCCAATGCCAACCCGCCGGTGTGCAAAATCCTCAACTACGGAAAATACCGTTTCGAGCAGCAAAAGAAGGACCGGGAACTAAAGAAGAATTCCAAGCAAGCCGAGGTCAAGGAAGTCCAGCTTCACATCTCCATCGGAGAGCATGACATCCAGACCAAAGCCAAGAAAGCGAAAGAATTCTTGGAAGACGGAGACAAAGTGAATATCCGCGTCATCCTGAAAGGCCGCGAAATGGCCCATAAGGATCTCGGGGAAGCGCTGTTAGCGAAATTCATCGCGATTCTCCAAGAAGCCGGAGAGCTCCAGTACACGAAAGCCGCGTTCTGGGAAGGCAAATGCTTCTCCGCCATCGTCGCACTAAAGAAGAAATAGGAGGAAACCTCAAATGCCGAAGATGAAATCCAATCGCGCCTTGATGAAACGCATCAAGGTCACGGGCACGGGAAAAATCAAGTATGTCCACCCCTACAAAGGACACCATGCTCCGTACAAAACCCCCAAGCAGTCGCGTCAGCTTCGCGGCTCCGGGATGCTTGATCGCACTGACTACAAGCGCATCAAGTTCATGATTGTGAAGTAATAGGAGGAAGTATCAACCATGGCTAGAGTCAAAGGTGGCACCGTTACCCGTGCCCGTCGTAAGAAGATCTTGAAACGCGCCGAAGGCTACTTCGGTTCCAAGCACCTTCTCTTCAAAACCGCGAAGGAGCAGGTTTGCCACTCCCTCCGTTACGCTTACAATTCTCGTCGCCTCATCAAGCGCGACTATCGCAAGCTCTGGATCAAGAGAATCAATGCCGCTTGCCGCGTCAACGACATCTCCTACTCCCGTTTCATGAACGGCCTCAAGAAGAGCAACATCGACATCAACCGCAAGATGCTCGCCGAGATCGCGATTCATGATCCGGAAGCCTTCACCGGACTTGTCGCGACTGCGAAAAAAGCCCTCGCGAAGTAAACGAAGAAGCATTGAAAAGCAGCCATTGTTGGCTGCTTTTTTTGTTGGGGTTTTTAGAAAATTCTCCGCAAAATCCCGCTACTAGCAAACGCCGCTTTTGTTTTCGGCGCAAAAACGGCCTAAAAATAAGCGTTATTCGTCTTGTTCTTCCTTAGGGGGTTCGACGTGAGAGAAGACTTCCTCGCCTTCGCTAAGATAAACGGCTTTAACCCCGTCGATGCATTTTTGGACCTGGCTTTGCCAATCCCATTTCGCCTCGAACTTCTCGCATTCGTCGATTCTAGGTTTCGTCTTCGGTTTCCGCGGCTTGAAAATCGTGCAGCAGTCCTCATAGGGGCGAATCGAGATCTCATAGGTTTTGATTTTTTGCGAGGTCTCGATGATCTGAAGTTTGTCCATGCAGCATAGCGGGCGCATGATCGGGAAAGAGGTTACCGCATTGATGGTCTGCATGGAAGAGAGGGTTTGGCTTGCGACCTGGCCGATCGATTCGCCTGTGGCGATCGCCAGGCATTTGCTTTTTCTCGCCACCCCTTCGGCGATGCGGAGCATCATTCTGCGCATGATGGTGATGCAGTAAGGCTCGGGGACGTTGCTATAGATGGCAAGCTGAAGCTCGGTGAAAGGGACGATTTCGAGCTTGATGTCGCTTTGGTATTCGTTGAGGGTCTTCAAAAGGTCCTTAAGCTTATCTAAGACCGCTTCTGAGGTATAGGGCGGGGCGGCGAAATGAAGGCACTCGACTTTAATCCCGCGCCTCATGAGGGCGTATGCAGCGACAGGCGAATCAATGCCGCCGCTAAGCAGCATCGTCACTTTCCCGTTCATCCCCATCGGATAGCCGCCTTCGCCGGGATAATCATGGCAAGAAAGGTTCGCTCCTTCTTTGCGGACTTGCACCTTCAATACGATATCGGGATTATGAACGTCGACGCTGAGTTCTGGGTGCGCTTCTAAAATTGCATCTCCCAAAGCGACCGCAACCCCATACGAATCGAGGGGGTAGGCCTTATCCGCGCGTTTGACCTCGACTTTAAATGTCTTTCCCTTCTCTAGGGCGATCAGCGCGCAGGCTTCTTTCTTCAGGGTATCGATGTCTTTCTCGCTGCGGGCCACCAAGGAGATTTTCTGGATGCCGGGAACGTCTTGAAGACGAGTGAGGATGGGGTGGAAATCCTTTTCCCCCAAGCAGACGTAAATATGGTCGTGATCGCCGCGGCAAGTCACCCCAAAAGGCTTCAAAGCGCCTCTTACGTTATGAAGAAGCGCTTGAATGAATTGCTTGCGGTTGTTGCCCTTTGTGGACAGCTCGCCGTAATGGATCATGAGGCTATCGTAGTTCATATCGTTTTGATCTCCTTGAGAATTGTCTTCAGTTCGCTCAAGAAGGCGTCGACTTCTTGAGAGGTCGAATCGGCGCTGAAAGAAACGCGAATCGAGTTGGCGGCGTGTCTTTTGTCTTTCCCCATCGCAAGGATCACAGAGGAAACAGGCTCCCCTTTAGAGGAACAGGCGGAGACGCTGGAGACGTAGATGCCTCTTTCGGAGAGCGCCTCCACTACCACCGAAGCCTTGTGATGGAGCAAAGAGAAATTGCAGAGGAAGGGAGAGTGCCCAGCAGGAGAGTTGATCTCAATCCCGTCGATTTCTTGCAGGCCTTCTTCTAGTCTTGCACAAAGTTCGCTGACGTGGCGATAGGTTTCTTCTTGCCTAGATAAGGTGAGCTTCAAAGCCGTCGCCAAAGAGGCGGCCCCAGCCACGGAGACGGTGCCTCCGCGATAGCCAAATTCCTGCTGTCCGCCGGAAATCAAAGGCAAAAATTCCAAGGATTTGCGGTAAATCAGGGCTCCGCAGCCCTTGAGCCCGCCAAATTTATGGGCGGAGAAGGAAATCAGATCGCAACGGGAATAGTCGCATTTCACTTTGCCTATGCCTTGGGTGGCGTCAACGTGAAGCAAAGCCTTAGGATAGTTATCGAGGATATCCGCGTATTCCTCAATCGGGAAAATGACGCCGGTTTCGTTGTTGACCTGCATCAAAGAGACGAGGGTAACGTTCTTGTCCATGGCCTCCTTCAAAGTCTCAACAGAGACGTATCCGTTTGGGTTCACGGGCAGAAAGTGCGCCTCAAAGCCAAAGGATTTCTCCAGTTGCTCGAAAGAAGCAAGAACGGAGGGGTGCTCGACGTTGGAGGTAAGAACCTTCTTGCCGCGGCTTTGATAACGCATGGCGACGCTTTTGATGGCCATCGAGTTCGCCTCGCTCGCCCCTGAGAGAAAAAGGCATTGATGGGTGGAAGATAAGCCGAGCAAAGAAAGAACCTCTTTGCGGGCGTCCTCTAAGATTTTGCTGGCTTTATAGCCGAAGAGATGTTTGGAGTTTGGGTTGGCGAAGGCGTCTTCGTTGACTTCCGTGAAAACCTTGATGGCCTCTTCGAAAGGACGGCCGGTCGCGGCGTTGTCTAAATAAATCATCTTATTCTCCCCGGTATCTCTTGCAGGCATCCGTCGCGACTTCATAGGCGTTTTTGAAATCGCCGCGGAAATAAAGGGCTTCGGCCTGGGAAAGAGCGGCCGCCATGTAGGAAAGGTCGGGCCGGGCGCGGTTTCCATAGAGAATAGCGGCATCGGCCAAAGTCTTCGCGTTCATTCGGTTTTGCAGCTCCGCGCTCACCGTATCGCCCTTGCCCTTAAGCTCCGATATGAGAGAATTGACCTTAGCGACGTCAATCGGCAGGGAGGAAAGGTCCTTATGGACTGCGTCGATGATCTCATGCATCCTCTCTAGCGTAGGAGCGTATTTTTCATCGAGGGCAGGGATAGAGGCCTCGCGCAGCGTGGCCTCACATTTGGCGACGGTGAAATAGTATTCGTTAAGGACGTCGCAGGCGTCTTCGCTGTCTTTTTTAAGCGAATAAAGATATTGGGTGAACTCATCAATGGCCGCGGAGGATTTCTTCGCCTCGTCCTCAAGCTCGTTCATCTTCTCGAGCAAGGAGGAATAAGGCTGCTTGGCGTTGCTATGGATCAAGGTGTCAAGGCTGCGCCTAGTCGCCCCGGATTTATTGATTTGGGTTTTGATGTCATCGATCTGCTTCTGCTCTTCTACAGAGATGACATAGATCCTGCGGATATCAGACATCGCATTGCAAAGGCGAAGGTACTTCTTCTCGATTTCGCTATCAAGGCGATAAACCTCATCGCACTTGCTCTCGAATTTGATTCGGGCGTCCTTTTCTCCGGCGAAGGCCTCAACGTATTCGTCGATTTTCGCGATGATGCCATCGAGCCTTTGCGACGCCCCCGCGAGCTCGAAATTTTTCACGTCGTTAGTGATGTCGTCAAGCTGAGTTTGCATCTCGTCGATGTAGGAGCTCATGAAAACCGGGTAAAGCGGATAGCCGGCGTGAACGAGGTCTTCATAGCTGTTGCGGAGAGAGGAGAGCTTATCGGGCACGACGGATTGGATGGTGACGCAGAGATTGGGGAGATCCTTTAAGGCTTTGCCGAGCTCATTCAAAACGCCATTAATCGTCGGAAGCATGTCGCTAGCTTCTTTGTATTGGGCGCTTTCCACATAGGATTCGAAGGTGCGGAACTGCTCATCGAGCTTAGCGAAGACCTTCTCAAAGGAAGCACTCACCAGCGAGAGATCGGCTTGCTTGACGTAATAGTCCTGCTTGATTTTGCGGAGCTGCTCTTTGAGTTGGAGGGATTGCTGACGCACCTCCTCCTCTGGCTTTATCACCTTCAGCAGGTCATCGTTAAGCTGATTGACCTGGTTCTCATAATAATCAACAGTCTTCTTCACGTGGGGAATCGCTTCCTTCAAAGCCTTGTAGCGATGGTCGGAAAGCATATCCTTCAATCCGTTGATCGCGCTTTGGGCCGCGGAGTCGGCCTGATCGCGGACGTCTTTGAAGCGGCGCTTGAATTCCATGTGGGTGTTGACGTAAAGCAAGTTCGTCACGGAGATGTTCTCAATGCGCTTGATGTATTGCGAATCCTGGCCGAAAAGGAGGGCGTGGAGATATTCAAATCTCCTGGAGAGATCCCCTACTTGCTTCTTTGCCCAGATGTGGCGGAACACCGTGAAATGGAGAATCAAGAAAACCCCGGCGACCAAGGCAAGGCATCCAACGACGATAAGGACAATTAAAATCGGTTCCATAAGCCTGTAAATCTTACCATGAGGCAAGAGTGTCCGAGAGCATTTTTGCGATTTTTATTGAAAATAAAACCTCAGTGAAAGAGCCCATAAAAACCAAGCGAAATCCCTAAATCCTTATGCTTTTGCCTTAGGCTAAAGCAAAAACGGATACACGCCCCTTTTAATCCACCGATTTAAGGGAGGAAATCATGTCGATGTGCTTGATCTTAGGAAGCAATAAGAAATCGACTCCGACACTGAAGCCGCCGACGATGAAGATTGGGATCAGATAACTGTACCAGCGAATGTCGGCCAGTGAGCCAAAGCTTAGGTAAACGATGACGATTTGCATGATGCCTAAGCCCAAAGGCACCCCGACGATGAGCCCAATGACGGTCATTACGGCGATTTCCCGGTAAAGGTAGAGCACGGTCTCTTTCTGGTGATAGCCAAGGACTTCCAAGGTGGCGATCTCCCTGCTCCGCTCGGCAATCGACATATCCGTCAGGCTATAGAGCACCAAAGCGGATAGGACCACCGCGAAGGCGATGAGGAAATAGGAGATCGGCCTGATAGAGCTAGCAACCGCCCCGCCCTGTCCGCTTTCTAGCGAGCTCACCACGTTAAGCAAAGCAAAGCCTAGAAAAACGATGGCCGTGCTGCCTCCGACGGAAATCGCCGTCATCCATAGCCTCTTCTTGTAGCGGGCCAAATTGCGGAACGTGCTTTTGAAGCGGAATGGGAGCTTTGGCCAAAGCGAGCTTCTTTCTAAAGCCGTGGAAGTCCCGCTTCCAGGCGATTTAGGCTGCAGCAAGACGGCGGGCAAAGGACGCAAAGTCTCCTTAAGTTGCGCGATGATGATCAGCAAAATGGAGGTGAGCATAACAAGCGCGCTAAAAAGGGTCAAAGTCGGATTCAGCGTGTTTGCCGTGACCGAAGGGAGGCGATAGGGGTAGCGGAAAGCCGTGTAGATCAAAGGATAAACGCCGAAATACCCGCCCACCATGCCTAACCCAACGCCAAGCAAAGTCGCCCCGGCGCCCAAAAAGAGATATTTTTTAGAAATGCGGGCTTCTTTGTAGCCAAGCGAAGCAAGGCAAGCGATCTGCGGACGCTCCTCTTCAATCATGCGGCTCATCGTGATGGAAACAACAAGCCCGGAGACCGTTAAGAAGAAAACCGGGATGATGTAGCAAATCGAATCCATTTTCGTGCAGGACTCCTTCAAGACCCTGCGGGAATAGTTTTCATTTGCCCCTAAAACGGCGATGTTTTTCGAAATCCCCGCAATTTCCGCCTGCTTTTCTGAGGCAAAGGCCTCGTATTCAGAGGAAAAGAGGTTATAGGAGTCGCGCGCATCGAATTTGATGAAGCAATCACTTGTCGAAGGGAAACTGGCGCCCATGCGCCCTAATATGTCTTCAACATACTCTTTAAGCGAGCCGGAAAGGCTTACCAGGCTTTCGAGGTATTCCGAAAGAGTAGTCTGGATGAGGGAATTGATCGAGGGGGTTTCGCTGATTTCAAAATTCAGGTAATAGATGTTGTCTAAAGGCATCCCGTTGATGACGTCCGGCTCATAGGTATAAGCAAAATAAAGGGGGTTCGAGGCCTTGCCAACAATCGAATAGGCCTTCCCAAAGATCGTCACTTCCTCCCCCACCGCTTTCTGGCAGTAAAGGGCGTCTCCAAGAATCTCGTCTTTAGAGGTCGGCCTTTTTCCTTCGACGAGATTAAACGTGTTCACGTCCTCGCTCTTTCCACTTGGGAAGCACATGATCCGGTCATTGCCCTCGCTCATAAGATCAGGGGTGAAGATCAGAAAATCGGCCACGTCCTTGTCAAAAATGGCTTTGCAAAGATTGATGATCTGCTCAGCGCTGTCTTTGGTTGCCTCATTCTCTTTCAACGCATTGACCCCGTAATTGTCAAGCAGCTCGAAAAGAGACATCGACCCGTCGAAAGAAGAGGAGTCCAGGCAAAAGGCGGTTTCGATCTCCGCGTCCTCCAATTCTTCAAAAGAAGCGAGCTCAGCTTCAGTGAAACCAGAGGCTTTCGTGCTTTTCACTTGAAAGTCGGAAACGCAGTTCTTGCGCAAGGAAAGGTCAAAGGTATCGCGCACCTTGCTAGGGGAAATCGATACCCCGAAAATGAAGGCAAAGCCCAAAGCGATGATCAAAGTCATCGCGGCCATTTTGCCCCAGTTCTTACCGATGCTTCTAAGCGAGCAGAGACGGGCCTTTTTCATCGCCTTACCACTCAATATCCTTCACCGGGGTCGGATTAGCGTTGCGCGCGATCGATTGGATGTTGCCAGAACGGATGTGGATAACGCAGTCGGCCATCGGCGCGATGGCGCTATTATGGGAAACCACGATCACGGTTTTCTTTTCTTTATGGGCGGTGTCGAAAAGCAATTTGAGAATCGCCTTCCCCGTTCGATAATCCAAAGCCCCCGTCGGCTCATCGCAAAGAAGAAGCTTGGCGTTTTTGGCGATGGCTCTTGCAATGGATACGCGCTGCTGCTCCCCGCCGGATAATTGCCCGGGGAAAGAGGAGGCGCGGTCTTCTAGCCCTACTTTGTCTAAAGCCTCCACCGCCGGCAAGGCATCATCAAGCAGCTCCGAGGCAAGCTCGACGTTTTCTTTCGCGGTCAGGTTGGGCATGAGGTTATAAAACTGGAAAACGAACCCGACGTCCTTCCTCCGGTATTCGCAACGGTCCCTTTTGCTCAGATGCTCAACGTTTCTCCCTCCGACCATCAAGGTGCCAGAAGTTGGCTCGTCCATGCCGCCAAGGATATTAAGCAAAGTGGTTTTCCCAGAGCCGCTAGGACCCAAAATCAACGTAAAATCCCCTTCGTTTATCTCGAAGCTGACGCCTTTTAAAGCTCGGACTTCCGTGCTTCCCGTGCGGAAAATCTTGCCTAGTTTATTGGCTTGGATGAACGTTTCTTTTTCCTTGACGGGTTTTGGAACTCTTGCCATGGTGCAATCTTAAATTCCCATTCGTTTCTTGACAACGGGATTATTCTTTCCTCGCCGGGGATTTTCTCCTTTAAAAGCCCCAAATCGCACATTTCCTTTGCAAAGCCCATTGTTCTTCCTATATAATCACGCATGCGTGAAAAGCAGCATGCCTCTACTCTTCCGCCAGACGTCGGACAACGAAAAAAGTAAGCTTTCTTGCTACTAGGCTGAAATGCTCCGACACCCGGGAAGATGGAAGGGACACTCTTGACTTTGCAACGCAAAGAAAGGAGACATGAATAATGTCTAGGTACACCAAATCGACGTGGAAGAAATCCCGTCACCTCAATTTCTCCGTGCTTGAAACCGGAGACGAGCTCAAGAAAAGAGCTTATGGCCCTGGCCAGCACGGCCAAGACCGCAAGAGAAAGCCTTCCGAATACGGAACCCAGCTTCTCGAAAAGCAGAAACTTCGCACCCTTTATGGCGTGAATGAGCGTCAATTCCGCCGCTTGTTCAAGATCGCGAAAGCCGATAAGACCGTCGTCACCGGCCTTGCCTTCTTCCGCATCCTCGAATCCCGTCTCGACAACCTCGTTTATCGCATGGGCTTCGCCAGGACCCGCGCTGGGGCAAGACAGCTCGTCAATCACGGGCACGTCCTCGTCAACGGCAAGAAAGTCGACGTCCCTTCTTATCTCTGCTCCATCAACGATGTGATCTCCTTCAAAGGCGATAGCCCCCTCAAGGTCGTCAAAGAGTCCATCGAAAGCAATCCAGCGATCGTGAATTACGTCAAGGTTGACACCGAAAAGCTCACCGGGACGTTTGTTCGTCTCCCTGAGCGCAACGAGCTCCCCTCGGATATCCAAGAGAGCCAGATCATCGAGTTCTACAACCGCAAGCTCTAATCGCTTGATCAAAGTAGCAGCAAGCCAGGAAAACCCTGGCTTTTTCTTTTGCCTAGTCCCAAAAGAAAAGCGGCTCTAGGCCGCTTAATTCTTTTCTTGTTCCCTTTTTTCTTCTTGGGGCTTTTCTTCGATCTGGCTCTCTGCTTCGATTAAGCCAGGAACCGGATGCTTCCAATGATAGATGGCCTCAATGACGTAAACGAGGGCGAAATAACATAAGGAAGCGCCAAGGCAATAGGCGAACATCGCATCGCTCTCTTCGTTGAAGGGTGCCAGTTTCACCCAGAAATAGATGTTAACCACGAAAGCATAGAGGGCGTTAGGAAGGGGAAGGGCTTTATCTAGCATTGAGTTTTTTGCCCTTCTTTTTGGCGATTTAAGGCACCAGAAGAAATCGATGAAGCACCAAACCGCGCCGAGCGTCCCTACCGTTAGGACAAGCCATTTCTTCCAAGCGCTCGTGCGCAAGACTCCGGCGAGGAAAAGAATCCCCAAAACCGCGAAGAGGCAAGCAAAAACGGCAAGCTCAACGGTGTAGATCAGCTTTGCTTTGTCGTTTCCGTTAAGCTTCTTCATTCAAGCACCCCCAAGGCGTAGTTCTTCTTCCCTCTGCGAAGGATGAGATAACGACCATATAGGGCGTTTTCTTTGCTAAGGGCGAGCCTAGGATCGTTGACCTTCTCCCCGTTAAGCATGACGGAATTGCCGCTAAGGAAAGTGCGCGCTTCCCTTTTGCTTGAAGCGAGTTTGGTCTCAATGAGCGCATCTTCGAGCAATATCCCTGCAGAAAGCGGATATTTGGCATCAAAGACATCTTCAATCTCATTTTCTTTAAGCGCCCGCACATCGCCTTTGAAAAGGGCTTCGGTCATGGCGATCGCCTCTTTAGCGGCGTCTTCTCCATGAATGTCCTTGGTGACTTCATAGGCCACTTTCTTTTGCCCGATGCGCGCGCCAGGGCTAGCGAAATGGAGTCTAGCGACCTCTTCGATCTCTTCCTTTGAAAGGAAGGAGAAGACTTTTAAGAAACGGATCGCATCTTCATCCGTCACGTTCATGAAATATTGGTAAAGGGCGTAAGGAGAGGTCAAAGAGGGATCAAGGAACAAGGCTCCTTTCTCTGATTTTCCAAACTTCTTGCCATCGCTTCTAAGCAATAGCTTCGCGGTCATGCACTCAACTTTCTCGCCTTCACCATCGATTTTGCGGATAAGCTCTAAGCCAGAGGTGAGATTCCCCCACTGATCGTTCCCGCCGATTTGCATGGACACGCCATATTTATGATGGAGATGGTAGAAATCGACGGATTGGAGGATCTGATAGGCGAATTCCGTGAAAGAAATGCCGGCCTCTAGGCGCGACTTCACGATCTCTTTCGAAAGCATGTAATTGATGGAGAAGAACTTCCCGTAATCGCGGAGGAAATCGATCACCCCCATATTGCCTAGCCATTCGTAGTTGGAAACGAGAATCCCTTTCTCAGGATCGCTTAGATCGATATAACGCTCAAGCTGGGATTTGATCGAGGCGGTATTCTGCTCAAGGATCTCTTTGGTCTGAAGATTCCTTTCCTTGCTTTTGCCGCTAGGATCGCCGATCATCCCCGTCGCCCCGCCGACAACAGCGACAATGCGGTATCCAGCGCGTTGAAAACGCTTCAAGAGGCTGATCATGACATAATTGCCTAGATGCATCGAAGAAGCGCTTGGATCAAAGCCGCAATAGATGGTGGTTTTGCCCTTCAGAAGCTCGCGCACGGAATCCTCGGATGAATATTGCTCAATGAGTCCGCGGTAATTAAGATCGTCGATAAAATCCATAGTAACTTACCTCGGGCATATTCTACCTTCTTTCAAGAAAAGAAAGGGAAAGAAAAGAGGCCACTTTTGCGGGGAAAATGCCAAAAAACGAAAAAGAGGCCCAAGAGGGCCCCATAAAAGAAAAGAGCTCGGCAGCGCGCTGTT
>CAVFEQ010000052.1:0-11703 GCA_963621535.1 Paludibacteraceae bacterium | reverse complement strand
TAGGAGGGACTTGTCGACAAAAATATTGTCGTTCTTGTAGGAGACGAATTTGTTGTTGTTCTGATTGAGATATATTGCCATATGCGTTCACTTCCTTTCTAGGGACATTTTAGCATACAAAAAACGCGCGGAAGAAAAGGTTTGGGGCTCTGGATTGGCGTAGGGATTCGCTCCAGCCCAAAGGAAAAGACGCCCCGTCGCCGGGGTGCCATTCCTGCCTTTTAGGGCGCGCGCCACCGTTCTTAATGCAAGAGCCCTTCTTAGCAAAGACCACCAAAAAAGGGGATAGGAAAGCCTAAAAGGAGGATTGCTTAGCTTCGGCTGCTTAAGATAAGAACATATCCTCGGCTTGTCTTTCCTTGATTTTCATGACTGTTAAAACGCGAAACGGATAAGGATTGGATTGATTGGTAAATAGTGAAACGGGCCAGTCCTTTTAGCTTCTCTTAATGCCTTTATAAGAGCCGCCTATTCTACGTATCGATTTTTTAGGAGGGCGAAGTCAAATAAACGCGGAGGCGAAGGAGTTTTCAATTAGATAAAATAGTCAGTCAAAAACTCCTCTAATTTCGATAGGGCCATTTGTCTGCTTTATAACAATGCGACTAAATTCTAAATCGATATAGTCATCAATAATATCGGTAATACCGTCAGAAGCATCAGTTTCATTTATAAAGTTTATATTCTCGTTAAAAGCCGTTAGTTCAACATCCGCTGTATTTGAAGAAGCCATAACAGGAAACGCTCTAACAATTGAAACGCAATCTTTCCCATTTCCTCTTCTTGAGATGTACTGCTTTAAAGATTCTTGGAGTTCATTGAAATTAACAACTCCTAATTTATTAAATTGGTCATGCTTTATATAAAGGCTCGTTATGATCAATCTTAATTTTTTTGCCATATGAATTTACTCCTTTATTTAACTTCGAGGCCGTTGAGGAATTTTGCGTATGGAACCGATGGGGCTTCCGATCTATTTCCAATATTTTAACACCCCCCATCTCTCCGCCCAAAGCATTTTCAGCTTTTGCAAAATGCGCGTTATTTGACCAAGTAATCGCAAAGCGCTCGCCGAACGGGGCCGAGGTCCAGGAGTCCCCTCCCGCCAACGGCGGCGCCTCTTAGCCGCAGGGAATCTTGTTTAGGAGACTAAAAGACACTGCGTCAGCTCTTAATGCGGGAAAAACGCCCTGTAATCAACGGCTATTGTCCTATATATATTAAAGGTCAGTCCGCCGATGAGACCGTTTCAAAAAGCTAGCCTGTAGCGAAGAAGAAGCAATATAGATGCTCATCTAAACCGTAACCGTTTCGCCTGAGCGAAAAACCAAAAACAAAGGACAAGAACGTAATTATTCGCTCGTTAGAAAGCAAGGATCAAGCAGCGAACAATCATGCGGAAGAAACGATCCAAAAGTCCCTTTTTTGTAAACGGGCTTCAAGCCCATCTAACCCTAAAGATAGTTCAACTAGACTATTCGTCCCTATAGCCCTGACCCGTATACTGAGCTCGTTGATACGACATACGATTTATCCGCTTAGTGGGCTATCTGCCTAGAAAGGAGTCAAAATGGCCAAACGGAAAACCCTGTCGCTACTTAGCCTAGGAGGCGTCGCGCTTCTTTTGTCGTTAGCAAGCGCCTCCCCCATCAACAAAGGGAGGCTGGCGCTTGCTGAAGAAACAAGCGACACGCGCTTTTTCCTCTTGAGCGCGCAAGACATCGGATCTGCGCTAGAGGAAGGAGAAAACGAAGTCTACGCCGGAGGGCTCACATTCTCCTTCTTTGGAGCGTCCTACGTCAATAAGAAGGCGACCTTCAAAGGAGGGTATCTCTATAACGAAACCCTAGCCGGAGAGAATGCCAATGCCGCTGGAAGGATAGGTACTGGTTTCAAGAAGGTCGTCTTCGAAGGGCTAGAGAACGCCTCAGGCCTCACCGTCTCCTTCCTAAGCGATGCCTCTACCGTCTTAGAGAGCAAGAGCCTGGAGGCAGGTTCTTCCCTAAGCGAGGTGTCTTTAAGCGTCGAAGGCAAGGCGAAGATGGTGAAGATCACCTTCAATTCTGGAACGGGAGTGTCCTTCGCTTCCATCGCCTACCACTACACCTGCGGGAACGTCTGAGAGCAGGAAAGAGCTAGGCAAGATATGTTCTTACTTCTTTAAGAATGAAAACATAGATAACGTGCCTAGACAAATCGGATGGTTCACGCTGTTTTGCTAGGTGACCAAGCTGATGCAACAGCCCTAAGTTTTTCGTCAACTCTAGAGGTTTCAGCCACGATGATTTTGTTGATTTATACGCCACCTACATTCGCGAAACGCCATCACTAGAAGAGCGGTCAGCTTAGCTCAGAGTTATCTTTTAAGGCTTTGCTGACGTCCACGGACCCTTTCTTGTTTTTCAGTGTTTTTTTCTTTCTGGATTTGATAAAGATCAAAATTGATTTAAACCCGCTTGTCCAGAAGGTGGTGCTCAAGAACAAGAAACTGCCTACGCAGACAGCGATGACTAAATAAAGGAAAATGTTCAAGATTGCCGAATCGAATGAGAATAGGCCGCAAACAAAGTATACACAAGCGCAGGAAGCCGCCACCACAGTCATATAAAGCAGCGTTTGCAACAGAAAGTTATGCTGACTCCGCTCAAAACAGCATTTGTGAGTAACGAATGATTCGGCAAAGAAGGCAATGAAGAAAGTTGCAACAATGGATGATATCGGAGCGCCGTATACGCCGATTGTTTGCAAAAGCCATATGTCTATTAAAAGATTGACGATCGCTTGTGCCCAAGGCTTCCATAGATCCTGTTCCCAGATCCCTGCGGCGTTTTTAAACAATAAAAGAATCGCTCTATATTCTTGAACGAAAAACAAAAGAACCAGAAGGAAGGGCAAAAGAACCGGCAAAACGTTTTCCTCGCCTACCCAAAAAGCTATAAAAGGCTGATATAGAGCAATGAAGCAACAACAGCAAACCGAAATAACAAAAGTTAGGCCGTATTGCATTGCGTTGAACAGCTTGTACGATTTTTCTTTGGTCTCTTTGATCAGATAGTTGCCGACGATAGGAACCAAAGAAGTGGTTAAAATGCTGATTACCCCGCAAACGGAAGTAAAGATGTAATAGTAGTTATTGTATTGCGCGACCAACGTCAAACCTAAAAAAGCAGAAATCAGGATATTGTCGATTGAATTCAAAACAACGCCGCCAACTTTGTGGCCCATTGCAGCTGCCGCCTTTTTAAAGACCATTTTCGTCAGTTCTTTAGAGGGTTTGCCTTCGGGATATATGCTTGGATACAGCCTTCTAACAAAAATGGCTACGACACCGTTTTTGATAATCACCGATAAGAGATGAATGGTGATGTAAACATAATAGTTTTTGAAAATATAAAGAGTCGCAATTTGCGCTCCATACGTAATTAAATTAACGACGATTCCTATCTTTTCCGATATGTCGCCGCGCTGATAGACTGTTAATATCGAGCCTTTGTATGCAAAAAACCAATAGCTCGCCACCGTGGATGACAAATAGATGGCGTACAAAACATAAATATTGATGTCTTCTGGCGTTTCTCCGCTTATCAGGTTCCTTAAAAAAGGCATCAAAGCAAGGCCTATTACAGCCACAATCGCCCCGATAATCAAATAGGTCCACTTATATAGGCTTAACAGGACCCGAAGCTTTTCGGTGTCGTCTTCAGCGGCAGGCTTATACATCGCAAACGCCAAAGACGAGCCAACGCCTAGCTCGGCAAGATTTAAAACTTGCAAAACGGATGTGAACAAGCTGCTTAGCCCGAGATAGAGGTCCCCCAAAAGATATAAGACAATGGATCTCATCGCAAAGGGAACGAGCAATGTTAAAACTTTCCCTATGCTCGACCAAACAATGTTTCTTTTAGCGTTTTTTGTTCTCTCGAAATTCATTCTTTGCCCTGATAGATTTCTTTATATCTTCCAACGATTTCCTTCGTCTGAAAACGTTCGCAATCATACTTTTGGTGATTTGCTTTGCCTTCTTGAATATCTTGGATTATTTGTTTGGCCCATGCTTCCGGCCCGTCTTCTAAGGAGAGATAGATAACTCCTCCGCAATTGACGTCCACGGGGACGCTTTTGGAGGCATAGCATTTCAAACCTACTGCTTGGGCTTCAACTAGCGCAATGCCAAAACCCTCAAGAACGGAAGGAAACAGAAAAACGTCTGATTGTCCTAACAACGTTGGGATATCGGCGTCACTTGGGCAAAAACGGACATCCTCAAGACAATTCAACCTTTTCGCCTCAGAGATCAGCGCTTCCTTGTATTGATCTCCAAACCCAACGAGTGTAAGAACGGCCTTCTGATCGCGCTTTTTCATTTCCGACAAAACGCGAATTGAAAATAATTGGTTTTTATTTTGGCTGAACGATCCGACTTGCATCAAATTAAGAGGGCCATTGACGGGATTTGCCGTCTTTGGCGTAAAACGAAACCTGTTTTCATCGTATGCGTTTGGCACAACAACCGCGTTATCTGGGTTTTTAAAAAAAGATTTACAGGCCTTATCCGAGCAACCTAATTTACATGTCGAATATTTCTCTATGCTCCCTTGGCGATGTCTATCTATCAGCGTGCTTAAAATATGGCCTTTTGTATGCACGCGATGCGTGTGTGATATTCTAACGGGAACCCCCAAGGTCGAAGCGGCTTTTAGCACCGACGCCGCTTCGCTTTCGTTGTTGCAGTGCACAACTGCATATGGGCCGTTTTCTTTCAAGATTCTTAATGTTTTCTTGTATATTCGATGACCGCGGATGTAACGGTCGATTTTTCTTCTGAATTGATTATTCTTTTCGTAATTAGGTATCCGAAAAATGTTTCCTCCGTATGTAAGGAATTCATCTTCGTAATATCGTTTCTCATTTGTGAAGAGAAGGACGTCAAATTGATAGAGCCCGCTTAAATTCCTCACGATGCTCATCATGACTGCTTGAACGCCGCCTTTAGCCATGCCTTCCGGAGCTACAAGAAGCACTTTTTTCATGATTTTTCCTCTTTTTTGGCCCTCACCCCTTTTAGGAATAGCTCTCTATGGCATTCGCAGGCGACCGTGTTCTCAATCGCAAGCAAGGTCTCCTTTTTGAAGGTTCGCTTAACCCAAAGCTTTTCTAGGCGATGACCGGTTAATTTGTTGATGGCCCGGAAAAGGAAGCTTGATGATTTCCCTGATGTGCCCAATAAATAGGAATTCAGCATCTTTTCTGCGAATTCCTTGTATTTTTCTTCGATGAACCCTTCTTGGGTAATCTCCTCGGATCTTGAATTGAAGCCATCCATGATTTCTTTGGCTTGGCTTTCGCTAGCTAGTCTGACGCAGCAGCCATGCCTAACGAGGGGGATGTAAGATAGGCTCAAATTATTGTGTAGTTTAATCAGCAACCCCGTTTGAAAGCCCTCCCCCTCGCCACAGTCGAAGAGGAAGTTGCCTTGCCCATAAACGATCGTGCCACCGCTCCATTTTTCTTCCGCCCCGACGATGTGGCTATGCTGGCAAAGGACGAGGTTCGCTCCTTTGTCGATGAATTTGCGGCAGGTTTTCTGCAAATTAGGGGAGGGATATCGATAATGCTCTTTGCCCCCATGGTAGAGGACGATCACATAATCTACTTCAGCTTTAAGACTGGTGACGTGATCAAAGCTCTCTAATGGATCATAAGGATTCGCGCCAGGCTTATTGGCTTCCGCGATCGTGAATTCATGCTCTGCGCAAGCGTAAATCCCTATCTTCTTATTACCAAAGTTAAAGACGAATGGCTTTGATGCCTCAGAAAGGTTTTTGCCCACCCCGCAAAAGGAGATACCATTTTGCTCTAAAGCTCTTATCGTGGATGCAAGGCCCTCTTCTCCTTGATCGAGGATATGGTTGTTGGCCAGGGTAACAAAGTTTATGCCAAGGGCTTTGTAACCAGCGATCGTGGATGTCGGGGCAATAAGATTAGGGCCACGTTTAACGATGGGCCTTTCCTTGTCCGTTAAAGGGATCTCCATGTTGCAGATCCGATAGGAGGCGCGAGATAAAACGTCCAAGAGATCTTGGCCCACTAAAGCTAAAGCGTCCCCTTGGGAAAATAAGCCAAGGTTTTTCGAGGTTGGGGCCACATCCGCCCCAATGAGAAGCTCAGCAGGCATAGACGCACCTGCCTTTGCCTAGAGAATTAGTCTTTCTTAGGACGCCCCCCCCTCGATTTCTGAACATGTTCTTCGCTCCTCTACAAATCTCTGCGATATGCTTGTGATAGAAAATCATATTGATAATCAAAGAAACCGCAAGGCACAAAAGGCCTATTTTTAAGGCCATGAGCAGCCAAGAGAGATAATCAAGGCTACCGATTTTTATCCAGAAGCAGGCAGCGATCATGCAGGCCACCGTCAAAAAGTCGACCGCGATGTGCTTGATGAAATGGCTTATGCTGCGGTTAAGGATGTTCTTCCTCAGGTAAAAGGCATAATAGACCGTGCGGTAAGACATCGACACCAAAGTGCCGATGGCTACCCCCACCAGCCCGAAAGGGAAAACCAGCGCGATCGAGATCACGATGTTCAGACCCATTTCGATGATGGCGCTCCACTGGGTTTGCTTATAGTGCCCCGCCGCCAAAACGATGATGCTATACGGCAGGCGGATGCAATAAGACGCGGTGGCGGCGGTGAGCATGATGGCGAAGACCGGCGCATAATAATCCGCATCGGTTATGCCGGATGTGTAAATGCTGACGAAAGGCAGGATCAATAGCCCGGTCATCGTAAAAGCCAAAACGATGAGCGTGTGGATAATCCATTCGGTGAAGGCAAAGGCTTTGTTTAGCTGCTCGCTTTCTTGCTTGGCCAGCATGTTCCCGATGTAAGACTCAAGTCCTCCAGTCAAAGACGTGACGAGGGATTTGACCCCGTTTATGACGAGATAATAGACGTTATAGATTGAGACGTTTGCTAGAGTTGAAAAGAAGGTGAGGACAATGGTGTCCGTATTGCCTAGAACGACGGTGGCGAAGTGCTGGGCTAGCCCATTCCATTTCTGTTTGATGGGCTCTTCGGTCAATTTGAGGCTATAGTCTAGCTTGTAATGCCTTTTGACATAGATTGTTAAGCCAATGGGCCGAATAAGGAAGATGCAGGAAGAAGCTAGCTTTACCAATTGAATGGAAGCGCCTAGCTTGATGATAACGACGCTGATGGCCGTATTCAAAATCAGAGTGATGATCTGCAGAGCCAGACCCACATATGATTTTTGGTCGGCCTTTAAGAGAATTTGCTCTCTAATCCCGAAGAAATATTGGGCGAAGTAGCTGATGGACATCGCTCCGATAAGAGTGGCAGTGAAAAGAAAATCAAATTGCTCCAGCTGCGAGAAAGGGAAACAGGCAGCAAGGATAAGAACATATACGGCTAGGATGATCCCGACTTTATCGAAGAATTTCTTCGCCGAGACCATGATTTTGCTCGTGGAGAGCAAATCGCCCTCGGCGAGAGGCTTATAAAGGCTAGATTGAACAACGGCACCCACGCCGAGCTCGCATAAGCCGATCAGCCCGAGAAGCTGCGAGATAGAAGAAACCAGCCCATTCGTGTCTGAACCAAAATAAAGAAGGATGTAACGGGGCAAAATGAAACCGCAGACGATGGAGACGACCTGGCTCAGCAAGGACATCGCGGTATTTAATCTAAGTTTTTGTCTGCGGGTCATTTTCACGGGTTAGCGGGTATCTTGAAAAATGTTTTCCGGGGCAAATGATACCACTTATTTAGATGGCTATCTCATCAAGGACCATAGATAGCGTTCCGTAAATGTAGGTGGCGTTAAAGAAAAGGAAGTTCACCAATTGGATTGTTAGCAAAAAAAGAAAGTTCCCAGGAGGTTTTGGTAGAGTAATCCGGCTCGTCGGGCAAGCCTTACGTGGGCAGGAAGAAAGGCGAACTCGACACGTCGGAGATGAGTTTTTTATTTAACAGGAGAATTTGTAGTCATCAAGACCGTGGTTATTCTTTTCGTCTGCTTTTGGGGCGACATCAGGTTTAGCGGTCGTTGTATCTAGCACGCACAGTAAATCTTTATAAATCAGGCAATACATCCCCCGATTTTTCAGGCAGTTTTATCCACGAGCCGAGAAGATCGTCGTTCCCATCATAGACGAATTTTCCAAAGCCGCCTGAAGGGTAAAAAGTCAATTCTCCGAAATACACCTTTCCGTCTACGTCGTAGAAGTCCACGCGGAGGAAAGGATGCGTTTCAGCGAGCTTTTCCGCGAACTCCTTCATTTGTTCAAGATTGCTGGGTGTCTGCAGTTTCTTATTAAAATCAGGTGGGCGCTCCTCTTCGCCAAGCTTCATCAGCTCACCATCCGGGGTGAAGTAATTGGCTCTATGCTCCACGAAGCGATCGAAGTCAATCTTGTAGCATTTGACGATACCGTTAAAACAGAAGAACTTGTAATCCCGAAGCTCCGATGTGCTTGAGTCTTCCATGTATTTCTCGCAGATGATTTTCCGTTGCACATCCTTGTATGGCCATTCTCTACAGGCCAGGTAATAATCCTGAGCCAGGCCCTTTGCTAAATTCGCTTTTATTTTCTTTTTTTCTTTATCGGTCAATTGGCTTTTGTCTTTGCAGATGTACATCCCAAGCCCGGAGTTATGGTTGCACTTCAAAACGAATTGGTTCGGCAGCTTGTCGAAATCGATCTCTTCCGCGGAGTCATAGACGGCGATGGTGGGAATGACATACTGCTCCCCGATCGTTTTGGCGATGTAGCTTTTCACGAGGTATTTGTCCACCATCGCCGTGTATTCCCTCTTCCTATCATTGAGCTTCAGCCATTGGAGCTTCTCGTTGAAAGTCTTTGGGTCTTCAAGGTTCAAATCATAGCCAAGGCTCGCCTTGAACGCCTTCCTCAAATATTCCTCGTCGGGCATTTTGTCGTATTTGCCCCTGTTCGCTAAAAAAAGGAAGCGAAAGTCTTTGTCCGTCAATAGACGCCACACGGCTTTTGTGTATTTTTGGATTTTCATACTATTTCCTTCGTTCGTTGCTTTTTTTCGTTTGGCTCACTGGATTCTAATTTTGTACATTTGTTGGTTTTTTTGGTTGTTCGCGAATAGGCAGAGCGCGAATAGGCAAAACGTCATTTTGCCGTAATAGAATACCTGCGAGGTCGACGTTAGCAGAATAAGGCCAAGCAATAGGTAAAACGCGATCGTGGAATCGATCTTCTTTTTGCCGTTGCCGAAGGTCAAGGCGATATAGACGAAAACGCCATAAAAGGAAAGCAAACCGAATAAGCCGAAATCGCAGATGAGTTCAGAGATGTTGTTGTGGGAATAGGTGCCAATCCCTGAAGCTCTGTCAAACCCATCGACCCCATAGCCAATGAAGAGGTTTTTGAAAGCCAAATAAAAGGCGTTGTCGCGATAAAGGCTTCTTTGGAAGGACGATGCGGAGACCTTTCCTTGTCCGAGGAGATAGGCTATATGATCAAGCAAGCGGTCTTTGATCGTGGCAAACTGGGGGATAAAGGCGATGAAAAGAACCATGACTAAGATAGATAGCCCGGAAAACAATATCCCCATCCATATGCGCTTCCTGCACAAAGAAAGGATGGCAAAAACCGAAATGACAGCCAAATAGATCAGGCCTTTCTTACTGCCTGTGGTCAAAACGAGGGCAAAGACAAGAAGGACAAAAGGGAAAAGCCAGTATTTACGGTCGTAGACCGCGATTGAGGCCATTAAAGCTGCGCATATGGATAATTTAAAGGCAACGCTGTTCTCATTGCCAAAATAGCTCCCGAGGCGAACGGATAGGTTTAGCTTGATGAGGTCTTTGAAATAAACCCCTATGAAAGCCAAAACGAAGATGATGCTGGCTAAAAGCAAGGTGTAAAGAACGGTCTTTGTGTTGCCCATAATGCAACAGCTTAAATACACGGCCGTGGCGAATACGCCGAGTACCAAGAGGGTTTTATAGGTCAAAGCTGCCAAAGGATTCGCGATTAAAGCGGTTAGATAGGCGATGACGATGAAAAGGTAGACGCAAATCATCGGCTTCACGTTTGGAAGGGTTTTCTTTTTCGCGTAGTAGACAATGCACAAGACCGCCATAGCCGCCGCTGGGGCATACATCAAATAATTGAGCTTCTCTCTTTCTTCAAAAAGCAGGAAAGTCGTGAAGAATAGGAAAAGAGCAATCGTCAGAAGCGAACGGATGACATTGTCAAAGCCGGTAAAGTATCGTTTCAGGCTTAGCTTTTTCATTCTTTTTCCTTCCTTCTTAAATATAGGTTGAACAATAAAATGAAGGCTTCCGCGCAGGCGAAGACGATCATTAGGCCTAGCACCCCCATATGGGAGAGGCAATAGATGTTCCTACTTGCTTTATAGGCAATCCAAAAAGGAACGTAGACCACGATTAACGATCCGATTCCGCTTATTAACGATGGGGCCAGTTTCAGATCGGTTTTCTTTTTGAAATAAAGCCACGATAAAAAGGCGTTCAGCAAGACAACCGCGCCTATTTCAATGTAATAGACAATCGTTAAGGCTTTATTATAAGAAAAATGGTTCAAAAACGAGTCAATCTCATCTAGTGTCTTCGTCTCGCAGCCCCCTAGATTTCCTCGATAGATCTCATAGGTCGGGTTATCAAGCGAGAACAAAGACGAAACTTTATCCATGTTGAGATAAGTGTTTGAGCCGAAATAGGCGGACAAAGAAACCTTCTTGCCTAAGCCACCCGGGAGGTGGATATAGGCAAGGATGAAATCGCCATAGATGAAGCTCATCTGGGAATAGAACTCCTCTTTGTCCATGATGATATTCCCGATTTTCCAGGTATGGACGATATCTCCGTATCCAACAGTCAAAGTCTTGTTGATCACCCCATCGTAATCTGCGATTTCAGGATCGGCAGCCATGATTTTTTGGGCGGTTCTTTCGGTGATGTAGCAAAAATTGTTCGCGCCGTCATAGTTGGTGTTTGCCTTGGTGCTGTAGAGATAGACTTGGTATTTGTCGAAAAGAGTGCCTCGCTTCCCCTGGTGGTTGGAGAAGCTGCCGGATGTCAGCACATAATTGACTTCGTTTAGGCTGACCCCGTTATAAGAAAAGTCCAAATCGTACGCGAGCAAGCCGTCGGTTAATTGCAGGCAGTTCGCGAAGAGCCCGTTGTATTGCGCGACATCTACGCCGAAGACGTTCGATCCCGAATCCGTTTTGCCTTCATTTGAGCTTTTTAGCGTGACCGCTACAGTGTTCTGCTCGCCGTCTAAAGAAGAGGCGACATTTGCGATCTTTTGCGACGCGTCTTCTATCTTCACGTCATCGACATAAAAATTGCAGGCTAGGGGAATCAGGAAAAAAGCCACGTTTATCAAAGCAAGCAAGAGATAGGGCTTGCTTTTGCTAAATAAGGATTTGATTGACATTTTTGCCATGAGGAAAATTATAATCCGCCTTCTTCTCTAGGCAACCGGGTTCATGCCTTTTGCATTGAATTCGTTATCTGACAAAGTAATCGCAAAGTGCTCACCGAACGGGGCCGAGGTCCAAGAATTTGCAAGGCCGGCCCTTTTTCGGATATGCTGTTGTCCCCCGATCGGTTTGCCAAAAGTAAAAGGAGAATCATGCTATGGCAAATCTCAAGAAATTGGACGACGAAGCGAGGA
>CAVFEQ010000051.1:0-11774 GCA_963621535.1 Paludibacteraceae bacterium | reverse complement strand
TTTTGTCAATATTGTCAGACCACTTCATGCGTGGAAGTTTCAATTTTTAGGAGCGACAAGTAATATTTAGTAATAAATAAATATATTAAAAAATGCTTCTATATTGACGCTTTGACATTGTTGACAAAAGCCCCATTCCCTAAGGCGGTTCGCCATCGTCGTCGTAGATCTTCGGGTTCACGAGGTAGGTTTCGCTTCTAGGCCTGCCGTATCCAGGGGCCTGTTCCTTCTCTTTGAGGTAGCCATAGTCGGCGAGCATTGACAAAACCCCGTTGATCCTGTCTTTCTTGCCGAGCTTGGCTGTGATTCTGGCTACGGCTCTCGCATTGACTTCCTTCAGGCGCGGAGTGTGCTCCCTCAATATCTCAAGAAGCGTTTTGGCGTCTTTGGCCTGCTGATCGACCCCCAACAGATTGAAGGCGCATTGCGCGTGGGAGAGGAAGTATTCGCCTAGCTTGATGGCGTTAGCCATATCCTCTTGCTGCACGAGCCACACCGCGTCGTCTTTGCTTGACGGATCGCCTGTGAACTCGTCGTATCTGATGCCTCTGGCGCGGGTCAGGATCGCCGAGAATCGCAGGATGTTCCCGCATAGCTTCCCCGCCCATGAGCCGATTTCCTTTAAGTCACCAGCTAATCTTGTTTCAAAGGAATCGTGGAACTGTTCCAATAGATTTGTCGCATCATTGCTCAAATGGATGTATGCCGTAGAAGCATGCGTTTCGTTGAGGATGCCTGCGACGAGATCGTTGAACTTCGCCTTCGAATCGTATCCGATGGGCTCGGTGCGGAACTTTCTCGCCCCGACTCTCGACTTCGGAACGGAATAGAGGAATCTCGCCGTCAGCCCTCTGCCTGAGAACGTCGGGTTGGTGATGAAGCTCTCCAGAACCTTCGGCTGAACCGTAAGAAGAATCGTCAGCTTCGGATTCGGTATGTAAAGCGAATCCCTCCCGATTCTGTCCACCTTCAGTGAATCGCCAGAATAGCCTTTCAAATACACATCGATGTTGACGTTCTTCGAGTAGAGGCCGGAGATGATGTCCACCATGCCTCCTTCGCTTGAGACGATGGCTATGCACCCGCCTTGCTCGTCCATCTTGGCCGCGATCGATTCGCTCGTGACGTCGTCAAGCGTTAGGGTAAGGCGATTTAGCTTCTTAAAACTTGCAACTTTACTGATAATGGCATCGTAATCCTCATCGGTCGCTTTGCCTTTCTCCAGATCCTTGATGATTTTGTTCTTCTGGGAGATCAGCCTCGAATGCTCGTCATGGTTCTTCTGCAGCTCAATGGAATGTTTATCGTTGTAGCTGGCTTCGAAGGCGTTGATGACCTTGACCATCTGGGAGAGGACCGCCGATTTTCTGTCGCTTGGCTCGGCGACTATCATCACGTATAGAGACAATTGCTCCTCCCAGTCCGTCTTGCCGACGACCTTGTAACGCTTCTGCATAGCCAGTGCCAAAATGGCCAAAGCCGATACGCATGCCATGTCCGCCGGAGTCTGGGTGCTTTCGGCGACTTCCAAGCAGTAATCCTTGACGGCGCTCGGAAGGGTATCTATCGGGAATTCTGGCAAGAGCACGTCGGGAAGCGGGATGATCTCATCGAACTTGCCTTTGACGTAATCCTCTGGCTTTTTGTAGTTTGGCTGGGCCTTTATCCTCTCGTAGTATTTGAGTGCCTGCCTCCAGATGGCGTTCAGCTCGTCTTTTTCAAGTGATGGTTTGCACTTTTCCGATTCCTTGCGATAGAGCTCCCTCGTTTCTTTCGTGTTTCCGTCACGCTTCAGAAATCTCACCGCGGTCTGCAGCATCGTGGCGTTTCGTTTTCCTTGCGGGATTGAATCGTCAGAAAGTGCATCGTTTGCTTTTTCTATCTCATCGATGAACTCGTCTATGGTTCTATCGCCTTCGTGGAACTCTACTTGTGGATTAGGAGTGCCGTTGAAGTATCTGGCGGAATCCAGGGCGTTGCCGTCCACGTAAGGGAACAGCTGATAGACTCGTTGCTTATAGCCTTCGTATTCCTTGTGGTCGGTGATTTCCTTGATCGGAAAGATCGCGTGGAACTTCGGCCTAGGCTTTTTGCCATTCTTCTCCTTCATGTGGTTCCTTGAGTAATGGACGATGAACGGGACTCCGTTGAAGAAGAGAGACACGTCCTTTGGTGTGATCCACTTTGCCTCATCGTCGGTGCTATCGTTGTCGATATCGAAAGGGAGAAGGGTTGACGATATGAAGTTCTTGATGCTCCTGCGATTATCCTGATACTTGGCACATACATAGTCATGCGAGAATGCCTCTTTGGCCGATTCGACGTCTTTGACCGCCATTTCTTTTGGGTACCTGCAATTGGCTGGGCAATCCACAGCATCAGCCGTATAGATGACTGCTTCCATGTTTGTACCTCTTTGTTTTCTTTCATGCATTGTTCTAATGCCTCCTTTGTTTGATTCGTTTCATCCACTGGCCAGTGAGCTGAAATCCTGTGCAAGGTTCTTTAACGACTGCTTTGCGAAAGTCGTGTCTTCCTCACCATATGGAGAAAAAACGTGCGTTTTGGTCGGGGCGATATTTGAGAAAATTCATCTTTTTTCTTTCCCCTTCACTATTCGGAGAAAAGGAACCCGTTTTGCGGACCTATTTAGAAAAACTTTTTTGCTTTTCTGATAGGTGAACGGGAAGCGGAGCGACAAACGACAAAGAATTCGATGGCGTTTATCGTTCCCTTCACTGTTAGGAGAAATGGAGTGCTTTTTGCGGACCCACTTTTTGAAACTTTTTTGCTTTTTCTCTCCTTCCAGTAGTTAGATGAAAAAAACTGGTGGTTTTGGTCTATGGATTTATCTGAAAAACGAAAAAGCCTCATCCACGAAGGGGAGAGACTAAATTGAGAAGATTCGGAAATTTTAGTTAAATGCAGTCAAACGTTAGGAGATTTTGGATAAATGTGTTATAATATGTTTATATTTGTCTTAACAAGCAGGAGGCTACATGAAATACAATTATCCAAAGGCCCTCAAAAAATTAAGGGCAAAGCTTGATTTATCTCAAGAAGACTTGGCAAAGCTTTTGAATGTTTCTTTTATGTCGGTAAATAGATGGGAAAACGGCAAGCATGAACCAACTATTATCATCAAAGAAAAGCTAAACGATCTATTTGAAGAAAACGATATCGTTCTTGAAAGGGAGGAACAGTAATTATGGCAGCAAAAAAGGAAAAGAAGCAAAAACCGTTAGAGCAGGTTTTGATGGAATCATGCAACAAACTCCGCTCAAACATGAGCGGCATCAACTACATGTATTTCGTCATGGGTCTGGTATTCTTGAAGTTCGCATCGCTTAAATTTGAAAAGCGTAGAGAAGAGCTTTTAAATTCCGAAGACTCATTCGCAGTCGACATGCCTTCTTTCTATACGGAAAAGAATGTGTTTTATATCGTTGAAAAAGCTAGATGGTCTTACATCAAGGACCACGCAAAAGATGCAAGAATCGGCCTTATCATCGATGAAGCATTACAGGAGCTCGAAAATTCAAACGAGCAGTTAAAAGGTGCATTGCCTATCGGCACTTACGGAAAGTCAACTCTTCCTGCCTCTAACTTCGCATCGCTTATCAACGAAATCGATAAGATTCATGAAGATGCAGAACATCCTATGAACGATCTCATCGGCAAAACTTATCAATACATGCTCAATGCATTCGCTATCAAGACCGCCGATGAAAAAGGCGAATTCTACACGCCTGACAACATCGTCGATTTGATTACTACCTTGATAGAGCCATACAAAGGCAAAGTTTACGATCCTTGCTGTGGTTCGGGCGGAATGTTCGTTCAGTCCTATAAATTTGTCGAAGCCCACAAAGGCAACATCAACTCCATTTCCGTTTATGGACAAGAGTCCAACCCAGATACTTGGAAACTTGCCAAAATGAATCTCGGAATTCGTGGAATCCCCGCTAACTTAGGAAAAAAGGAGGCGGATACTTTCAGCGATGACCAACACAAGAACGAGAAGTTTGACTTTATCATCGCCAACCCTCCATTCAACCTTAAGGATTGGAGAAGCGAAGACGCACTTGTAAACGATTATCGTTGGGCTGGCTATGGATTGCCTCCCGTCTCCAATGCAAACTATGCTTGGATTCTTCATATGCTTTCAAAATTGTCTCTCAACGGCGTTGCGGGGTTCTTGCTTGCTAATGGTGCGTTGGGCGATACCGATACTACCGAAATCAGAAAGAACTTGATTAAGAACGGCAAAATAGAAGCCATCATCATCCTTCCAAGAGAGATGTTCTACTACACCGATATTTCCGTCACGCTTTGGATCATGAGCAACAACAAAGGTGCGAGAAAAGTCATTCAGGACGATAAAGAAGTCATGCTTCGCGACAGAACAAACGATGTCTTGTTTATGGATTTGAGAAGAATGGGACACAAGTCTAGTGAAGGTTATATGGAACTTGGCTATGACACAGATATGCAACTAGTAAAGAAAACTTTGAACGCATGGCAGTCTCCTGAGTGGAAGACCCTCTATAAAGATGTCCCAGAATTTTGCCAAAGCTGCACAATCGACGAAATCAAGAACGGCGTAACCGATAAAAAGCAAAAAGAAAACGGAACAAACATCAATCTCAAAGACAACGAATCTTTGTGGTCGCTCGTTCCGTCTAAATACATCGAGTTTATCGATCACGACTTGGAGATTGACTTCCCTAAGGAAATGGCTCGTATCCAAAAAGAAATGAAAGAATTATTACAAGAGGAAAAGGCTTCTCAAAAGCAATTGGAAGACGCCTTTAAGGGTATTGGATATGGCATTGAATAGAATGAAAATTGGAGACATCATAACGGTTATTGATACAAAAAATACAGAAGATAATGACTATCCTTTCTACGGAATAAATATCAATAAAGAATTTATGCCCTCAGCGGCAAATACATCGAATGTTGATAGAAAAAAATATAAGGTGGTTGTTCCGAATAGGTTTGTTTTCTCTGGAATGCAGACTGGCAGAGATAATTGCATAAGAATTGGTATATATACTGGCGAATTCCCCATTTTAGTTTCTCCTGCCTATACAACTTTTGAAGTTACAAATCCTAAAGTTCTACCTTTATATTTCTTCATGATTTTTAATTCTAAAGAAATGGATAGATATGGGGCTTTTTTAAGCGATAGTTCTGTTCGCTCAAACTTGGATTGGGACAGGTTTTGCGATATAGAATTAGAAATTCCTTCCATTGAAATTCAAAAGAAGTATGTTGCAATCTATGAAGGAATGCTTGCGAATCTCCGATCTTACGAAAAGGGTCTGGACGATTTAAAACTCGTCTGCGATGGCTATATTGAAGATTTGAGAAGAAAGTATGGGCAAGAAGAAATTGGAAAATATATTGAAGAAACCTCACAAAAAAACAGTGATAAAAAGATTGTTAATATTTTGGGGATAAGCAAAGATGGTTTTATTTCGCCAAATCAAAAACCAGGAGATTTAGACAAGTATTATATTTTCCAAAAAAACGACTTTGTTTATAGTCCACCAAGAATAAATGTTGGTTCAATTGGTCTTTATAAAGAGGAACAAAAGGCCGTTTGCTCACCAATATACGTTACATTTAAAGTTAAGGACGAAAACAAATTAAATCCGGATTATTTACTGATGTGGTTGAAAAGACAAGAGTTTTTGCGCTCTACTGATTTTTATTCAATTGCAAGTGTGCGAAACAATTTTAGCTATGATTTAATGGAAAATGTAAAGATATGCATCCCATCAATAAATATCCAAAATAATATTGTTGAAATATTTAATTCATTGAACAAGAAAAAAGATTTTATTAATGAATTAAAACAAAAAATCTCTTCTATGTGTCCTATCCTAATTCGTGGTTCTATTTTAGAAGCACAAGGAGGCGATTAATATGGCTGATTATAAATATTCAGAATCCAACTTTGAAAATGCAGTTATAGACCTCTTTGAAAAGCAAGGATATATCTATGAATGCGGATACGATATCCATAGGACGAATGAAGAAATTATCTTGCTTGACGACTTCAAGGAATATTTGTTCAAAAGATATCCTTCTTTAAATCTGCAAGAAGACGAAATCGACTCCGTTCTTCATAATCTTTTATTCGCCAAGGGGACTTCGCTTTATTCAACAATGAAACTGACTCTTGCCGAGCTCAGAAAAGGCATTGTCATCGATAGAAGCCAATATGGGCTTAAGAATGAACTGATCGAATATTTTGATTTTGATAACGCAGATAACAACATCTTCAAGGTAGTCAATCAATTCGAAGTGAAAGACTACGCATTAAGAAGACCTGATATCGTTATCTTTATCAACGGTATCCCTGTTTCCGTCATTGAGTTAAAGAATCTTAGCGATGCTACGGTAAAACTCCACGATGCCTATGAGCAACTGCATATAAGGTACACAAGAGATATTGAAAGTTTGATGCGTTTTTCTTTTATCTCTGTCATTTCTGATGGCGTGAATACAAAGTGTGGTTCTTTATTTGCGGATTATAAGCATTACTTTCCTTGGAAATCTACTGACGGAAAGAACTATTGCAAAGACGGAATCGAATGTTTGACGACAATGGTTCAAGGCCTTTTTGACCATGGCACTTTATTGAACGTGATTCATCACTATGTGTATTTCCCTGACACTTCAAAGAAAGATGTGATGATTTTGCCTAAGTATTCTCAATACTATGGTTCTGAACTCTTGTTTGAAAATATAAAAAATCACATGCGTCCTACTGGTGATGGCAAAGGTGGCACATATTTCGGGGCCACAGGTTGCGGAAAGTCCTACACCATGCTTTTCCTATCAAGAAGGCTCACTACCGCAAGCGAATTAAACACCCCAACCATAGTGCTGCTTACCGATAGGACCGATCTTGACGATCAATTATCGGAAACCTTCGAAGCTTCTAAGGAATATTTGATTGATAAGAACACGATGAATGTTCCTTCGAGAGAGATATTGAACCAGAAAGTCAAAGGAGTCACATCAGGCGGAATCTTCCTTATGACTGTGCAGAAGTTTGATGAAAACGTAAAACTTTTGAGTGATAGAAGCAATATCATTTGTATTTCGGATGAAGCTCATAGAACCCAGGTCAATCTCGACGCAACATTAAAGATTGAGGATGACGGAATCAAAAAGCATTATGGCTTTGCCACCTATTTGAGAAATTCATTCCCTAATGCCACTTATGTTGGCTTTACAGGGACTCCTATCGATGCAACTATCAACGTCTTTGGACCTATTGTCGCTTCCTACAAGATGAAGCAAGCGGTAGACGATGGATCTACAGTCGGCATTGATCTGCTTCCAGGCCCTTCCGTCGTTCGCTTGGATGAAACAAAGCTCGCTATTGTCGATAGATACTATAATGACCAGCTCAAAGAAGGAACTAACAAATACGAAGTCAATCAGTCCATCAAAGACATGGCCACCGTTAGAACCATCATCGACAACGATTCCCGTCTTGATTTGGTTGTGGATCATTTCATCAAACATTATGAACTGAGAGTCAAAGAGGCGTCTACCGTCAAAGGCAAGGCAATGATTGTCTGCTACGATCGAAAAATAGCTTTTAAAGTCTATGAAAAGATTTTGGCTAAACGACCTGAGTGGAATATAAAGAAAAAGACGCAAGAAGACGAGTCAAAGCTATCTTATGAAGAGTTAAATAAGCTTAAGCCAGTCGAGATGATAAAGTTTGTCGCCACTCGTGGCGCCAATGACGAACCTGATTTGTACAACGCACTAGAAGATGCCGAAAAGCAGGATTTGGCAACATTGTTCAAAGACGAAAATTCAAATTTGAAAATCGTTATCGTAGTCGATATGTGGATAACGGGCTTCGACTGCGAGTGTTTGGATACGATGTATCTCGACAAACCGCTTGAAAAGCACACATTGATTCAAACCATCTCCCGTGTTAATCGTGTATTCGAAGGAAAAGACAAAGGATTGATTGTCGATTATATAGGTATTGAAGCATCGTTGGCGAAAGCGATGCAACTTTACAGCGGCGACATCAACCCCGTATCCGAAATCGATGCATCCTACATCATTTTCAAAGACCAACTCGCCCTTGTAGATGAACTTATGCACGGATTCGACTATTCCTTGTTTGAAACTGGAACTGACCTCGACAGGCTTCTTACTTTGAATAAGGGCATGGAGTTTGTCCAGAAAACCGAAGATAGAGAAACAAGGTTTATGGGCTTGGTTCAAAGAATGAAGAAAGCTTTTGACATCTGCGTTGGCGATCCAAGGATTACAGACTTGGAAATGTTCAGGCTTCATTTTTACTGCTCCATCAGAAGCGCTATCTTGAAACTTGGTCGAGAAGGGACTCCTGACGCCGAGAGAATGAATGATGAAGTCAGAAAACTCGTCGATGCTTGCCTAGCTGTTATGGAAGACCAAGAGGAAGGCGAAATCACTAAAACCGAGATTTTCAGTGATGCCTACCTGAAGAAGATTCAAGGTATTCCGTTTAAAAACACCAAATTCAAAATGCTTCTCGAATTGCTAAGAAAAGCAATCAGCAGATATTCAAAGACCAATAAGTTTAAGGCTGAAGAGTTTTCTAAGCGAATGAAAGATCTGGTTGATAGATACAACAAACGTGATGGTCAAATTATGGTGTCAAATGACGACGTCATCAACGAATTTATCGATTCTTTAAGCGAAGAGGCTCAAAAGATATTGGATGATCTTCAAAAGGATGCAGATGAATTCAAACAAATGGGCATCACCTTCGAAGAAAAAGCGTTCTATGACATTTTAAAGGCGATTCAGGAAAAATACGGATTTGAATATTCGGAAGAGAAGTTAATCGACTTGGCTAAGAAAGTAAAAGCCGTTGTTGACGATAAGTCTAAATATACAGATTGGTCATCAAAGAGCGATATAAAAGCAAGCCTGCAATCTGATGTTATTCGTCTCTTAAATAGAAACGGATATCCACCAATGACATTTGAAGACGTCTATGCAAAGGTTCTTGCTCAAGTTGAGAACTTCAAAAAATACGAGGATTAAGGAGAAGGCTGATGAATAATTTTTTACACACTTTAACTGCATATCATTTGGTTTTCTCCTACATGAAGAGAAATAACCCTTTAAAAGAAGAACTCAAAGAAAAAATACAAAAGAATGAAGCTCCAACTATTATTTTGACAGAAGTTTTGGATGATTTCATACGCAGAACATCAAATTCAGAGTACGAATCTCTGAGCAACGGCGGAAAAATTATCTTATTGGAAAGCATTGAAAGTGTTGATTATCCAAAACCAAATATGAAGAGAATCTATATCACACCATCTGCTGGCAAACGTGATATCCCTATCCGCATTGTCAATTTAAAAAATCAAAATCAAAAATACAATTTTAAGAAAGATTGTGCGGCAACTTATCCTAACAATATCTTCCTATATGAGATAGATAATGAATACTATTGCGTATGTCATCGCCATGGCGGTTCAGGTTGCAAAACGATTTTTTTATCAGCAATAAATCAAATCCTTAGAGATAAAGGCATTAAGATGGACATGAATTGGATGCCCCCAAATATTGATGGCACTAATAATGTCTTTGATATCGATAAAATCTCACTTCTTTATGAGGAAAATAAGTCTTCTGATATCGCAGACGAACCTGTAAGAAAAAGCAAGAAAATAGTCGTTAAAGAATTGTCTTTAAACATAAATCACATATTCCCATCAATTAAAACTATTTTGAAGAAATATCAACTTAAAGAAATTTCTCAAGAAAGAGCACTTGAAGAAATTAAAAGCGAAGTCAATGATCAACAATATAACAACGCTTGTGTTTCAGTTAAAATTGGAAACACTCATAAAAGAGTTGCTTGGGATGATTTAGAAGGCTTGATTGATCAATTCGATATAACTGATAAAGTTTCTGGACAAGGTGCTAATTTCATTCAAACACTTAAAAAATGTTCCGATGAATTTTTGTTAATGCTTTTGGAGAAAAAGTAATATGGGAATAAAAACTTGGATATGTTTATTCATCGTATTTGTTGCCTTGGTTTTGATGTTTTTTAATAAAAAGATTCGATGTGGACAATTGATTAAAGACGCTTTTGCCGTTTTCAAGGACAATAGAAACGGAAAGATTTATTGGTTTGATCTATTGACTTTCTTCGGCTGTCCAATAGCTATTTCGGTTTCTGTAATTATTGGCTTTGATTATTTCTTTGATAAAGAAATGGCAAATACCTTATTAAATGTTTTCTCTATAATGTTTACTCTTCTTTTTGGCATCACATCGATTTTAACTTCAACAATAGAAAGCAAAGATGAAATAAGAAAGAAAATATCGAAGGAAGCTTTTGCAACTGCTTCATTTTCAATGTTGATTTCGCTCTTGAATTTAGTCATTCTCATTATTTATATCGCTTTGCAGCAATTTGGGCTACCAACAGCTGTATTTATGTCCTTGTCGGGAATAGTTATAGGATTATCGCTCTTGATGGTAATGCTATTACTCATGATTATTAAAAGAAGCTACATAACATCAACATCGGATAAATAAAAACAACCATACCCTTTGAGCTATGAAACTCATTGAGTATGGTTTTCTTTTTACCCTGAATTAGCCAAGATAGGTTAAATCCCTAATCTTCGACTTTTTTCCATTGCAGTTTTATGCAAATCACATGCAATCAGGCTGAGGTCCAGAAATGCTAAAAAGAAAAATTGATAGAGATCTTCTTGATTGGAAAAATCACCGAAAGCAGGCTCTTCTTGTTATTGGAGCGCGGCAAATCGGGAAAACGTTTTCGCTTAAACGCTTCGGCGAGGAAAACTTTAAGAATTTCATTTATCTGAATTTCGCGGATCATCCTTCCTTGATTGCTGCTTATGCCGAATTGAAAGAACCCAGTGACTTATTGGACAAATTATCGCTTTTTGATGGTGCTCATCTCGTCCCTGGAAAGACGGTGATTTTCTTTGATGAGATTCAGCTCCTTTATTATTACAGGGAGAAGCTTAAAGAAAAAACCGGGCTTCCCTTATTAAGCCTAGACCTCATCACGGCTGAGCGGATCTTTGCTGGGCGTCGACGTTAACGAAATCATCTTGATCCCGGTTGGGTATATGGACACGATTAGAATGTTTCCTTTGGATTTCGAGGAATTCCTCTGGGCGAAAGGAGTGGGGGATTCTCTTATCAAAAAGCTGCGTGAATCTTATAAAAGCAAAACTCCCGTGGAGGCCTCTTAAACGGCAAAAGCATCTACTCTAGCGATGGCCAAGGAATTTGACTTCCTAGCCTTTTGCGAGCCTTTGAGTTTTAACGTTTGCGAGTCATATGCTTGTTGCTGATGTAAAGTTTTTCTGCGTTACCAGCACCTCTAATCGATGAACAATGTTGGAAAAACGGACAAATCTATGGTGTTTCCGGTTGGAAAAACGGACAAAACAAATGAAAAATAGTTGGAAAAACGGACAAACATGGCATGTATAGGACCGAAAGGAAGATGATTCTATGTTCAGAAAGATCACGGAAAATTAATTGGTTGGTTTAAAAATGGCAAAAAAACTTTAATAATCATCGGTGCTAGGCAAATAGGAAAAAGATACATCATCAGGGAATTTTTAATCGCCAATCATTTAAGCAAAAAGTTCTAGTTTGCAAAATGTCCATGAAAAAAGGAGGCCACTGAAGAATTTTGTGTACGGAACCGACGAAGGCTTCCGACCCATCTC
>CAVFEQ010000050.1:0-11852 GCA_963621535.1 Paludibacteraceae bacterium | reverse complement strand
TGATCACAAGATGAAGGAATCAGGCTTATACAAAAGCTATACCATGCAGGCACTGTTGGATAAGCTGGATGTCCTTGAATGCTTTGAGGATGCGCAGCATTCGCTGAGGATCGGCGAGCTACTCAACAAACAGGCTGAAATATATGAAGCTCTTGGGATAGCGGTACCGACCTCGTCATGTTAACCCGAGAATCCAGGTTATATGCTCAAGGGCGAATTGCACGTTATCTCCGCAATGGCTCATCAACCATTGGCCCGCGGGCTTGAAACAGGTTTTCTCATAAGGGGCGAAGGCTGGTATGGCTTTTTTATTGAGGCGGGGCAAAACCGCAGCGCGGTTATCGATTACCTTCTTCCTGTCTCTTTCACTTTGCCTGAAAGCGCAAAACTCTGCTTATCTTGCTTTGATGAAAGCGCCCGGCGGATGTATGCCTATATTGATTTAAGGGGAGACGAACCCAAACTGCTCGTTTTTAAAAAACTAAGAGCCAAAGCGTGAACCCGGTTCTTTCTTGGGCAGAAAAAGCATAGAATAGCCGCGATGATTTGTTTTTGCTTTGCCATGGAAAAAGAAGCCGCTCCGCTTCTTAAAGAATGTGCTGTTTTAGAACGAAAAAAGTGCGGTTTTGCGGAAATATTGCTTTGTCAGAAAGACAAAATTACTTTTGTTGCCTTGATTTCTGGAATCGGGAAGGGCTTTGCTTGTTCTGGCTTAACCTCGGCCCTTCTTCTTTATAAAGTCGATCGCGTTGTCAATGCCGGCGTAGCGGGCTCCCTTGATGGAAAAAGGGCTCCTATCCTTTCTTGCGTCGTCTCTTCTTCTTTGGTTCAGCACGACATGGACACCTCCGCGATCGGCGATCCGAAAGGGATGCTTTCGGGCATAAACGTAGTGGACTTGCCTGCGGATAAGAGCCTAGGGGATGCTTTGGTCAAAGCCGCGAATAAGGCCGGAATATCGTGCGCTTTTGGGAAAATCTCTTCTGGCGATACCTTCTTCAAACCCGAAGACCCAAAGAAAAAAGAAACAATCGAAACCTTCCATCCTTTGGTGATTGACATGGAATCTGCTTGTTTCGCCCAAATCGCTTTCGTCTTTGGCGTACCTTATTGCTCGTTGCGCGTCATCACCGATTGCGACCACCCCGAAACGGAATACGCCGCAAACGTCGGGGAGGCATCGCGCCGTGTTAAACTCATTCTCGAAGAATACCTTAAGGAGGAAGAAGCATGAGAAAAGCTTATGTTACCGGGGCCGGCGGAGTCGTCGGCAGCCACCTAGTCGAGTTCTTGAAGAACAAAGGTTATTCCGTCGTCGGCAGCTATTACACGCCGACCACCGACATCAATGAGATCGACCCCTCCATCCGCATGGTGGAACTTGACGTAAGGGACCACGCGAAGATGATGGACTTCATTGAAAAAGAATTGCCTGATGTGATCTACCATCTTGCCGCGCAAAGCCGTCCCGTTCCTTCTTGGAACGATCCTTATTACACCTTCGAAGTCAACGCCGAAGGGACGATTGGGCTTCTTGAGGCGGTGAAAGCGGCCAGAAAAGCCTATTCAGGATATGATCCGAAGATCATCGCCATCTCCTCTTCCGCCATTTACGGCGATGCTTTGAAGAATTATTCGATTGATGCTCTTCCGGATGAATCTTGCCCTTTGTTGCCTCTTCATCCTTATGGGGTTTCAAAAGCCGCCGAGGATCTTCTCTGCTACCAATATTTCAAGAATTTCGGAATCAAGGCGATCCGCATTCGCTTGTTCAACTGCACGGGAAAAAACAAAGACCAAGACATCACGGGCGACTTCGTGAAAAGGGCCGTCGCGCTTTCTAGAACAGGCGGCAACAAACTGGTTGTCGGGAATTTGAAGGCCAAGCGCGCGATTCTTGATGTGCGCGACCTTTGCTCAGCCCTTGCTTTGCTTGATGAAAAAGGGGAGCCCGGCGAAGCCTATAACATTTGCTCAAGCCACATCTTCCCGATGACCCACGTCGTGGAATGCCTTGAAGAAGTCACCGGGGTGCATTATGAACTAGAGGCCGATCCTAAGCTCTTCCGCCCTGCGGATGAGCCGCTTTACGCAGGCGACTGCGGGAAGATAAAAAAACTCGGATGGGAAGAGAAATATCAGTATATCGATACCATCCGGGCGAGTTATGAATATTGGTCGGAAAAGCTGCCTCGTTAATTCTTTTCCGTCTCTTTCACTGCGACTATAATTCCCCTTGTACCGAAAGGAAGGTAACAATTAATGATCAAATTAGTATTGCTCCGTCACGGCCAGTCCGAGTGGAACCTCTCTAACCTCTTCACCGGTTGGACCGACGTCGAACTATCCCCCAAAGGCGTGGAAGAAGCTAAGGAGGCTGGGAAGGCCCTTAAAGCCAATGGCTACTCCTTCGATGTGGCGTTCTCTTCCGTGCTTAAGCGCGCCAACAACACCATGAATTTCGCTTTGGGCGAGATGGGTGAGAACGGGATTCCGAAGTTCTATTCCTGGAGACTGAATGAACGCCATTACGGCGCTCTGCAAGGTCTCAACAAAGCCGATTCCGCCAAGAAGTGGGGCGAAGAGCAAGTCCACATTTGGAGACGCTCGGCCGATGTTCCGCCCTTATCTCTTACCAAAGACGATGAACGCTGGCCCGGCAATCAAGAAAAGTACCAAGATCTTATCAAAAAAGGCGAGATGACCATCGACGATTGCCCTCTTACCGAGTGCTTGATCGATACCGCCAAACGCGTTAAGCCCTATTTCGATGAGAAAATCGCCCCCGAGATCAAAGCGGGGAAAAAGGTCCTTATCGCGGCCCACGGCAACTCGTTGAGGGCTATCGTCATGATGCTTGAGCATCTGACCCCAGAAGAGATTCTCAAAGTGGAGATCCCTACCGGCAAGCCCCTTGTCTATGAGCTTGACGAGAAAGACCTCTCCGTCATCAATAAGTACTATCTTTAATTCGTATTTGAGGGGGCTCTTTGAGGGGCCCTCTCTTTTTGTCTATTAGGAGAGAACGTATGGCTAATAAAATCGAAGCGCTCGGAATCGATATCGGCGGCACCAGCATCAAAGCCGCTTTCGTGGATGAGGCAGGCAACTTAAGCGGGCGGTTTGTAGTACCCGTGGATTTGTCTTTGAGCCAAGAAGAGCTGCTGGGTCTTGTGATTGAGGAGACGAAAAAAGCCTTGGAAGGGCATCCTGGATGCGCCGGCATCGGCATAGGCTGCCCTGGTGCGATCAACCCCGAAAAAGGAACCTGCGATTATTCGAACAATCTCCATTGGTCCGATTTTCATGTCGTTGAGATGTTCAAAAAAGCCATTTCTCTCCCGGTTTTCATTGAGAATGACGCGAACGCCGCCTTGCTTGGCGATGTGCTTTTCGGCGTCGCTAAGAATTATAAAAACATTGTTTTCATTACTCTTGGGACGGGCGTCGGCGGAGGCCTCTTCATCAATGGCCAGATCTATTCTGGAAATGAAGGAAAAGGCGCGGAGTTAGGACATTCTTTATTGGAAATCGATGGCAGGGAATGCACTTGCGGCAGAAAAGGATGCCTCGAGGCTTATGCTTCCGCCAGCGCGCTTTGCCGTGATGGGGCGAAAGCGATGAAAGCCCATAAAGACAGCTTGCTTTGGAAAATGTGCCCCAATCCCGATGAGATGAATGCCCGCTATCTTTTTGAAGCCGAAGAACAAGGCGATCCGACCGCCATCGAGGTCATGAAAAATTATTACCATTATCTTGGCGAAGGATGCATCAATTTCATCAACATCTTCCGCCCTGAGGCGATGATTTTCTCTGGCGGTCTTACCAAGCAAGGCGAGAGGTTCGGAAATAGAATCCGCGGCTATCTTGAGGAAAGAAAATATGGTTTCGGCGGAAAAGTTTCGCCGAAAGTCGATATTTTGGTTTCGAAACTAGGTAGTGACGCCGGAATTTACGGAGCGGCAGCCTTGGTGTACCAAAATAGGAAGGCCGCTTAATATGGCCATTATCGATCTTTCTGAAACATATCCAGCGTTGAAGGGCGGCACATTGACCCCTTCGATATTGCCTTATCCTTTTGACGGGGAAGGCATCCCTTTCAAAAGACCGGCGCTGATCGTTGTTCCTGGCGGAGCTTATGTGATGACGAGCAAAAGGGAAGGGCTTCCGATCGCGAATCAATTCCTAGCCCGTGGATTCCAGACGTTTGTCTTGAATTATGTATGCTCTCCAGATGCTGTTTATCCTGAGCAGCTTAAGGAACTTGCCTGCGCCGTGGATTACGTGAAAAAACATGCGGACGAATATTGGGTCAATCCCGACGAAATTTTTGTGATCGGCTTTTCGGCTGGCGGCCATCTTGTTGGCGATCTCGCCATGGAAGAAAAAACCATCCCCGAAGATTACGACTTAGACATCGATTGCAAAGTTAAAGCGATTGCCCTCCTTTATCCTGTGATTTCCCATGTTTTCGGTCATTGCGCGAGTCATACTAACCTCTTGAATGGACTTGAAAACAAAGATGATCTTTTGCAAAAACTTTCTCTCCATGAACACGTCAACGAAGGTCAGGCTCCTGCCTTTATCGCGGCGAGCATTGAGGATGAAATCGTCCCCGTGGAGAACTCACTGCAATACGCCGCGGCTCTAAAAGCCCGCAAAATCCCCTTCGAATTGCATTTATTCCCCTCTGGATGGCATGGTTTTTCAACTGCGTCTAATGAAATAAACCCTGGCCAAAATCATGCTTTGCTCGGCGAGAACATGAAAAATTGGCCGAAAATGTGCGCTAACTTTTTCAAAGGTTTCTGTGTGGAAGATCTCGATTGAATAACTTAGTTTGCGGAGGCGATCACGAACGTCGATTCGGGCGCCTTCTTTTTATATGCTTCAGACAGGGGGATTGAGGAGATGATGATATTCGCCTGATCAAGAGGGAAAGTGCGTGCCAGATTCTTGCGGTCTACCTTGGTTTCGTCGAATAGGACGATTGTCTTCTCCGAGCATTTTGCCATCATCTTTTTAACGTCGGCGCCTTGTTCAGTGGCCTCAGAAAATCCGAATTCCGGGTCGATGCCCGCGGTGGACATAATGGCCAGATTTGCGTGATATCCCTCGATCATGGCCTCTGCTCTTGAGCCTAAAACCGAATTTGAGGCAGGCTGAATGTCGCCCCCGATTAACGTGACCTGATGTTTGGTTTTGGTGACAAGTTCGTTTGCAATTGCCAAACCGTTCGTGATAATTCGCAAATTCTTGAAATCGTTCAACATGGTCGCGATTTGCAGGGTTGTTGAGCTTGAATCAAGGAACACTGCGGAGTCATCCTGAATAAATTGGAGCGCCGCCCGAGCTAAGGCGCGTTTGACTTGAAGATTTTCTTTTTCGCGAAGGTAAAAAGATGTTTCCTCGATGGTGGGGGTGGATTTGAGGATCGCCCCGCCGAAGGTGCGAGTCACCAGCCCCTTTTGTTCCATCCTGGTCAAGTCGCGGCGCACCGTGGATTCGCTGACATAAAGCTTTTGCGACAGTTCGTAGACCGTACAAGCTTTTTTCTGCTGCAGAATTGCGAGAATCTGCTCATCTCTTTCTAAATCAAGCATATCTTGCTCATTATCGGCTATTTTGAAAGGTTTTGAAATAGTTTGGGCACTTTTTACCGATTTTGGGCACTTTTGTGATTATGATCGCTTTACCTTCTTCTAAACGAAACGAGTTTGTTTTGGCGAACGTTTATCTTTTTCCAAAGAAACGAGCATCGATTATGGCCTTGTTTTTCGCCGTTTTCTCGTCTTGTTAAGATTCTCTTTTCCCCTGGCTGTGCGCACCTTCCAACCTATGAGCAAAAATGAGCAAACGGAAACGTTCCTTCTAAGGAAGATAGTAAAATGTGACTAATAAAGGAAGGTTTACTATGAACGATTTTGAAAAAGCAAAGCAAGCCTACGCCGCCTACGGGGTGGATGTGGAAGCTGCTTTCAAAAAAGCCGCCGCCACTCCGATTTCCATTCAATGCTGGCAGCTCGACGACGTTATTGGCTTCGAAAACTCAGGGAGCCTGACCGGAGGCATTCAAGCTACCGGCGACTACCCCGGCCGCGCGAGGAACTATGAGGAAATGGTTCAAGACCTCGATAAGGCTTTCTCGCTCATCCCCGGCAAAAAGAAAATCAATCTTCACGCCATTTACGAGTCCGACGATATTGTTGATCGCAAAGACATCACCGCGAAAAACTTTGCCCGTTGGATTGATTACGCCAAGAAAAACAACCTCGGCCTTGATTTCAACCCAACCTGTTTCTCCTCTTCACACATGTATGATGGCTGCTCGCTCTCTTCTAGCGACGAAGCCACCCGCAAATATTGGATTGAGCACTGCGTCAATTCCATTAAGGTTTCCGAGGCTTTCGCCAAAGCCACCGGCCAGCGCTGCCTTTGCAACATCTGGATTCCTGACGGCATGAAAGAGGATCCTGCGGATCGCTTTGGCCCCAGGAAGCGTTTAGTCGAGGCTCTTGATGAGATCCTTTCCCATCCTTATGACAAGAATCTTGTCGACGTTGCTGTCGAAAGCAAAGTCTTCGGCATTGGCATCGAGTCCTATACGGTCGGCTCCAACGAGTTCTATCTCGGCTATTCCGTTTCCCGTCAAATCCTTTGCCTCCTCGATATGGGGCATTTCCATCCGACCGAAAACGTCGCGGATAAGATTTCTTCCCTTCTTTGCTATCTCCCTCGCATCGCTCTTCATGTTTCTCGCCCTGTTCGTTGGGATTCCGACCACGTGATCCGCTTCAACGATGATCTCAAGGCCGTTTTCGATGAACTTGCAAGAAACGATGCCTATGATCGCACCGACATCGGCCTCGATTATTTCGATGCCTCCATCAACCGCGTCGCCGCTCTCGTCATCGGCTGCCGCAACGCTCAAAAGGCATTGCTCAACTCTCTCCTTACTCCCTGGGATCTGCTCAAGAAAGCACAAGACGATCATGACCACACCAAGCTTCTTCAGCTTAGCGAGGATCTTAAAACCCTTCCCTTTGGAGACATTTTCGCCGAGTACTGCGCTAGAGAAGGCGTTCCTGCCGACGGCAAATGGTATGGCGAAATCGAAGATTATGAAAAAAGCGTTCTCGCTTTAAGGAAATGAGAAAAATGAATAAAAACTTTTTAGATTGCCGCACTTTTAAAGATTATCTCGACATCATTGATAACATGTATCGTCTCGGCTGGGACGAGAGAAACGGCGGCAATATCTCCGTTTTGCTCGACAAGGCTGATGTTGACGAATATCTCGATGGGGGCAAAAAGGTCCTCCGCGAGATCCCTCTCCCTCTTGAAGTCGATCCGATTCTTGTCGGCAAAGTCTTCGCGATCACCGGCACCGGGAAATATTTCCGCAACACCAAGGCTTACCCTGAGGAAAACACCGGCGTCTTCCGCGTCAAAGAAGACCGCAAGACCGCGGAAGTCCTTTGGGGCTTTGCCAATGGCAGCAAATTCACCAGCGAAATCTTCGCTCACATGATGTGCCACGCCACAAGGCTTAAGGTCAATCCTAATAACCATGTTATCATGCATTGCCACCCGCAGAACCTTCTTACCTATTCCTCCATCCATGACCTGGATGAGAAGAGCTTCACGAAGGACCTCTGGAGGACGATGACCGAAGAGATCGTTGTTTTCCCCGAAGGCATCGGCGTGCTTCCGTGGGAACTTTGCGGAACCAACAAAATCGGCGTGGACACCGCGGAGAAAATGAAAGAATATCGCTGCGTTATTTGGACTCTTCACGGCATCTATGGCGCCGGAAACGATTTGGATGAAGCCTTCGGTCTCATCGAAACCGTCGAAAAGGCTGCGATGCTGTATTTGATGGCTCTTCCTTATGAGAAGAAGCAGGTGATTACCGACGAGAACCTCAAGGAGATCGCCAAAGGATTCAACCTCACCCCGAAGGCAGGGTATCTCGAGTGAAATACTTCCTTGCAGTTGATATTGGGGCCACAAGCGCCAGACACATCCTCGCACATTTTGAAAATGGGGAGATGAAGCTTGAAGAAATTCATCGCTTCAGAACTCCTCTTGTTCAACAAGGCGAAGGGCATTGCTATTGGGATGTCGACGTTCTTTTCGAAGAGATCCTAAAGGGCATGAAGATCGCAAAGGACCTTGGTAAGGTCCCCTGCAAAATGGGGATTGATTGCTTCGGCGTTGATTATGCCTTGCTTGATGAGAACGATGATAGGGTTGGCTTAGTCCAATCTTATCGCGATGTGCGCACCTTCGAAGCGCAGAAGGAGTTCATGACTCCCTTGTCCCTGTTCTTGGCCAATGGGGTCTATCCGCAGAACTTTGATTCCGTTTATCAACTTTATTGCGATAAGAAAACTGGGAAGCTTACGAAAGCAAAGACTTTCATGATGCTTCCTAGCTATCTTTGCTATCTGCTCACTGGCGTTAAGCAAAACGAATTATCCGCTCTTTCCACTAGCGCTTTGCTTGATGAAAGGACTGGCAAACCAAACCCGCAAGTTTTGGACCTGCTTGGCATTAATGATGATTTGATAGCTCCTATTATCAGTGCTGGAACAAAAATCGGTGTTTTGACGGATGAAATCTCCGCAAAAGTCGGTTATTCCTGCGAAGTGTATGCGACGCTAGAACATGATACTGCAGCCGCTTTCCACGCTTCGGGTGCGAAGAAGGGAGAAGTCCTTCTTTCTAGCGGCACTTGGAGCTTGCTTGGCTGCATCCTCTCTGAGCCTGTTATTCATCAGCAGGCTTATGAGGCGGGATTCACGAACGAGCTTAGCTTTCCTGGCCAAGTCCGTTTCTTGCAAAACATCATGGGCATGTGGATCATCAACCGCATGAAAGACGAACTATCGATCGCTTCTTTTGGGGAGATCACTTCCTCGGCGAAAGAAAATTCTTCTTACCCCGGCTTCTTTGACGTTACTGATTCTCGTTTGTCTAACCCTTCGTCCATGAAAGATTGCGTTTGCTCCCTTTTGAAGGAGAATGGTTACGCCGCCCCAAAAAACAACGGTGAATTATTCTTCTCCGTCTATCATTCCTTGGCTCTTGGCTATAAAAAGGCTATTGCCAATATGGAAGAGATCATGGGGCAAAAAGCCACCGGCATTTGTGTCTTCGGCGGCGGGGTGAAAGCAGAGATCTTGAACGAGCTCACCGAGTCCATTACCGGGCTTAAAGTTAGTAGAGGGCCGGAAGAGGCGACGGCGATCGGCAATCTTCTTTGCTTCGCTGCTTAGGCGCTTTTCTTTGAACCTTTCAAATTCATACTGAATCAAAAGAACCCGTTTTTGCGGGTTTTTTTGAACCGAATGCGCGCAAAACCCTTATATTTGATTTCTTTTGCATGTGCATATAGCCATCATTTAGGCGGGCTTTGCTATATAATCTTCCCGGTATGAATAAAGGCTTTAAAAACGTTAATCTCGTCCTTCCTGATAAGGTGGTGAAAGGATCTCTTTCCTTTGAAGGGGATCGCATTACAAGTTTCAATGAACCAGATGATGCGCTGCTCATGGATCAAGGCATATATCTTTGCCCTGGTTTTATTGATGAGCACATCCATGGCGCCAACGGCTGCGATGTGATGGATGGCAAGATTTCTTCGCTTCAAACGATGGCGGACGCTCTTGTGCAAGAAGGTGTTACGACCTTTTTGGCTACAACGATGACTGAAAGCAAAGAGAAAATCCTTGCTTCCTGCAAAGCGGTGAAAGATTACGTTTCCACCCCCCATTCCGGGGCGGAAATCATCGGCCTCCATTTAGAGGGCCCATTCATTTCGCCTATTCATAAAGGCGCGCAGGATGAGAAGTACATTCTCTCCCCTGATGCTAATTTGCTGGAGCGCTTCAATCAGGAAAGCGGGAATCTCGTCCGTCTGGTCACTTTCGCCTACGAAAACGACAAGGATTCGCAATTCCTCAAATATTGTCTCAATCATGGAATCACCCCTTCCATCGGCCATAGCGACTGCACTTCAGAACTTTTCAAAGAAGGGATTTCCAAAGGCCTTACCTGCGTCACACATTTATTCAACGCTCAACGCAGGTTTCATCATCGCGATCCTGGCATTACCGGCGAAGGGTTGCTCCAAGATGGCGTGAAAACGGAGATCATCTGCGACACGTATCACGTCTGTCCCGACGCCTTGGCTCTTATGTTCAAATCCAAAAAGAAAGAGGACATCGTGATGATCAGCGACTCCTGCGAGGCCAAATACCTTGGGGAAGGCGCAAAAGCCCATCTTGGGTCGCAAGAGGTCTTCGTTTCCGGTGGCGTGGCAAAACTCCCCGATGGGACGATTGCCGCTTCTATTTTGAAATTAGACCAAGCCTTAAGAAATGTTGCCCCGATCGCTGGCAAATACGGATACCAATACAACGATCTTATCAATCTCCTCACCATTAACCCTGCGAAAAATTTGCGTATCAATAAGGACTATGGAAGCTTAGAAATCGGAAAAAAAGCCTCCTTTGCCGTTCTTGATTCCTCTTTCCACGTTTTAATGACCGTGGTGAACGGCAAGGTGGCGTATCGACAAAAATAAGAGGCTCACGGTCCCTTATTCGGAGAGTTTCTTGACGATTGCTCTCATCTCTGGGAGCTTCTTTTTCATATCATCGACCAATGCGAATTGATCTTTCGCGCGGATCAAATTGTGCATGGGTTTTGAAACGTTGAAATAAACGTCTCCGTCTAGATAATCCTTTAAGAAACGGATGCCGCATTCATAGGTGAGAGTGATTCCGGCTTCGGGGAAAAGAGAGATTTCTTCCGGGGTAAGAGCTCCACCTGTTCCTTCAAGATAGCCTTTGGTATAAGCCTCGAAGCGGACGAGGTCGAGTTTGATTTTGGAGAGGTCTTCTTCGTCCTCGACGCAGGTATTCGCGCCAAAGCGGATGGAATCCCCATAATCATATAAAGACAAGCCAGGCATGACCGTATCAAGGTCGATGACGCAGGTTGCGTTTTTCTCTTCGATAAATAAAACGTTATTCAATTTAGTGTCGTTATGGGTGACGCGGAGAGGCAACTCTTTCCCGAGGAGGTAGTTTGCAATCTCTTTGTTTGCCCTAGCCCAAGCAATCTGATCTTTCGCGATCTCAAGCCTATCTTTTGGGGCGTTTGCTATGCTTTCTTCCAAATCGTTATAGCGTTTGACGGTGTCATGGAAGTGAGGGATGACCTCGAAAAGTTTCTCGGCTGGAAAGCCGTCCAAATCACGTTGGAATTTGCCGAACGCATATCCGGATTTTCCAAAGATTTCAGGGGTGGCTTGATCATAAGAGGCCGAGCCTTCGATAAAGGGGTAAGCACGGAAGAAATTTCCATCGTCGTCTTTGTGATAGCGATCGCCGCTTTTCGTTGGGACCAGTGACAACGTCTCAATGTCAGGATCGCCGCCAGCGGCGATGACCTTTTTCTTCATATAAGTAAGCACGATGATGATGTTTGACATGACTTTCTCAATGTTCGGAAAGACGGTTCCGTTTACTCTTTGGAAGATATAACGGTGCTTTTTGTCACCCTCTTTGAAAGTCAGCACAAATGTGTCATTCACATGCCCAACATGATTTTCTTCTATTTTTTCCAGCTCTCCGGGGAAATCGAAAAACGATATCGCGTTTAAAAGTTTTTGTTTAGCCAATGTTTTCATGAGCGAGATTTTAAACCACTTTAGCCCGACTTTCCTTATGTTTGGGTAAGATTGCCAAATTTTTGCATATACTAGGCCGAATTTTAAAAACTTTATAAACTCTCTAGTGCACGTGAGGGATGAAAAAGTCAGTCTTTATCAATATTTTCAG
>CAVFEQ010000049.1:0-12120 GCA_963621535.1 Paludibacteraceae bacterium | reverse complement strand
GATACTCCCTGGCCTTGAGCCCATTGGCAATGGCGGTTTGCACGATCGAGAAGATCACCGTTTGAAATCGGATTTTTACGCACGAAAGCCCAGGCCGATTACGGGTATAATAGTGGTAGAGATTTAGACCCCCCTACCCCTTTTTTATATTAAATATTCTCAGTGATTACCCAATAATTGGGTATTTCGTGAGAATTATTGGTTTCAGCTTCAATTTTATCTCCACAGCATTATTTGGAGGTGACAGCCATGGATATAGACAGAATTGCAGTTTGCGGTTACTTGAGCGATATCAGCTGAGCGTCTCTTAGCAGTCTTTGCTTCAATGTCTCAAGCAGATGCTGGTCCACTTTCATCTCGGACCATTTGGACAATGGCCTGTTGGTAACCAAGATCAGACTTCTAGTCTCGGATAGGAATATCAGCGTTTTGTAAAGCAGCAAAAGTTCCTCATCATTGATTGGCGTATAGAACATCTCGTCGATGATCACGACGTCGGAGCTGACGACCTGACCATATGTTTTCTTCTTCGCCTTGATCGAGAACAGCAGATCATCGAGCTTTATGTAGTACACCTTTGCGATTTTGTTGATGGCATATTTCCCGATTTCGACTGCGAGGCTTGTCTTGCCTGTGGAACAGTCACCGACGATGATGATGTTTTGATGACAGTTGCGGAAATCGAATTCGCTGATTTTCTTCAGCTGCCATTCGAGACCTTTGGTGATTTTCGCATGGTCGAATTTTTTGTCAGGCAACTTTGATGACTTCTTCAGCCTTTCGTCTCTATGCCGGTGCCTTATCTGCACTTCCTTGAACAAGATGTCGTAAAGGTAATCCATATTGGAAATGCATTCATTTGTTATATCGATCTCCCCTGAAGCGATGTTCATGAGGCAAAGCTCTTTGGCGAGTTCTCTGATTTTATTGACGTCCGTCATCAAGTTCCTCCTTTATCTCCAAGCTAGTTTCCTTGTATTTTCTGAACGTCTGCTTGGGAATGTATTTCTTAGCAATTTCATCTCCGTGCTTATAAAGAAGGAATGAGGCAAGCTCAAGCACTTTGCATTTATCTTTCTTTAAGCAGTATTCCATTCCCTCGATCATCTCCTCATCAGAATAGAACCTTCTCATGCGGATCAGTTTCCTGCATTGCGGATAGACGTACCTCGATTTCTGCTCCCTCAGCCTTTTCAGAAACCTGATGGCCGTTTCGCTGTCTTTGTAGATTGCGAATAACTCTTCTTCAATCGATGGTTCCTCATGTTCCACATAAGGAAGGGTGACGATGTTCCCGACTCCGCCGACCAGCTTGTGCTTGCAGACGATATCGTTCGTTGAAGCGAGGTAGAAGATTAGATTATCGTTATATCTCTCGATTCTCACCCTGTCGGATTCTTTTACTAGCTTTGATGGAACCTTGTAGTGGTTGCCCTTATAAAGCACCGTGTCATGATAAGGCGTCACGACCACGACCTCGTCGTTCTTCTTCTCGTATACCTTTATCAATGACGAGGCTTCCCTTTTGAACATTTCCCTTGGAGCCTGTTTCGTAGTGTCGTTGATGATCCCGTTGCCTTCGGTGTCAAGCCAAGATAGACAATCGACATTCAGCCTATCGATTCCATAATAGATTCTCCCATCAAGGAATAGGTGCTTGATGAAATCGACCGTCTTCTCGACCTTCCCTTTGGTGCTCGGATCATAGCCTCTGCACATATAGATGCTGTAGCCTGTTTCCTTCACGTAATCCTCGAATTCTTTGACGAACAAGACGTCGCCGAGATTCTCCGACACCACCATCGTCCTGTCTTGATCGTACACAAGGATCTGAGGCCTGCCACCAAAGTACTTGAATGCATAGTTATGGGCCTTGATGACCATATTGGCATTGAATGGCTCGGCTGAGAAATAGGCGAATTTCATCCTTGAGAAGGAAAGAGTCATGCAGAAGAAATAAATCCTGACGTTGTTGCCGTACATGCTCTTCATGACATACTGCCCGAAATCAACCTGTCCTTCGTATCCAGGATCGGTCGATTCCCTTAATTTGAATACTCTGTCTGGCTTTATTAGCCCTGTTTGCTCCCTAACATTTTTCACATAGCGGTAGAACGTGGAATTTGGCACGCCGATATTCCCGAATTCTTCCTTCACTCGCCTTAGTATCACCGTGTTGTTTATCTGCGGGCAGATCTTCAGTATCTCGATGATGTACTGACGGTAATTGTCGAGCATGAACTCATGCTCTTTCTGAAACGAATAGAAATACTCCTCGTCCCTGTCCCACCAATTGCAGACGGTTTTGTAGGACAGATTCAAAATCTCTGAGACCTTTAATTTTGATATTCCAAGTTTTTTGTATTCTTGGAGTTTCTTGAATTGTTGAATTCCTAACATATTTTTCACCTCCTGTTAATCGTTAGAAAAAACAATCGCTGCATCGATTGCAGCGTCAAAAAGCATTCATATGGCACCACCTCCTTTAATTGATATATAAAGCAAAACGGCAGCTGAATCATCAACCGCCGCTTTAATCTCGATATTTAGAAACCCAATTTAATTAGGTGTTTATCTCTTTCTCTAAGATACTCTTCTCGTTTTTGAGAGTAAGTAAAAGTCTATATAGTTATCGTAATTGTCCGTTATATCCGCGACGACTTTATTTAATACCTCTACTAAGCTTTTCTTTTCTCTCATAATATTCGTCTATATTCCTAGCGACTTAATAACAGCGTCTTCTGGGCTGCTGTAGAAACTTAACTGAAATTTCGCAAATAAGTCCGCTGGAACAGTTGCGATATCCGCTGCACTGCTCATAGGTATTAATATTCTCTTAGCCCCAGCATCAAACGCAACTTGCATAACGGCTGCTAATTCCTCGACTTTATTTAACGTACCACCGATGCTCATGGAGCCGAGAACAACCAATTGAGGAAGAACTGGTCTATTTAAAGCGCAGCTGCAATACGCAACTAGAGCGGCAAGAGAAATGTTGCTATCAAGGCCAACGCCCTGGCAGTCTTGGATGTGCATAATGTAATCCTTCGAATCGACCATAATCGACTGGCTGATCTGCTTCGCATTCGCCTTAAAGTAGTTCTGAGCCGTCTTGATAGATTCCTTCGCTTCCTTGGATGAAGTCATGCCTAAAACCTCAAGATGACCATTACCATCAGCAATAGTCGTCTCCAGTTTAAATAGCCCCTTCATGTCATTGCTTCCGTGAGCGATTGTATATACATGCCCTGGCTTGCAAACACCTTCCAGGATCAACAGGCCTCCGCCCTGCTCCAGCACCGGAACGAATACTTCTTCCATGTCAGAAAGCTTCACGTAGGATAGCTGGACATCATAGAATTCCATGCCGCCGATTTTCTTAAGCTGTTCCTTAACCCTTCTACGGCCTTCAATCGCATACTTAAGGATTTCTTCGATATCCTCTTCGGTGAATTTTCCATCAGGATAAATGATCTTAGTTAATCCAGACACCATCTTTCTAACCGCAATCGTATCTCTTTGGTTCAAGCATCTGCCCAATTTGAAATACTTATCGAACGCATCTGTTTGAGGAACCTTTCTCATTTCTCTCAAGAACTCTGCTAGATAATCTGAAATAAAACCGTAGTTATCGGTGAAGTACTCCGGCCTCATCTTAGGGATCTCCCATCCAGGGATATAGCAATGCATACGATCGAAGAACGCACTGTCGATCATCGCTTCTGGGAACGGTTCAAATAAGTGAGATGTTTTTAGCAATGAGTCCACGCTTTGGTTGATGTTACCGACAAATACCATAGATGCATTTGCTTGAATAGCATCCTTGCCTCTGGCGAAAGATCCTGAGGCCATGTAGTCCTTCATGATTTGCACGCCGTCTTTATCCTTAAAAGATATGCCCGCGACTTCATCGAATGCAACGCAGTCCCAAAGACCAACTAGACCAACTTGCCTTCTACCCATATTGTAGAAAAGGTTAGCCACTGTTGTCTGCCCACCCGAGACCAGGATAGAATTAGGAGACAGCTCCTTGTAGATATGGGACTTGCCCGTTCCTCTAGGCCCAAGTTCACAGATGTTCACATTGTTTTCAACAAGAGGAACCAATCTTGCAAGCAAGTGCCACTTAACTCTGTATTCAAACTGAGTGGGTTCCATTCCTGTGGAACGAAGAATCAAATCGATCCATTCGTCCTTGGTGAATTGCTGCCTGGCCTCAATGATCTCGTTTTTGTCTAGGTTAGGCATTTGTATAGGAGTGATATCGTTTATTACGAACGGGCTTTGCTTCTTGTCGTCTTCGCTAAATAAGTACGAGAGATCGACGATGCACCATATTCCGCCGGCTAAAAGCTTCTCGAATTCTCTGACGTACTTCGGGTGAACGTAGATCCCATGAATTCCCAAGAACAGGAAATCGGCTTCGAATTGGTCGGTTCTTTCATTAAGCTTTACGCTAATCTTATCGATGACGGTGTGATTACCGTTCTCCTTGATTTTGGCTTTTATTTTTTCCGCTTCATCAGGGCGAACGTAGTTGTCCGACAAGATTCTCTTGACCGTGGCAATGCCCTCTTGTATTTCGGCCTCATCGTCTGATGTGCAGTAAGTGCCTAAAAGGTATTCCAATACGTATGTCGGAACGTTGGCGCTGTTTTTGATTTTCTTAGTGGCGCCCTTAGGCACTACTCTTCCAGAAAATAATTCAAATACCTTTTTATCTAAATTATCCATGATGCTTCACTCCTTCCTAAAACATTTTGAACTGAATGATATCGATGCTGAACTGAGTCTTTTCGATATATTCGTCCTCTTCGACATTCTTTAAGATAAGAAAGTAAGGCTTGTTCCTATCGAATTGAATGTTCTTTAAAGTAAATCTAATTTTCGTAACCCTTGTCTCTAAATCATCGTTCGAGGAATTGGCGACGAACTTGTATTCATTGGATACTTTCTCGCCCAAATCATCGACAATATAGGTCTCACATGTAATTGCATGTTTATTCTCTTCCACTTTTTCCATCTGCTCGAATTCTAAAGTGAAACTTCTGTTTGTGATTTTTCTGGTGATGCTCTTAAGCATTACGCTTACTGGTCTAGCGATTTGGATATCCGCTCTGGAACGCAATTCGCTTACATGGATCAACGGAACAATCGTCTCCTGAAGAGACGTTCCGCCGTGAACATACTGAATGCCGTTTCCTTGGGTTTTGAATAAGTCGTAGCCCCAAGGCGCAATGACCTTGTACTCACCGTTTGAAACTCTGCTAAGCCTGGCTTCGTTCGTGCAAGGCACTTGGATCGATGCATCATCGGTAATCAAATACCTCTTAGAAGTTTCGCTGGCACCAAGCGATACGATATTTGAATACTTGTTGGACTCTAAAACCTGGTTTCTTCTATAAATAAATCCATGATCGGCTGTGATATAGAAATTGGAGATCTGTAGTGTGTTATATAGTTTCTTTATTAAGGAGATGATTTCCTCGACGCAGGTTTCGGCGACATCGAATACCTTGCTTTCGTTGTGCTCGCCTGCGTTATCCATTACATTGTGGTAGATGTAAACGAGATTGTGCTCAGCGCTGAAGGCTCTTAATTCTTGGCGAGTAAAACCGTTGATATCCTCATATGAAATAGCGGCATAGCTTGGATTCTTCGCCTTTAAAACAGCATCTCTTTGCGCGACCCCGTTTGTGGACATTCCATCCACGTATACCTGCTTGTTGTCGTATTCGATGGTTTTATGAGGCAACAAAGCTGCCATGCCAAAAGACGTGATTGAAGGCAATGGCGATACCATGTAGCTGATTTCCGCGCCGCCTTTCAACACCTTATTGATTTTTATTTTCTCATAAATTTCCTCGCCAATCTCATAGCGCAAGGCATCCGAAATGATAACAAACATCTTCTTTGTCGGATTCTTTTGAATGGCTTTGTAGAAATCTTCGGATAAATTTATAGCAGCAAACTCCCACTCGCTTTGTTTGGATAATGCTTTGCTGTACTCTGGTCCAAGAACATCGAGATATTTAATCTGATAGCTATTCTCTATCACCTCAATCAATCCCTCAAACTCCTCAGTGGGATTTTCTATGTTGCGGAAGCACGTCACAGCTCTTCGATATTCGGCGTCGATTTTGTAATACTCACTTATGTATTTGTTGATGTACTCGTTGACGTCTTGATCTTTGGGGATAGGCTTGTCTAAGCATCTTAAAAATCTGACGGTCGCAAGCAACAATCCGTATTCGTCCTTATGCTTCTCGTACCACATGGAATTGCATCTGTTCATTATGACTCTTTCAAAGGCATCATATTCGAGACTGCCTTGAGTCAAACTGGATGCGATCTTTGCAATGATGTCGATATCCACGCATTCAAAGACATCCGCAAATTGAATGGCACCAATGTCCTTGGTTGAAATCAATCCTTCGATCTTCAAATCGATAGATAAACTGCCTTGCAATCCCTCGTATCTTTCGTCGGACTTGATGCCGCCGATAAAGAATTTGGCATCATTTACGCCCTTGCCCGTGATGAGGTATTGATTGTAGAAAGAAGCCATATTGTCGAACGGATTGCTTGCATCCTTGTTTTGGCCTACAGTCTGCTCAATGAAGGCCGTAAACATGAACCTCTTAATAAGGGTTTCAATTTTCAAATCGCCGTCATAGTTGTACAGATCGCATACAGCATTCCAGAAAGCGTCCTCGAAGCGGAACTTAACCAGCTCTTTGTACTTTGCGTGTTCGCCGCCCTCAAAGACCAATTCCTTTAATATCGATTCGATATTGTTGGCTTCTGCCTTGACTAATACAGCCATCATGGCAACGCGAAGTTCATTTGGCGTCGTTTCATCATTAACCGCAACATATGTATTTAATTTCTTGGTTCTGGCTTCGCTATCGAAGAATTTGACGTGGTTTTCGATTACTTTTCTAAGATCGGTATTTGCTATTCCAAGCCTACGCATAGTAAGAGCGACGGTATCCGCATAGTACTCTTCACTATACATAAGAATATCCAAGAGCCAGTTTTCTGTGTCGGCAGGTCTCTCGGTTGGAACATAGACAAGGAAATTAGATGTCAGATCATCGTGTTCGATTGTCTTTTTGATTTCAAATTCGTTCTGATCGCAGATAAGGACCTTGCAGTTGTTGAAGGTATCATTTTCGATATCTTCTTTGAAGTTTTGAGGAGCGTCATACCAGAAGATTATTTTTCTTTGTGTATCGGCATCGGCAAAGATGTTTTCAATTTCCGTTTTAGCACCTTGATAATCTATACTTGCCATCTTGTGACCTCCTTTTACTTAATAGGAGCTAATAAGTCTTTTTTCACTTTTACTCCGTTATCGTTTACTATTTCGATTTCTTGGAACTTGGCATAGTTGACCTTTACGCCGTCATCCAAATCCAAAGGAATATATTTGCTCGCCATATGGTCTAATACCCAACCATACTCAAGCATTTCTTTTTGCTTTGCCGCAAGAGTCTTATAAACCTTGTCGAGTCTAAGTTTCTCTTTGCCTTCAGCCGCTTCAAGTTGAGCTGCCGTATCATTGACTTCAGCATTCAAACGAGCAGATTCATTTAAGAAATACTTTGAATTGATGCGTGCCAAAGTATCCTCGTCGTATCTGTGAAGATAAACAAGACATTTGAAAGCACCGTTCTTGCCAGATGAAAACATCCAATAGATAGGTCTCTTTTGATATATCTTTAGGTGATCGGGATAGAATCCATCATTAAGATATCTATTTAATGTTTCTTCAGAAGATTCATCGCTCTTTTTACCGAGAGCGTTGGCAATAAAGTCGATATTTTCCTTATACGTATCCTCTCCGTAAATTTGTTTGATAAGATGAACAATCTTTGTCATAAGGCCATCTTCCATTCCTAGTTGAGAATAAATAGGAACTATTCCATCATCATTTGGCTGATAGGTTACATAGTTCATAGGATTCCATTCGCCGCCAGCATAAGCCAAGCCTTCAACATCTAATGAATAACGCCCCATTTCAATACCGATGAGATAGGAAATAAGAGATTTGATTTCTCTCGTCAGATCCGCCTTTCTTACAGTAACGTCCTTATCTTCCTCTTCAGGGGTTAGTTCGTCTTGCAACCCGTATATCTCAATAAAAATACGGTTGAGCTCTTCCTCGTTAGCCTTGAGCGTGTTAAATCTCTCGTTGCATTCCGCTTCCCATTCTTTATATTTATCCGATATTAATCTACCCATTGTGTAAATCCTCCTTATTCATAAGCATAGCTTTAGGTTCATCCATGCCTGGTTCTATTTTTATGTTCTTCTTAATAACGAAAGTAACAACATATCCTATTAACGTCTGTACATCTTTAATCGAATTAAAGATAGTGAAGCCCCATATCTTATCTAATTCTAAAATAGAATCGCAAACCAACTTAATACTAAGCAACGCTAGAAAATGAACATTTAAAGCTTTAACAAAATAGTATATAAATTTGAATTTCGGTTTTCTTAAATCAGCTATATAAAACCCTAACATTCCAATAAGCGGGGGAAAAATATATAGCGATAGTTTAAACAATATCAAAAATAGGTAACGCCAATCAGGATTAGCTTCTCCACTTTCCCACGATTCGAACACAGACCCTAAATCAAACCATGTTAATAATACGATTGAGGCGATCGGAACAATTATTCCTATAGCAATAAAAAAGGGTTTTAAAAAGCATTTGTTCTTCATTATTAACTCCACTTAAATAAATCTTTGAGTTTATCCCAAAAATTCCTCTCAGCTTTTTCAACCGTTGGTTTGATTTCGTCTAAAAGTTGAGATAGAACTTTTTTTCTTTCAATATCAGCTCCACCTTTTAAAATATCATCAATCAAAAAATCAACTTTTTCATAATAACTCTTTTTAGTGTTAAGTATTGTTTTTTGAATAAGGTCTTTAAATTTACCATCCGGAAGTTGATCATTGTATTTATTTAAAATTTTAAGCATGTTCTCTCGATCGTTTTCATTAACAAAATACAGAATATTCTTTAAAGTTACTTCCCATTTAGCTTTATCTTTATTTTTCATAAATACTCCTAAATTAATGGATGTTTCTTGAAATCCCATGATGTTTCAAAAGAATCCCAATCTTTCTTTGTTAATTCCAAATTATCTAAAACGGTGTTCTGAACTTTTATAGAAGAATTGCATTTAAATGGTAAATTTAAAACATCTGACACTGTTGTGTTTAATGTTGGATTAAGCATATTTAACAAATAAGCTGTTAATTCTGTATTTAAAAACCCGATAACTTCTAAGTTTAACGAACTATTATTTGAAAATATAGTTGGAGATGCAGAACTGTAATGGAAACTACTAGATTTAATTCTGAAACTATTTTTATAAGATGTTATTAAATTCCAACATATGCCCTCTTTATTCCAAAATTTTTTATTATATAATCCACCATGACTATCGTATTCGTTTTTTGCATCTTCTGACCAATTAACTAAATCATAATTATTTCCATACCAGCGTCTAAAATCGCCTCCATTAGCATATGGTTGCCATTTTTTTCTATTACTTATTTCCCACCAATTTCTTAAATACAATTCGTTATTATGAGTTTTATTACGACCACCGGATACATAGTTTTCTGATAAAAACTCTTTAGTGCACGTGAGGGATAGATCAGCATCCGAATTGGTGTGATATTGGCGCCACATAACACTGTGGCGCATTTTTATAGAAAGAGCCTTTTGGCGAACCGCCAAGCATGAACAAAAGGCGAAAAGGAGCCCTCGGGAGCCAATTGGCAGTGAAAAAGCGCACTCAATTGCGCTACCATGACTGGAAAAATCCTGAAAATATTGATAAAGACTGACTTTTTCATCCCTCACGTGCACTAGAGAGTTTTCTGATAATTTAGGAAATTCAAAAATATCATATTTAGGACACCAATATGAAAATGGTGTTCCTGGAATCATATCAAATTTTTTTAGATTTGTTTCGTATCTTACTTGCATAAATCTCCTCCTAAATTAAAGGATGTTTCTTGAAATCCCAAGATATTTCAAAAGAATCCCATTCTTCATTTACGCACAACATAGATTGTTCGACCTTTTGGCCAATATCACAATTTTCGCTTATAATAATGGGCAAATTTGAAATTTGACCGGTTTCATAATTTAAGGTTGGTGACATGGCCGATAAATAATATTGACAAACCGCACTATTTAAAAAAGCTAGTATATAATCTTTATCAATTGAAATATTATCTTTCAAAAACAAACTTAATCCTGCCACGTCAAACATGAACCCTTTAGGAAAATATCTAAATGATATTGCGCCAGAAGATATTTTTGACCATGAAATGGACTCAAAAAACATATAGTTATAACTTCTAGGAACTAGATGATTATATTTTTTAACATCCTTCCCATCATTTTGCCAATTTATAATAAATGATTGATTACCATACCATTTACGATATTCTCCACCCTTATTATAAGGAAACCATTTTTTGCCTGTATAAAATGCATAAATACTATCTGTTGCATCAAAACATATTTTTGATATTTTAACTTCGTGCCAATATCTTAAAAAAAGATCATTATTTCCTGTTGTAAAGCCATTTCTAGCATCTGCGAATTGTGAAAGCGGACTACCTTTAGCAAAATTAGCGATAGTTTTCTTGCTTAGCCAATAGCCAATAATATTACTAGGTATATCGTTATAACAACTAATGTTCATTGTTATACCCCCCCCGAAAGAAATGCGGCTTCTTTATCTTTTTCGTCTACAAGGCGGAAATAGACACCATTGCCACCAATTGGAGCGTTTCTTATTACAAAAGATGTAGTTTGAACGGTTGCATCAAAAGCACCCATCCCCAGATGAACCATATTTACAATTGATTGTTTTTTTATGATTTTCTTTCTTAAAAGTTCGAAGCTAACCAAGAACATCCAGCTATCCGGATTTACCATAGAAATAAAGCCATTCTTTTTTACAAACGGTGCTTCCATAAACATGGCGAACATATCCGCTTTACTGTCTGGATAATTGTTTTGCAAATAAGTTTTAGAAGCTGATTCCAATTTGGAAATTCCGAGATATGGCGGATTTGTAATCATCACATCGTATTTTGAAGACATGACTTCTGCTTGTCTTAAAAGATGGCGCAAACACTCCATTCCTTCGTTTAAAAAATACGTATTAAAGATGGTGGAAACCGCATTTTTATTAATTTTGTCCAATGTGCTTTCAATAGAAGCAAAGTCTTTCTTTTCTACTTTTAAAAGAGAGCCGATCGTCTTTGCATAGCGGAATGTTTCTACAAGCCATTCAATTTTATCCATCTCCGCAGTGGATAAGAGCTTCATTTCCTGAAGTTGCGTTTTATAATCGCAATGCAATAATGCTCTGGAATCCCAAATTTCATAGACTTCTGGAATAACATAGTAAGCATCGTTAAAGAAACGAGAGTTGATACTTCTTGCCTTCATAATTAAGGAGAAAGAAGCAAGCTGTGCAGCACGTTTATCTATCTCAAGTCCTACTAAGTTTTTCTTTAAAATAAATGTTGGGATTTCTCTTGCGGTATATCCCTTTTCTTCATACATTTTATAAAGAAGGTCAAATACATACACGAGGATATGGCCGCTGCCACAGCAAGGTTCAATGATGCGGATTTCTTCCGGATTTACATTCTTGTATTTGATTTCGTCTATCTTTCTTTGAACTTCCTCCTCCTGTTTAGCGTCTTCCACGTAGTATTTCATCTCTGACTTCAAAGAAGAATCAGGATAACTTTCCATCCAAATCCTACCGACGGAGTTTTCTGCCATATAACGGACGATCCAGTCAGGGGTAAACACCTGGGTCAAAGTTGGAATTAAATCTTTTGTAACGATCTTTGCGTCTCTGAACTCTTGTCTATCATCAGCAACATAGAATTGGTAAAGCCAGCCGATAACCTCCACATCGTTTAGGAAGTCATCCTCACCAATTTCAAGCAATTTAGTAATGAATGTTTCACCCTTTAACAAAGCCTTAGGCAATAACAATTCAAGGTAATTGAGTTTCACGGTTTTGGCATTTTTTCGGCGTAAAAAACCGTGAAACTCCTCA
>CAVFEQ010000048.1:0-13021 GCA_963621535.1 Paludibacteraceae bacterium | reverse complement strand
GATGAAGAGACAGGCGTTGAACTTGAAGTTATGCAACTGCTTGGCGATGTTCCAGGAATAGGGGTTGTTGTATAAAGCGAAATAGTCGCTCTCGCCGAATACGATGGAGGAGGTGAACCGATCTTCCTCGTATTTCCCATACGGCAACAAGCCATGGACATGATAAATCGAGGTGACCGCGTTTTTCGTGACGAAGCTCGTGTCATCGTAGATCGTGCAGTAAAGCAAGCCGCGTTTCCTTAGAAGATATTCGAGGTTCGTGTCGTAGTTATAGGTTATGACATTCGTCCCGGGGTGGCTAGAAAGAAAGTCCACGCATTTATACAAGGTTGAATCGGGATCGGAAAAAGTCTTCGCTTCCTTGAATTCGTAAAGCTCGTGGTTCAGCTCTTCGTAAAGCTTGTAGCCCGAGTTCTTCATCAAAACAGGCGAAGTGAACAGCTCCTCGCCGACGTAGCGCTTCATCTCATCGGCCTTCTTAGAGCTAGAGCCATAATAAGAGGCGCTTAAGGTGGAGATGAGCTCTTTCCAATCCTTTGCCCCGTAGTCTTTATTGATGCCAGCCCCGATCACCAGATCAAGCGGCAGTTTGCAGGCGTATAGCCTCATGAGCCAAAGCAAGAAACTAGGCGAGGATTCGTTCTCGGCTTTGATCGAATTAAGCTTATCAAGGAGCGAGGAGTATCTCCCCTCCTCTCCTTGTTCTGAGCGTAACTCGGTCTTTTTCCCTTCGATGTAGCCTAAGGCCAAAAAGGAATCGCCGTCGAAATAGACGTTAAGCCCCGCTAAGGGGCGATAAGGATCGTATTCCTTCGCAAGGTCAGGCACGCGAACGAAATTGACGTTCCCCATCTCATCAAGCGACTCCAGGTTCACTCCATGCTTTCTTTGATGAATATGGACGGTGTATTTATGGATGTGCTGCTTTTTCGAGGTGACGATGACTTTGTAGTTGCAGCGCGGATCGAAATGGAAGCCGAAGCTCCGCAGCACGATGCCTTCGTAGCTCACGTCATTGAGATAATAAAGGCAAAGCAAAACCAGAAGGCATTTCTTCTCAAAGAGATAGTCTTCTCGTTTTTCTTCTTGAATCATAGGCGATTATTCTTTTCGGAGCGCGCGAATGTTTTTTAGCGCGAGAGCGAGTTTGATGCCGCCAAGAATAGAAAGGGCGGCAAAGACGCTCAAGCAGACAAGGCAGACGACGAATTCAAGGGAAGCGGGGATAAAGATTTTCTCGCGCAGGAAATTATAGCGGAAACTAAGCGCGAAAAAGACCGCTGAGAGAATCAAAGAAAGGCCGCTCAAAACCAAAAGACATAGCGCGTCATCGCACTTTTTCCTTTGTTTGAGCAGCCTTACTTCTTTCCTCTCTTCCTTCGGAGGGAACTCCTCCGAAGGAGAGGAAGGAAGACGGCTGGAAGAGCCGTCAAGATTCATGATTACTTAACCGTAGCGGTGTAGGCTTTGTCGAATTCGCTATCAACCAAAGTCTTGATCGCCTCATCGGTAGTGGCTTCTTTGTCGTTGAAGACATTGACGATGAGGTTCTTTGCCGCGGTGCGGAAATTGCTCGAGTACTTGTTGACGGGCGACATGAAGCTTTCGCTGGATTTGGCGTAGGACTGGTTGAGGTCTAGGACGTTGCCGGCATAGGCTTTGGTCTTTTCATCTTTCGAAGAAGTGGCGCTGACGCCAGCCTTATAGGCCTGCACGTTGGCTTTGATGTCTTCGGTCTCGTAAGCGGAAGAGCGGATCGGGCAATAATCGGTCGCGACGGAGAGCTTAGCGAGGTTGTCTTTCTCGTTGAGGAAGTCATAGAAAGCAATCGCCGCATCTTGCTCGGCTTTGTTGCTCTTTTGGAAGAAGCAGATGGAGCCGCCTTGCGAGGTGGTCTTGATTGTGCTATCCGCGTCCCACTTCGGAAGCTTGGTGTAGTCGACGGTATAGCCATCCCCCACCATCCAGGCGGAGCCGCGGGTGGTCGCGATGATCATGAAGCATTTGCCATCGGCGAAGACGCTAGAAGGATAGGCGTGATATCCTTTGGATTCGTCGGTGAAATAGAGGTTGTCGGAGACGCAGATAAGGCCTTCGTTGTTCCATTTCTTGAGTTGGACGATCGCCTCTTTCGCTTTCTCGCTGTTGAAGAGGACGCCGGTGCTCGCGTTGTCGCTAGCCGCCATATAGGGGATGCCGGCGCTTTCCATGACGGTGATGAAGAGGTTCTCGGCGGTCTCATAGATGAGCGGGCAGGCCGTGAAATAGCCAGCGTCGTTCTTTTGGGTGGCGAAGACCTCAGGGTAATCCTCTTTCATTTTCCGGGCGAGATCCATCATGTCAGAGAAAGTCTCCGGATGGGAATACTCTTTCTTGCTCTCAATAGCGGTCGGGGCGGGATAGCCATTCTCTTGGGCGACGCCAGCAGCGCTCGCGCCAGTGGCGGCGAAGACTTCATGGTTCAGCATGAGGGCTTCCGTGGATTTGCCGAAAGGAAGAGTGTAGTACTTGCTGCCGCCATACTGCTGTTTCTCGGCTTTCATGTAGTCGGAGAGGATATCGGAATCTTTTTCCATCGCCTCGCCCTTTGCGGTGACGTCGACGAGGTATTTCTCCCAGTTGTAGGCATAGGTGCCATAGGTGACGGCCATGGAAGGGGTGTTGCCTGACTTAAGCCCGGCATCGACATCGGTGGCGATGGCGCCGTAATTCTTGTAAGCCTTGGTCTTGACTGTGATGTTCGGGTTCTGTTTCTCGAACTCCTCGATCATATCGACCATGTGCCAATAGGCTTTGTAGGAAGCATCGTCATCTGTCCCCCTGCCGGTGGGATCCTCGCTGTAGTTGTTCCAAAAAGAAATGGTCACTTTCTCTTCATTGCTCGAAGAGTCGCTTTTCTCCGCGCCGCAGCCCGCCAACGAAGATGCAGCAATCAGCCCTAAGGCCAAAGTCGTAACATTTTTGGTGAATTTCATGAATCCTAATTTCTCCTTTCAATCATTCAGCAACGTACGTCATTTTACCACAATCCGCTAGCCCTTTATGCCAGCTCTTCCTGTACCGGACATAATGTATTTGCGGAAGATGATAAACAGAATAAGAAGAGGCAAGACCGTCAGCACGGCGGCACTCATTTGCCAGGCGTTGTTCGTGATTTCAACCCCGGATGGGCCTTGGAAGACCAAGGCGTTCCCGCGGATGATCACGGAAATGACGTTATAGCTGTTGTTAAAAACGGATAAGGAAGGCCAAACGTATGAATTCCAGCTGGAAATGAACGAAAGAATCGTGATGGCGATAAGAGTCGGCATGGCCACAGGAACCATCACTTTCCAAAGGAACTGCCAGTCGCTTTTTCCGTCGACCTTCGAGGCGAGATAGAGCTCATTAGGGATCTGCTTGAAGTTCTGCCGGAGCAGAAAAATGAAGAAAATGGAGGAGATCATGGGCAGAATCATCGTCACAACCGCTTGGAAATAGGTTTGTTTCACCGAGACTAGCCCAAGATTGGAGAAAGTCGAATAATTCGTAATCGCAAGCATCTCGCCCGGGATCATCATCGCGGAAAGCAAAATGAGGAAAAGGACATCTTTCCCCTTGAAGTGGAGCTTGGCGAAAGCAAAAGAAGCCAGGATCGTCGTCAATAATTGCAGCACGGTCGTCGTGACGGCCACAAGAAGAGTGGTTCCCACGTGCGAGAAGAATTGGAGCCTGGTGATGGTTTGGGTGTAATTGTTGATGAAATTCTCCCCCATCGTCGCAAAGGAAAGCCAAATTTGCCCGGAGGAGACTTCTTCATGGCTCATGGTCGAGGCGGCGATCATGTAATAGAAGGGGAAGATGCAAAGCACGGCGGCGAGGGAGAGGAAAAGATAAACAAACGAGGTCCGCACGATTTGCAGAGCTCGCGCTCTTTTGGTCTCTTTTTTAACGTCCTTCGACTTTGAGGAAGCAGGAACCAAGACGAGTTTTGTCGTGATCTTAGAAGGCTTCATATCAATACACCACCTTCTTTTTGGAGATCTGCAGCTCGATGATCGTGAAAACAAGGATGACTAAGAAAAGGATCACCGCGGCCGCGGAGGCGAATTGGGTCATCGTGCTCGCATCCCCTTGCTGGCCGTTCATGATATCCATGATGTAGTAAACGATCGTGTAAAGATCGTGCGTGTTGCCATCGCTTGAGTAGCTGCGTCCAAGCAGCCCCACGATCGAGGCATATTCCTTGAATCCGGAGATGAACGAAGTGACCGTGATATAAAGGATCTGCGGGGACAATAAAGGGACGGTGATCTTCAAACTGGTCTTGAATTTTCCTGCCCCATCGACTCTAGCCGCGTCATAGTATTGCTGGTCGATCCCCTGCAGCCCGGAAAGGAAAATCAAAATCTTATAAGGCAAAGCCGTCCAAATGATGTAAAGGCAAAGCACGAACATGCAGCTGCCCCAGGTTGAAGAACCCGAATCAAGCCACGGGGTCGTTAATCCGAAGATTTTGTTGAAGACGCCGTTATTGGAGAAAAGAACCCCGAACACCATGCCGATGGCGATGACGTTGGTGACGTAAGGCATGAAAAAGACGGTTTGGAAGAAATGCTTCAGGGCCTTGATCGAATGGATGGCCACGGCGATCACCAAAGCCAAGATGACAGAGATTGGCACCGTCACGAAGGTGATGAACATCGTGTTGGAGAAGGCCGAAGGGGAAGTCCAAGAGAAGAAGTCGTTGTTTGTGATGCCGACGTCGTTATTCGCGGCTATGCCAAGGACATAACCGTAATTGAAGAAGGAAAACCCGCTGGAAGTGCCTTCCATTGAGTCGTAATCCTTCATGAAGGAAACGACGAAAGTGTTGAGGATTGGATAGAAAGTGAAAACGGCCATCAGCAAAAGGACGGGAGCAAGATATAGCCAAGCTTTCCAGTTGTTCCGTTCTTCGCTCATGGCCTTAAAGAGGAATTCTTCCCTCGCTTTCTTTGTCGAAGATGAAAATCTTGTTTTTCCTCAGCGCGAATTTGATTTTTCCTTCCTTCACCTCAAGATCGCTGTCGACGATGAGCTTAAGTTTGTCGCCTTCCATCGCCTCATGAGAGCAGACAAGGCAAAGATCGCGGCCTTGCGTGAGGACCTTCAGGCAATTCAGCGTGAGCGTTTTTTGCCCTTCTTCGACTCCTGGCCCCATCAGGAAAGCCTCCGGGCGAATGGCGACAAAGACCTCCTGGTCTTCGTGAGGGGTCTCTAAATCAAGTATTTTTTCCTTGCCGACAAACAAAGCGTTGTCTGAGATCATCCCATGGAACACATTGATAGGCGGATTGCCTAGGAATTTGGCGGCGAATAAACAATTGGGGTTACGGTAAATCTCCTGCGGGGCGGCGGTTTGAATCATCTTGCCCTCTTTCATCAGGAGGATGCGGTCGCAGATGGACATCGCCTCCTCTTGATCGTGGGTGACGAAAAGGGTCGTGATATGCGTCTCCTGCTGGATGCGCCTGATCTCTTCGCGGGTCTTTATGCGGAGCCTTGCGTCAAGGTTGGAAAGAGGTTCATCAAGAAGCAGCACCTTCGGTTTCTTCACTAGGGCGCGCGCGATGGCCACCCTTTGCTGCTGGCCGCCGCTAAGCTCACTGGGCTTGCGGTCTAAATAGTCTTGGATCTGCACGAGTTTAGCGGCTTCATAAACCATTTTTTCGGTTTCGTCTTTGCTTAAGGAGCGCTTGATCAGCTTGGTCTTCCCTTCGCGGAGAATCTCTCCCTTTTCGTTGATAGAAAGACCTTTTTTGGCGAGTTTTGCAGTGATTTCGCCTTGCCTCTTCCGGCTCATTTCATAGGCTTTCTGCACCGTTTCTTGGAAATTGTCCCCATCAAGAAGCTTCAAAGACAGAAGATAAGAAGCAAGAGAGGAAGAGATGCCAAAGGCTTCCTTCAAGCGATCTGCGGCCCCTTCTTTCTGTTCTGCACCAAGCGCCTTTTTCAGTTCTTCGCCTTTAGAAAGCACTTCTTGAAGCGCCTTCTCGAAAAGATAGGAATAATCCTTCTCGTTCTCCTCTACCTTCAGATTCGTCAAAGGGAACTCGATGTTCTTGTAGACGTTCATGTGAGGGTAAAGGGCGTAGTTTTGGAAAACGAGGCCAATCCCTCTTTTCTCAGGCGGCAAAAAGGTGACTTCCTGCTCCCCGAAGAAAATCTGGCCATCGCTAGGATCTTTGAGCCCGGCGATCATATAAAGGGTCGTGCTTTTGCCGCAGCCACTGGGGCCAAGAAGCCCGAGGAGCTCCCCGTCTTCGATTTGGCAGCTTAAAGAATCGACGGCAACATTCGCCTCGATTTTCTTTTTGGGATTCCCGGGAAAGGTTTTGGTCAGGCCTACGAGTTTGATTTCCATGGCGGTCTTCCTTGACGCTTCATTATATACGCGCGCGCAAAAGCAAGGTCAATGAAAGCGTTTCAAAGGCGCCAGACTAAGTAAAATCGACGTAAAAAGAGGCGCCTTTAACGCGCCTCCAAATTGTTTTTAAGCGACGACGAGGTTCAATATCCTGCCCTTGACGAAGATGACCTTCTTAATCGTCTTGCCTTCGATCCAAGGCTTGAGCTTCTCGCTAGAAGAGGCAAGAGAGAGAGCCTCATCTTGGCTCGCTTCAGGGGAAATCTCAATCACGTCCCTCATCTTTCCGTTGACGGAGACCGCGATCTTGACCGTGAGCTTCACGAGCTTGCTCTCGTCATAGCTTGGCCAAGCTTCGTAAGCTAAGCTCTCCCTGTGGCCAAGCTTCTCCCACATCTCTTCCCCGATGAAGGGGCAGACGCAAGAGAGCATCTTCACGAAGCCTTCTAGATATGGTTTATACAAAGAATTGGCTTTGTAGCAGTCGTTGACGAAAACCATCATGGCGCTGATGGCGGTGTTGAAGGAAAGCGAGGCGAAGTCCTCACTGACTTTCTTCACGAGGGCGTTGTAGGAATAATCTAGCTCCCCGGAATTGACCTCGCTCCATTTGGAGGAGAATTCCTCCTCATCGATAAGGCGATACGCCCTTTCGAGGAACTTCCTCGCCCCATTAAGCCCGGTCGTGGACCAGGGCTTCATCTCGGCAAGAGGCCCGGCGAACATCTCAAACAAGCGCAGGGAGTCCGCGCCGGAATTCTCGACGATCTCGTCAGGATTGACGACGTTGCCTTTGGATTTGGACATCTTCTCGCCGTTGGTGCCGAGAATGATGCCTTGGTGATAGAGCTTTTGGAAGGGCTCAGGGCAGGAAACGGCGCCGATGTCGAAGAGGAATTTGTGCCAGAAGCGCGCATAAAGCAAATGCAAGACCGCGTGCTCTGCCCCGCCGATATAAAGATCAACGGGGAGCCAATGGTCCAACAGCTCCTTGTCGGCGATGCAGTCAGGATTATGCGGATCAATGTAGCGGATGTAATACCAGCAGGAGCCGGCCCATTGCGGCATCGTGTTGGTCTCTCTTTGCCCGTGCCTGCCATCGCTTGTCTGGTAGTCCAGCCAAGAGGAAGGGGCCTTAGACAAAGGGGGCTTGCCATCTTTGCTAGGCTGATAGTTATCCATGTCGGGCAGAGTGAGCGGGAGCTGATCCTCGGGAAGAGGGAATTCGGTCCCGTCATCGAGCTTCACGATGGGGATGGGCTCGCCCCAATAACGCTGGCGGGAGAAAATCCAGTCACGCAGCTTATAATTGACGACGATCTTGCCTTTTTTAAGCTCCACGAGTTTCTTGGTAATCGCCTCTTTCGCCCCTTCGATATCTAGCCCGTCGGCATAAGCGGAATTGATGTGTTTGCCATCCCCCGTATACGCCTCTTTGGAAATATCGCCTTCGATGACCTGAATGATGGGGAGATCGTGCTTTTTGGCGAAAGCGTAGTCTCTGGTGTCGTGGGCGGGGACCGCCATGACGGCGCCTGAGCCATAGGACCCAAGGACATAGTCAGCGATATAAACGGGGATCTTCGTCTGATTAATCGGGTTGATCGCATAAACCCCAAGGAAGACCCCGGTCTTCTCTTGCTGGGTTCCCGTCCTAGAGAGATCTGATTTGTGGCTGGCTTCCTCAACATACGCCTCCACCGCTTCTTTTTGCTCGGGAGTCACGAGTTTTTGGACTAAGGGATGCTCAGGAGCAAGGCAGCAATAGGTGCAGCCAAAAAGGGTATCGACGCGCGTGGTGAACACATCGAAAGACTCCTCTCTCCCATCGATTTGGAAGGAAATGGAGACGCCGGTGGATTTGCCAATCCAGTTCTTTTGCATCTCCATCGTCGACTTAGGCCAGTCGACGAGCTTCAAATCATCGGCAAGACGGTCGGCGTAGGCGGTGATTTTGAGGATCCACTGCCTCATCGGCATGCGAATGACGGGGTAGCCTCCCCGCTCGGATTTGCCGTCGATCACTTCTTCATTGGCAAGAACCGTCCCAAGCTCGGGGCAATAATTGACCGGAACATCGGCGACATAAGCTAAGTCGTGCTTGAAAAGCTGCAGGAAAATCCACTGAGTCCATTTGTAATAGGCGGGATCGGTGGTCTTGATTTCCTTGCTCCAGTCATAGGAGAAGCCGAGGGCTTGGATCTGATCCTTGAAATGGGCGATGTTCTTATCCGTGAAGATGGAAGGGTGCTGATTGTTTTTGATCGCGAACTGTTCCGCGGGCAGCCCAAAAGCGTCCCAGCCCATGGGGTGGAGGACGTTATAGCCCTGCATTCTCTTCATGCGGCAGACGATGTCGGTGGCCGTATAGCCTTCGGGGTGGCCGACGTGAAGCCCTTGCCCGGAGGGATAAGGGAACATGTCAAGGGCGTAGTACTTGGGCTTGGAGAAATCGCGGGTGTCGCAATGGAAGGTATCATGGTCGGCCCAGTACTTCCGCCATTTGCCCTCAATCTTTTTGTGGTCGTAACTCATACGACGGAAATTATATAGTCTCTTCTTTGAAAAAGAAGGGGCTCCGTGCCGGGGTTTTAAGCCACCAAAAAAGCCCAGGGTTTCACCCCTGGGCCAATGGGTTTTGTCTCAAGAGGCCTTATAAAGCTCGAGATATTTTTCCGCGGAAGCCTTCCATCCATGGTCTTGCTTCATGGCGTTTAGGCGCATTTTGCGGAGTTTTTGCGGGGAAGAATACACTTCCAAAGCCTGATCGCAGGCGTAGCGAAGCCCGCCTTCATCGAAGTCGCGGAAGAGAAACCCTGTCGATTTGGAGCCGTTCTCCGGATAAGAGGCGATGGTGTCGTGGAGGCCGCCTGTGTCTCTAGCAATAGGCAGATTGCCATATCTTTCAGCGATCATCTGTCCGATGCCGCAGGGCTCGAATAGAGATGGCATCAAGAAGAAGTCGCATCCCGCGTAGACTTTATGGGCCAAAGTGTTGTTGTAGCCCAAATAGATGCAGCAGGTTTCGGGGAACTCAGATTGCAAAGACTGGAGCGAGCGCTCAAGCGCTTCCTCTCCGCTTCCAACAAGGAAGAGCATGGCGCCTTTTTGCAGCAGTTCCCGCCCGATTTTCGCGACGAGGTGAATCCCTTTTTGCGAGGTCAAACGAGAGACCAGCCCGAAGCAAGGGCCGTCATTATCCACTAAGCCCGTGCCTTCGATGAGGCTTTTGCGGCATTTTTTCTTCCCTTGGGTCAAGTTCGATGCGTTGAAATTCACCGCGATGTCGATATCCGTCTCCGGGTCCCATTCCGCCTCATCGACGCCATTGACGATGCCGACGAAGTCCTTTTCCCTAAGCTTCAAGGGGCCATCCATCCCGCGGCTATAAAGCGAAGTCAAAAGCTCTTCGCGGTGGGTTGGGGAAACGGTCGTGATCTTATCGGCGGTCATGACCGCGGTTTTGAGGGTAGAGACCATGTCGGAGTAGCGCGTCGTCCCATCTTCGTAATAATCGTTTGGAAGATTGTAGAAATCGCCAAGGAAATAAGGGTCCACCATCCCTTTGAATTCGGGATTGTGGATAGTTAAAACGGTCTTCGCGCTTGCATATACCGGGTCATCCTTGTGGCGGGCTTTGATGATGAGGGGCAGCATGCCGGGCTGCCAATCGTGGATGTGGACGACGTCAGGATAAAAGCCAACCCTGCCGAAAAGAGATTCCACAGCCATCGTGAAAAAGGCGAAGCGCTCGCCATCATCCATAAACCCATAGAGGGATCCGCGCATGAAATAATAATCGTTGCCGACGAAATAGAAGGTGACCCCTTCATAAACCGCCTTGTAGAGGGCAGCCTCCTGCTTACGCCAAGACATGTCGACTTCATATGTGAAAAGGCGCTCGATCTTAACAAGAGGGAGGCGGCGCATCGAGGAATAATAAGGCAAGACGATGCAGACCTCGTGGCCTAAGGAAACAAGTTCTCTTGAAAGGGCAAGGGTGACATCGGCGAGCCCGCCCGTCTTACAGAAGGGGTTGGACTCGCTTGCGACCATCGCGATTTTCATAGAATCGCTCCTTGCTCGACATAAAGGGTCTTCTTTTCCCCGAGGACCTTCTGATTGCGCGTGACGATGGCGAATTTGTCCACAAGGGCGTTTTCCACCACCGCTCCCTCGCCAATTTTGGCGTCGGAGAAGATGATGGAGTCGCGCACGACCGCGCCTTTGCCGATTTTGACGTTGCGCGCGACGATCGAATGGCTGACCTCCCCTTCGATGATGGCTCCGTTAGCGATGTAGGAATCGCTGACTTTGCTTCCTTCGCTATAAAGGGCCGGAGGGGTGTCATGAGTAAGGGTGTAAATCGGCCATTCCTCCTTGAAAAGATGGCCGGCGATCTTCGGGTTGAGCAGCTCAAAGGAGTAATCCATATAATGCTCAAAGGTGTCGATTGAGCGCGCGTAGCCATGGAAAAGGGTGCCGTAGCGGACGTAGCTAGAAGCCGGACCTTTGCTAATCTCGGAAAGAAGATCAGAAAGGGTGCCTTTTGGGAAAAGAGGCAGGTATTTCTGCAGCATTTCCGCCAAAGCCGGGCGATTGATGATCTGAATGCCAAGCGAGACGATGCCTTTGCCTTTTTTCTTGCCGTCGTTAATGGCGACGCTGGTGACGGAGCCATCTGGATTGAGCGTGACAATCGTCGAGCCGACGAATTCTTTGGAGAGATCCTCGACTTCCTTGCAAACCACGGTGATCTTGCGTTTATTGGCGATATGCTCGGCCAAAATCGGGCGGATATCGATCGAAATGACCAGGTTAGAAGGCATGAAGACGACTTGGGTCGCGGTCGTGTCATAAAGAATCCAGTCGTTTTCCTTGATGTTTTGGACGTCGGTGTTGAATTCGGGGGTCAAATGAGCCGGTTCGTTATAAAGAATCGTCTGCTTGCCGATTTTGGTGTTGGTGGTCCAAGCATCCATTGTCCCTAGGTGCTTTAAAACAGACCGCGGATGGTCCTTGATGAGGAGCCCGACGTTGCTGATGCCCGCGTTGCAGAAATTGGAAAGCGCGAAATCGCATAAGGCGTATCTCCCCAAGAAAGAAGTGGAGCCAAGAGGCCTGGAGGAGGTAAGCGGATTGACTTCCGGGGCGTTATGGAAGTTGACGATGCCCACGATGTTGCTGTTCATTTCATGTCACTCTTTCTGCCGTTGGCGACGAGGGCGATCCCCTCGTGTTCTTCGTTGATGACCTCTTCGTCCTCGATCGTGCTATAAGGCCCGACGACCGCGTCGTAAACCTTGCAGCCAATTCCGACATGGACCCCATTCATCAAAACGGAGTTCTTGACGATCGAGCCCTCGTCCACGATGACGTCGCTAGAGATGACGCAATGGTCGACCTCGCCATAAATCTGGGCGCCTTGGTTGATGAGGGAATCCTTCACCACCGCGCCTTTAGCAATGTATTGGGGACGGGCGTGGTTGTCTTCGCTGTAGATGCGATTGTTTTGGATGACCGTATAGAGGTTGATGTTCGGGTCCCCGCTTAAAAGAAGATCCATGTTGGCGGCGTGGAGCGAATCGATCGTGCCCACATCGCGCCAATACCCGTTATAGCGGTAAACGATGACTTTTTTGCCCTGCGAAAGCAGATTCGGGATGATGTCTTTGCCGAAATCATGCGAGGAGTTGGCGATTTTGCTGTCCGTGATGAGAGCGCCTCTTAACGTCTTGTAGTTGAAGATGTAAATACCCATGGACGCCAAGTTGGACTTGGGGTCTTTGGGCTTCTCTTTGAACTCCACCACCTCGTTTTTCTCGTTGGCGGTGAGAATCCCGAAGCGCGAAGCCTCTTCCCAAGGGACCTCCTGAACCATGATGGCGCAGTCGGCGCCGCTTTCTTCGACCTGCGCGAGCATGTCATTGTAGGTGCAGGAATAAATATGGTCCCCGGAGAGAATCAGCACGTATTCCGGGTCGACCCCTTCGAGCCAATCGAGGTTCTGATACACGGCATCCGCGGTGCCGCGATACCAATTGGATCCTTCTTCGGTTTGCTTTGGCGAAAGAACGGAGCAGAGGGAGTCAACTCCGTTGATCCCCCAGTTCTGACCATTGCCGATGTAGGAGTTGAGCGCGCTGGATTGATATTGCGTCGCTACCCCAACGTAACGGATGCCGGAATTGGCGCAGTTGGAGAGAGGGAAATCGATGATTCGATACTTCCCTCCATAGGAAACGGCAGGCTTGGCGATTTTTCGCGTCAAAGCCTTAAGGCGGGTGCCTTTACCTCCCGCTAGAATTAAGGCGGCAATCTTATTACCCATGAGTAAAAGGATAATCGAAATTAGCCATCATTTAAAGCGCCACGCGCACATTTTTCGCTCTTTTTAACGATATTTTACTACCGGCGTTTCCCTAGCAAGTAAGCGCTACCATTTCCAGCCAAAATTCCTTGCTAGTTTGCAGAGTAAATGCAGTTCGACCCTAAAAATGGCGTATTCTCGGACTTATTGCAGTTTAGCAGGGCTGAAAAACTGCATTTACCCCAAAATTGGTTGGCTTTTCGGGCGTCGAAAAGCCCAAACGCCCGAAAGGGGCTATTGCAGTTTCTCAGAGTAAATGCAGT
>CAVFEQ010000047.1:0-13113 GCA_963621535.1 Paludibacteraceae bacterium | reverse complement strand
TTCTTGAAAAAATTTTCAAATCCTAAATTTTGGGGTGTTAAATCCTAAAGACGGGGATATTTGTCTTTCTTCATGGGCAAGATTCTACCCCTGTTCGCCTGTCTTTGCACCCTCTTGCTTCCTTCCCCCTACGGGGAGAGGGCAAGAAGGTGTAAAATCCTCTTTGCTAAGGAGAGCGGGCATGAGATTTGAAAGCAAAGGCGAGATGAGAATCGTCTACATGGGCACCCCAGAGATCAGCGCGAGGGTCTTAAAAAGCATCATCGACTCTGGCTATCAGGTCGTCGCGGTGATCAGCAATGAGGACAAAGAGGTCGGCAGGAAGCATGAGCTTGAGCCGACCCCTGTCAAAAAGATAGCCCTAGAAGTCGGGATTCCCGTTTTCCAGCCGCACAGAATCCGCCTTGACCACGCTTTTTTGGACGAGCTTGATTTCGATGTCCTCGTCACGATGGCTTATGGGCAGATCGTGCCTAAGGAAGTGCTTGACGCGCCTAAAATCGGGGCGATCAACCTCCATGGCTCCTTGCTCCCTGCCTATCGCGGCGCCGCGCCGATTCAGCGCGCCATCATGAACGGGGATAAGGTGACCGGGGTCACCCTCATGAAGATGATCGAGGAGATGGACGCCGGGGAGATGTATGACAAAGAAGAGGTTGTTGTCGAAGAAAGCGATAACTATTCTAGCCTTGCCGAGAAGATATCTTCTTGCGCCTCTCATCTCATCGTCAAAGACCTTTTGCCATATGGGAATGGGGAGCTAAAAGGGGTGAGCCAAAACGAGAGCGAAGTGACGTTCGCGAAGAAGATATTGCCTAGCGATGAGCGCCTGCCCCTATCTTTGCCAATCACTTCATTACTTTCTTATATACGCGGGCTATCTGAGGTTCCAGGCGGATATTTCCTGCTCGAAGGAAAGAAATTGAAAGTCTATAAGGCTTCCTTGTCTTCCCTGCCTCTTCAGGGGAAGCTTGGCGAGATAGTCAAATGCAGCAAAGGGGTCTTCGTCCAGGCTAATGGGGGCATCCTCTCTCTTGATGAGGTGCAGCTAGAAGGCAAGAAACGAATGGACGGGAAGAGCTTCGCTAACGGGGCGGGCGCGCTACTAGGGAAGGTGCTCGAATAAAGTGGCCAGGCCCTTCCTTTCCTTAAGTGTCCACCAGCTCGTCGATTTTTTGCTGCGCACCGGCGACATCGATGACCGCGTCTATAACCAAGAGACCATGCAGATGGGCAGCAAGCTCCATGGGCTACTGCAAGGGAAGCAGGGGAGCTCTTACTTAAGCGAATACCCTCTTTCCGGGACGATCTCTCGTCCATTGGGGGAGGTCGCTCTCTCCGGGAGGGCGGATGGCATCATCCTCGGCGGGCCTAACCCAATCATCGACGAGATCAAGACCACCGTCATCCCCTTGGAGGAATTCTTTTCTGAGCAATCCCTTTGGCATAAGGGGCAGGCTCTCGTCTACGCCTATCTTTATTTGAAGAAAAACGGCGGCGACTCCGCCGACATCCAACTGACCTACCTTTCGCAGGTCCATAGCGGAGAGACGATGCATAAGCGTTTCCATTACGAAAGGAAAGAGATCGAAAGCATCGTCGAGGGCTATTGCGACTCCTACCTTTCTTTTTTCCAAAGGCAGTTCGACCATTGGAAGAGACGCGACGCCTCCGCCAAAGAGCTTGAATTCCCTTATGACGATTTCCGCTCCGGGCAAAGGGAACTCGCCAAATATTGCTTTGGCATCGCCAAAAAAGGAGGCATCCTCTTCGCCGAGGCCCCCACGGGAATCGGCAAGACCATGTCGACCCTTTTCCCCTTCGTGAAGTCTTTTGACGAGAAGCGCGTTCAGAAGATCTTCTATTTCACCGCGAAGAACACCGGCGCCCAAAGCGCCATCGAAGCGATTAATGACCTCAAGGAAAAAGGGCTCGTCGTGCGCGATTCTAGCCTCCTCTCGAAAGAGAAGATCTGCCTTTGCCCCGGGCATCGCTGCAACCCCGATGACTGCAAATTCGCCAAAGGCTATTACACGAAGCTGAAGCAGACGATCGAAACGGCCTTAGACAGCGGGAAAAGCTTCGATCAGGCCGCGATCTCTTCTTGGTGCCGCGAAGCCGAGCTCTGTCCTTTCGAGTTCCAGCTCGACCTCTCCTTGTTCAGCGACATCGTCATCGGCGACTACAACTATTTCTTCGACCCCATCGTCCATCTGGAACGTTACTTCGATTCAAGCGTCGACCAAAGCAAGTTCCTCGTCCTGATCGATGAGGCGCATAACCTCGTGGAAAGGGGCAGGATGATGTATAGCGCCTCTCTTTCCACGAAAAGCCTAGGCTTCGCCAAAAGGGCCTTGAAGGGGAAAGAGAGTTACGCCACCTCTCTCCGCAAAGCCATCACCAAGGTCGAGAAGGCCTTCGAAAATTACCAAATCGAAGAGAAGGAAAAGCTTTTAGACGAGGCGCCTGAAGAGATCGGAAAGGCATTGGAGGCTTTAAAAAACGCCGAGCAGAAAGTAAGGAAAGAGAATTCGAAAGCCTTAGAGAAAACCCGTCTCCTGTCTGAATTTTCTAGGGAAGGAAACCGTTATTTACGCCTGCTCAAAGACTTCTCTGACCCTAGCGATCGCTTCGCCATTATCAAGCGAGGCGAGGGCGATTATGAGCTCAATCTTTTTTGCCTGGACCCCTCGAAGTTTTTGCGCGCTAGCCTAGGGAAGGTCCGCGGGGCCGTCCTTTTCTCGGCCACCCTCACCCCAAGCGCCTATTTCACGAAGTCGGTGCTTGGGAAGGAAGAGGCCCCGTTTTTGCTGCTCCCATCCCCTTTTCCGAAAGAGAACTTCAAACTGATGCTCGCGCCCTCCGTTTCCGTGCGCTACCGCGACCGCGAAGCCTCTTATCCTAAAGTCGCCTCGTATCTCAAAAGCTTCGTTTCGGCAAAGAAGGGGAACTATTTTCTTTATTTCCCTAGTTACGAATACCTTTCTAAAATCCGACCATATCTAGATTTCCCTGACGCGAGCATCTTAGTCCAAGATAAACGGATGAAAGAGGAAGAAAAAGCCGCCTTCCTCGCCTCTTTCTTGCCAAACCCTCCTTTTACCACGGTGGGCCTGCTAGTTTTAGGCGGCGCCTTCGGGGAGGGGATTGATCTCGTCAGCGACCGCCTCATCGGGGTGGGGATAGTCGGAGTAGGAATGCCTCAGGTGGGCTTTGAGAACAACCTCCTTAAAAGCTATTTCGAGGAGAAAGAGAAACTTGGTTTCCTCTACGCCTACCAAAACCCCGGGATCAGCAAGGTGCTGCAGGCTTTAGGAAGGGTCATCAGGAGCGAGAGCGACGTCGGGGCCGCTTTGCTTATCGATGACCGCTACGGCAAGGGGGAGTATCGCGAGATCCTAAAAAGACGCTACCCCCAAGCCGAGTTCGTCAAAGACGAAAAAGAAGTGAGCCTGCGCTTAGAAAGCTTCTATTCCAAGAAAGGCGAATAAGGTAAAATCTCCCCATGCCATTCGATCAGAAACACATCCGCAATTTCTCCATCATCGCCCATATCGACCACGGGAAAAGCACCCTGGCCGACCGCATTTTGGAGCTCACGGGCACCGTGGATAAGCGCGACATGAAAGAGCAATTGCTCGATTCGATGGACCTCGAAAGGGAAAGAGGCATCACCATCAAGCTGAACGCGGTCACCGTGAAATACACCGCCAGTAACGGGGAAAACTACATCTATAACCTCATCGACACCCCCGGGCACGTCGATTTTTCCTACGAAGTCTCTAGAAGCCTCGCGGCCTGCGAAGGGGCGCTGCTTGTGGTGGACGCCACCCAGGGCGTCCAAGCCCAGACCTTGGCTAATGTCTATTTGGCCGTGGATAACGATCTTGCGATTCTCCCGGTGATCAACAAAGTCGATCTCCCTAGCGCCATGCCTGAGCTCGTGAAGAAGGAGGTCGAGGAGCGGATCGGCATCGATTGCACCGACTCCTGCCTGATCTCGGCCAAAACCGGGATGGGGGTGAGCGAGGTCCTGGAGAAGATCGCCAAAGACATCCCGGCCCCAAAAGGGGACGTCAACGCGCCTTTGGAGGCTTTGATCTTCGATTCCTATTACGATTCCTACCGCGGGGTCGTCGCCCTAATCTGCGTCAAAAACGGCTCGGTGAAGGTAGGGGACTGCATCCGCTTGATGCAAGCAAACAAAGTCTATCAGGTCACTGAGCTAGGCATCAGGACCCCTAAGGAGATTCCGGCAAAGCAATTAGACTGCGGCGAGGTAGGCTATCTCACCGCGACCATCAAAGACATCCATGACGTCTTCCCTGGCGAGACCATCACCTTGGAGAATAACCCCTGCGCGAAGCCTCTTGCTGGCTACCGAAAAATCAATCCGATGGTCTATTGCGGACTTTATCCCGTCGATAGCAAAGACTACCCGAACCTCAAAGACGCTTTAGAGAAGCTTTCGCTGAACGATGCTTCCCTTCTTTTCGAGCCGGAGACCAGCCAAGCTTTGGGCTTTGGCTTCCGCTGCGGCTTCCTTGGTTTGCTCCATATGGACGTGGTCCAGGAAAGGCTGGAGAGGGAATACGGGTTGAATCTGATTCTCACGGCCCCCTCGGTCATCTACCGCATCCAGCTTAGCGATGGGAAAGTGGTGGAGATCGATAACCCGAGCGAAATGCCTGATCCGAGCAAAATCAAAGAGATCGACGAGCCTTTCGTCAGTGCCTCCATCATGGCCCCGAAAGATTACGTCGGCCCCATCATGGAGCTATGCCAAGGGAAAAGGGGCGTCTATGTCGATCTGGAATACTTCGACGAGACCAGGGTCATCGTCAAATACGACCTCCCTCTTTCAGAGATCATCTACTCCTTCTTCGATAAGCTAAAATCCTACACGAAGGGCTATGCCTCTTTGGATTACGAGTTCAAGGAATACCGCAAGAGCGATCTGGCGAAGATGGATATCCTCCTTAATGGGGATGTCATCGACGCGCTTAGCTCCATCGTCTATCGCCCCGATGCCTATAAAAGAGGGCTTGCTTTGGTTAGCCGCCTTAAGGAAATCATCCCGCGGCAGCAATTCGAAGTGCCTGTCCAAGCCTCGATCTCAGGGAAAGTCATTGCTAGAGCCGACATCAAGAGCATGCGCAAGGACGTCCTGGCCAAATGCTATGGCGGCGACATCTCCAGAAAGAAGAAGCTATTAGAGAAGCAAAAGGAAGGGAAGAAACGCATGAAGGCCATCGGCTCGGTCGAAGTCCCTCAAGAAGCCTTCATGTCCGTGCTTTCCATCGACGACGACGTGAAGAAATAGGTTTTCCGTTTCTAAAATTAGTAGATTTTTGGTTTTTTCTTCCTTCTTTGCCTTATAATCAAGCGAAGCAAACCTATGGCCAACAAGCACCTGTATAAATACACCGACGAGAACTACCTCACCCGGGCGGGCTTGCGCCTTGCCATGCATAGTTCCCTCATCGATAATTTCTGGCTCGAGATCCTTGAATATCGCCGCGCGAATGCGGAGAAGACCCCTCTTTTAGGGATGAACCGTTCTCGTCTTTCTCTTACCAAAACCGAGGCGACGAGCGCCCGCTTTGCTAACTTCGAAAAGAGGCTGAGCGCCTATTCCAACGCCATCAGCGACCTCTGCTTGAACCCTAGCGCCGAGAAAACCTTCGCAAAGGAAAATTATCTTGAAGTGATTGGAGCCTCTAGCAAACTGCTAGGCGAGTCGGTGACTGAGCTTTCCGCCAAAGCCATGGTCAATGGCTTCTACAAGCCTTCTAATAACGAAAAAGAAGCGACGATTGGTCGGTATTTCAATCTGCTTAAAGCCGAGGCGAAATCGCCTAGCGAAGATAGCCTAGGGGAGCTGCGTTTTTCTCTTCTTGGCCGAGACGACGTCTCTTCCTTCTACCGGAGCAGCGATTTCCGCTCGATCTACACGACCCAGCTCGTCGCTAGAGACTACACCTACGCCCCCTATGGGGAGATCGAGGGGATGATGGAGAGCCTTTTCTCCTTCCTTTCCTCCTCTTCCTATGAAATAGGCATGAAATGCTTGCTCTGCCTTTATTACGTCTACATCGTGAAACCTTTCGAGGAGAATAACGAGCTCCTCGCCTCCGTTTTCGCGAAGTCGGTCCTTTCTTCTTCTGGTATCGCCGGGGCCTCCTATTTGCCTTTTGAGTCCCTTCTTCAGGATAGCTCCGCGTTGAAAGACGTCCTTGGGGAAGTGCAGGCGCAAAAAGACCTCACTTTTTTCCTCTTTTACTGCATCGAGAGGCTAAACACCTTCTTCGACCGCTCCCTAGCTCGTCTAAACGAGCTGAAAAACGAGACGGTGAGGAAGGAATTCGTCGAGATTCCAAAAGAAGAGAAAGAAGAAAGCGCGCCTCCTAGCGAGGCAATCCCCTCTCCTGAGCCGGAGGAAAAAGAGCCTCCTAAGGAAAAAGAGAGCAAGCCTACTAAAGTGCCTTTGCTTAGCGAAGAGGAAAGGAAAGCCTTCCTCCAAAGCAAAGGGAGAAGCGCCTTTAGCTCCCCTGGGCCCTCTTTAAGCGATAAAGAGGTCAAGGAAACCGCCAAATACCTGCTGGAGACCAACCCTCTATTACGGAAGAAGCAGGCCCTCTTCTACGCCTCCCATTGCACGTTGGGTCGCTTCTACACCATCCAGGACTTCAAAAAAGCCACCCGCTGCGCCTATGAGACCGCCCGCACCTCGATGGATGGCCTCGCTGAGCTTGGCTTCTATCAGAAAAAGCAGATCAAAAACAAATTCGTCTACACGCCCATCAACCAAGGAGAGACAAAATGAAATTCAACCTACCCGTTCTTGACTCCATCGCCCCGATCATCGTCGTCGTCGTCCTCGTGGCCTTCTTCAGCGTCGTGGTCCTGCTCGTGATTTTGCTCAAAAAGCACGTCCCCGGGCTTAAAAACGAGGAGAAGCCAAAATCAGACAAAGAGATTGCCAAAGAAGAGCTCGACCGCCTTTTGGAAACGGTGGACGAGCCTCTTCAAGAGAAGAAAGAAGAAGAGGAGAGCCAAAAGCAAAGCGAGGAGAAGTGAGTGCCCTCCTCTCTTTACGTCCACATCCCTTTTTGCCATAGCATCTGCGCCTATTGCGATTTCCCCAAAGTCCTTTATCGTGAGGATTGGGCGGAAGAATACCTTTCCGCCCTTTTTTCTGAGCTCGATTCCTATTCTATTGAAGAAGTGGAGACGATCTACCTCGGCGGTGGCACGCCTAGCGCCTTGCCTTTTTCCTTATTGAAAAGGCTTTTGGAAAAGCTCTCTCCCTTGCTTAAAGAAGGAGGGGAATTCTCTTTTGAGGCGAACCCCGAGAGTTTAAGCGAGGCGAAGATCGCTCTTCTTGCCTCTAGCAAAGTCAACCGGGTGAGCCTTGGGGTGGAATCTTCTTTAAGGAAATATCTCTCCCTCATGGGCAGGAAGCACACCTTTGATGAAGTAAAAAACGTCGTCACTGCCTTAAGAAAACACGGGATAAGCAATATCAACGTCGACTGGATCTACGCTCTTCCTGGCGAAACCATGGATGAGCTGAAACTAGAAGTGGAGGCCTTTTTGTCTTTAGGGGTCCCCCATATCTCCGCCTACACCTTGATTCTTGAGGAGGGGACGTTGCTCAAAGCGAAAGGGGAGAGCGAGGCAAGCGAAGACGAGCAAGGAGAGCAATACGAGGAAGTGCTCTCTTGCTTGAGGAAGGCGGGATACGCGCGTTACGAGGTGAGCAACTTCGCCTTGCCTGGATATCAATGCCGTCACAACCTAACCTATTGGAAAGACGAGGAATATTTTGGCGTGGGGTTAGGCGCCGCGGGGTTCGTGAATGGAATTAGATACAGCAACACGCGCTCTTTATCCTTATATATAAAAGGGCAGGGGCTAAAAGAGAAGCAAGAGCCCAGCGGAGAAGAGGAATTCCTCCTCTCTAACCTCCGCCTTGAAGAGGGTTTTGCCCTTTCTTCCTTTGAAAGGAAGTTCCATAAGGATTTCCGCCTCGCCTATGAAGCGCCGTTGCAAAAAATGGAAAAAGAAGGGCTGCTACGAGAGAAAAACGGACGAATCCTTCCCTCTGACCGCGGATTGGAGTGCCTGGATTACGTCCTGGTGAGCCTGCTTGCCTGAGTTTTGCGAAAATTAGCACTTCTTCCTTGACAGTGCCAAAACCTTTCTTATAATGTCCCTAGCACTCATAGAAAGAGACTGCTAGAAAGGAAAACCTATGACGCGCAGCGAGCAAATCCTGAAACTGATCGTCGAACACTTCATCCGCACGGCCGAGCCCGTCGGGAGCAAAACGCTTCTTGAGACCTATCATCTTGACGTCAGCTCCGCGACCATCCGCAGCGAGATGAATAACCTAGAGAAGGAGGGCTTCCTCGAGAAGACCCACACTTCTTCTGGCAGGGTCCCTTCCAGCAAAGGCTATGAGTACTATGTGGAGCATCTGCGCGAGGAGCGAGTGGATTCCACGGTGAAATACGCCATCCAGTCGGTCCTCGACAAGAAGGCGCAGTCGGTGGAGGAGGTCATCTCGCGCTCCTGCGAGATCCTCTCGAACATGACTAACCTCGCCGTGGGGGTGCTTGGACCCAAAGTCAACCACGAGAAGCTCGTCTCGATCCAGCTGATCCCCATCGGGCCGAACACCGCGACCGCGGTCTTCGTCACCGACGCCGGATACGTGGAGAACAAGACCTTCGTCATCGATGGCTCGATCTCGCCTGAAGACGTGAAAAAGACCGTGGAGCTGCTCAATCAGCGCCTCGTCGGGACGCCGGTGAGCGACCTCGTCGCCAAGATGGAGGCCATGAAGCCCGCCGTCACCGACTATGTGGTCGGGCAAGATGTCATCTATCAGGCCTTGCTTCAAGCCTTCGTCCAGTTCGCCGGAGAGAGGATGAGCCTCTACGGGAAGGAGAACCTTCTCGACCATCCCGAATTCGCCGAAGACGCGAAGAAGCTAAAGAAGATCCTCAAGCTCCTCGATAACCCCGAAGCCATGCGCGAAGCATTCTCCGGAGAAGGAGAAGGAGCCAAAGTCAACTTCGGTTCCAGCAAGGAAGGGCTTGAAGATGTCGCCGTCATCACCGCCGACATCCAGATCCCCGGCCAGGAGAAGACCTCGATCAGCCTTCTAGGCCCCACGCGAATGGACTATGAGAAGATCATGTCCACCCTAAATTATGTCACCCAATCTCTTGACGACTACTTCGCCGAGAAAAGCGGGACGAAAGGAGAGAAATCATGCCCGAAGAAAAGCAAGAGCAGCCCCAAAGCGGGGGAGCCCAAACCGAGCAAGAAGAAAGCAAAATAAGCGAAGAGAAAGAAGAAGGAGGGCTCTTCTCCGGCAAGAAGGTCCCGAAAGAGAAATACGCTAAGGCCCTAGAGGAGGCAGAGAAAGCTTCCGCCGACAGGGATCACTGGAAGAACGAATACTACCGCGCCTACGCGGATATGTCGAACCTCAGGAAGTCGCTTGAGGAAGAGAAGCGCACCGCGCTCCGCTATCGCTCAGAAGGCTTCCTCGAGAAGCTTCTCCCCGCCCTAGACGCCTTCCGTATGGCCCTAGTCGCTACCCCAAGCAGCCCTGAGGCGAAGAACTACCAGATCGGCTTCCAATACATCTACAAGCAATTGCAGGGAGCCCTTGAGGAAGAAGGGGTGAGCGAGCTTACCCCGAAGCTCAACGAGCCTTACGACATCGCCTATATGCACGCGGTGGATAGCGAAACTCGGGACGACCTCCCGGAGAACACCGTCATCAAAGTCTATAGCGCCGGCTATAAGCTCCATGACCGCCTCATCCGCCCAGCGATGGTCACGGTCAGCAAAAAAGAAAAGAAAGAAGAACCTGCCGCCAAGGCAGAAGAAAGCGGCAACCCCGCTTAAAGGAGAATAAATCATTATGGCAAAAGAAATCATCGTCGGCATCGACCTCGGCACGACTAACTCCGTCATCAGCGTCATGCAGGCCGATGGCAAAGTCAAAGTCATCCCTAACCCGGAAGGAACTAACACCACCCCATCCGTCGTCGCCTTCAAAGGAGACGGAGAGGAGATCGTAGGCAACGCCGCCAAGCGCCAGGCGATCACTAACCCGGATACCGTCAGCAGCGCCAAGCGCCACATCGGCACCTCCGACAAATTCCACATCAACTGCCTGAACAAGGACTTCACCCCGCAGGAAATCAGCTCGAAAGTGCTCTCCTACATGAAGACCTACGCCGAGAAAAACCTCGGCCAGCCCGTCAAAAAGGCCGTCATCACCGTGCCGGCTTACTTCAATGACGCCCAGCGCCAGGCCACCAAAGACGCGGGCACCATCGCCGGGCTTGACGTCGTGCGCATCATCAATGAGCCGACCGCGGCTTGCCTTGCCTTCGGCTTAGAGAGCAACAAATCCGAGAAGGTCCTCGTCTTCGACCTCGGCGGAGGCACGCTCGACGTCTCTATCCTCGACATCGGGGATGGCACCTTCCAGGTCCTCGCCACTAACGGCGATACGCACTTAGGCGGAGACGATTGGGACCACATGGTCGCCGATTGGATCCAAGCCCAGATCAAGATCGAAACCGGCGCCGACCTCACCGACAAAATGGCCCGTCAGCGCTTCCTTGATGCCGCCGAAAGAGCCAAGATCGAGCTCTCTAGCTCCCTCCAGACGACCATCTCTCTGCCTTTCATCGGCATGAGCAGCAACGGCCCGATCAACTTCGAGACCACTCTCACCAGAGCCAAATTCCAAGACCTCACCCGCTCTTTGCTTGAGCGCTGCCGCACCCCGCTAGAGAAAGCCATGCAAGATAGCGGCCTCTCCTATGGCGACATCGGCGACGTCTTGATGATCGGCGGCTCCATCCGCATGCCCGCCGTCCAAGAACTCGTCGCTAAGATCACCGGCAAGAAACTGAACCTCTCCGTCAACCCAGATGAGGCCGTCTCTGCCGGGGCCGCCATCCAAGGCGCGGTCATCGCCGGGGACGTGAAGGATGTCGTCCTTCTCGACGTCACTCCGCTGACCCTTGGCATTGAGACCCTCGGCGGAGTCTTGACTCCTCTTATCCCGCGGAATACGACCATCCCGACCACCAAGAGCCAGATCTTCTCGACCGCTGAAGACAACCAGCCGGCCGTCGACATCATGGTCTACCAGGGCGAGCGCCCGATGGCCCATGACAACAAATTGCTCGGCCACTTCACCCTTTCTGGCATCCGTCCGGCCCGCAGAGGCCAGCCGCGCATCCAGGTCACCTTCTCAATCGACGTCAACGGCATCGTCAAAGTCAGTGCCGAAGACCTCGATAGCCACCAGTCCCAAGACATCACCATCTCCGGAAGCAACGGCCTCTCGCAGGCCGACATCGACCGCATGGTGAAAGAGGCCGAGGCAAACAAAGAAGCCGACCAGAAGAGGAAAGACGACATCGAGGTCAAGAACAAAGCCCAAAGCTACGTCGACCAGATCAACTCCACCCTCACCGAGCAAGGCGATAAGCTCTCCCCTGAGCAAAAAGACCAGCTCACCAAGCTGCGCGATGAGGCTAGCGGTGCCATCCAAGCCAACGACATCAACAAGCTCCGCGAGATCGTCGGCAAGCTCGAAGACGCGGCCGCTCAGGCCGGCGCCTATCAAAGCCAAGCTAACGGGAACGCTTCTAGCGGCAATAACGCCGGAAGCAACGAAGGCAACGAGACCGCTGACGACGTGGTCGACGCCGACTTCACCGACAGCAAAAAGTAATCTCTCATCCAATTTAGGAAGGCGCCAGGCTTCTGGCGCCTCCTTTGCCTTAAAAAGCGAGAAAGGAGGGCAATATGGGCGAAAGCAAACGCGACTACTATGAAGTGCTTGGCCTAAGCAAAGGCGCAAGCAAAGACGAGATCAAATCCGCTTACCGAAAACTCGCCAAACAATACCATCCAGACATCAATCATTCCCCCGATGCCCCGAAGAAATTCCAAGAGGTGCAGGAGGCTTATGACGTTTTAAGCGACGACAATAAGCGCGCCCAATACGACCGCTTCGGCCAGGCCGCCTTTGAGCAAGGCGCCTCCACCGGCGGAGCGGGCAACCCCTTCGGGGGAGGCTTCTCCAGCCAAGGCTTCGGCGATTTCGATCTGAACGATATCTTCAGCAGCTTCTTTGGCGGCGGGGCGCGGCGCAGCGGAGGAACTTCTTCTGGCGGAGGCCCAAGCAAAGGGCAAGATAGCCTCACCCGGATCCGCATCAATTTCATGGACGCGATCAACGGCACGAAGGTCACCGTCCCCCTCACTTACGATGAGCCTTGCTCCCATTGCCATGGCACGGGAGCGGAGAGCGATAGCGACTACCAGACCTGCCCCCATTGCGGCGGCAGCGGGGTGGAAGTCACCACCCAGCGGACGATTTTCGGCAACATGCAGAGCCAAACCACCTGCTCTTACTGCGGAGGGAAAGGCAAAGTCGTCAAAAGGAAATGCCATCAATGCGACGGCAAGGGCTATGCGCGGGTCCATAAAGATCTTTTGGTCAATATCCCGGCGGGCATCAGCTCCGGTCAGCAGATCAGAGTCTCCGGCAAAGGAGGGAAAGGGGTCAATGGCGGGCCTAACGGCGACCTTTACGTCGAAGTCCTCGTCGCTGAGCACCCTGACTTCAAGCGCGAGGGCAACGACATCCACCTCGACGTGCCTCTTAGCTTCGTCGACTGCGCCCTCGGGACGCAGATCGATGTCCCAACGGTCTATGGCGAGGTCACCGTGACGATCCCTGAAGGCACCCAGCCCGAGCAGATCCTTAAGCTAAAGGGCAGGGGCGTCCAGGATCTCCGCAGCAAAAAGCCCGGCGACCAATACCTCCACATCAAAGTGAAGACCCCGGTCAAGCTCTCTAAAAACCAGAAGGACCTCCTCAAGGAGTTCCAGGCGCAGGAGAGCAAGAAGGATGGCCCTTTCGCGAAGTGGAAGGAACGCTTCAAGAAATAAGAGATCGTGTTAGGTGACAAAGTCGTTGCAACAACGACTTGTAAATTTTGATTAAGTTCTAGTTTGCAAAATGTCCATGGAAAAAGTCCTTCGATGATATCGTTGGCG
>CAVFEQ010000046.1:0-13226 GCA_963621535.1 Paludibacteraceae bacterium | reverse complement strand
CAATCTAGAAACAAAAGAAGTCAAAAAGAGAATGGCTAGCATGGAGCCATTTAAAGAAAACCTCAACCTTTTATTCCAATTTTTCGACGATAAGGAGGAAAAAAACGATGACAAATGAAACGAAAGAGGCAATTACGAAATTGTTATGCGGAGTAATGGGGAAAGCCGACAAACTTCCCTCGCTGGACGAGAAAAAGATCTTTTATTTGGGATATTTAGGAAGAAATCTTGACTATCTTGACGTAAATGAAACGATCGACCCCCATTCGGAAGAGGTTGATGAACTAATTACGGACCAATTCTTGTCCATCACCGTCGATAAACCGAAGATTTTTGAGGCGGAAGGATACGTTCCTTGGCTTCAAGACGCGCGAAAAGATATTGCGTGGCAATTTTACGATAGGTATGAGAACTATCTTCTGCAATATAAACATTGGAAGCCGAAGGCGATTGCTGACATAAAGAAGAGCTCCGATATCATCTTGGATCACATGGCGAACCCTCGGAGTGGCAAATTCTTTGGCAAAAAGGGGTTGGTCATTGGAGACATTCAGTCCGGCAAAACCGCCAACTATACCGCCGTCATCAACAAAGCCATCGATGCGGGATACAAAATCGTTATCGTTCTTGCTGGTTTGACCAGAGACCTAAGAAACCAAACGCAAACGCGTTTAGATTCCGAAGTCTTAGGCTATCAAACACAAACGCACGGAAAAGGTGACACCATAGGCGTTGGGCTAATTAAACAGCTCAATGTTGAAGGGCTAACTTACGCAGATGATAAAAAAGACTTCGGCGACATGAAGAAATTCTTTTCTTTGCACACACTGGACAAAGACGTTAATCCCATTGTGGCGATAGTAAAGAAAAACAAAAGCGTCCTCGAGCATTTGGACAGGTTTCTTACTAGCTCGCAATCAAACTGCTACACTGGTGGGCGATTGGATATCCCGGTTCTTCTGATTGACGATGAGGTCGATCAAGCCAGCGTCGACACCAAAGATGGTAGCGAGATTAAATACGCTTCCGCGATTAATAAAATGATACGAACCATTTTGAGCCATCTTAATCGCTATTCCTACGTTGGCTATACCGCGACCCCTTTTGCGAATGTCTTTGTAGATCCCGATCGAGAAGATATCTATCCAAAAGATTTCATTCTTTGCTTGCCAACCAACGAGGATTATTGCGGCATCAAAGAGTATTTTGGAGTGAATGTAATCGACGATGACGAAAACTCTAGTGATTACGCTCAGGATTTGTTCGCTAGCATCGGCGACTACAAGAGCTTATTCGCCGATGGCGAAAAGATCACCGCTCAAACAAGCGTGACGGGGTTAAATCCCTCCTTAAAGAAGGCAATCAAATCTTTTGTCATCGCCTCTTCTATCAAGAAAGCCAGGGGAATCTGGGGATTCAATTCGATGCTTATTCACATCGCTAGATTCAAGAACCCGTCGACTACTTTACGGCCTTTGGTGAGCGATTACGTTGACGAACTTTATCATGACTTCAGATATAGATACGATTCGGCGATAGCTGAATTTGAAGAGCTTTGGGAATCCGAGTTTAAACCTGCGAGCCAAAAAAGACTTGGCGAGCAGTTTAGTGACGATTGGAATCAAATTAAACAATACTTGCTCTCCACCATTGAATCGATGCAAATGAACATAAAGGTCATCAATGGTGATTCGGGTGATTCCCTTGATTATTCGAGCTCAAATTCGGGTGATTACATCGTAATCGGGGGCGATAAGCTGTCGCGTGGCCTGACTTTAGAGGGTTTGGTCGTATCTTATTATTATAGGAAGTCGCGCGCCTACGATACGCTTCTCCAAATGGGCCGCTGGTTCGGCTATAGAAAGGGTTGGGTTGATGTTTGCCGCGTTTATACAACAATCCCGTTTATGAATGATTTCATTACGGTGGGTAAGGTGCTTCAAAGATTTAAAGCCGACATGCAAGAAATGTATGACATGCATTTAAATCCTCGGGAAGTCGGCCAAAGAATTATGTACTCCCCAAATTTGATTCCTACCGCGCGAAACAAAATGAAAACATCCACGAAAATAAAAATCTCTTTTTCCGGTGGGATTCAGCAAGTCATTACGTTCGACCGCAAATTCATTAAAGATAACTTGGACCTCACGAATGATTTTATTGCTTCTTTAGGAAATGGGACGGTTCGTTCAAATCAAAAAGTCGTCTTCAAAAACGTGCCCGTGAACAAAGTCCTTGAGTACCTTAAAAAATACAAGGATGTTAGCAGCTACTACGGTTACGGTCATATAAGCATCGCCAATTGGATTAAATACATTGAAAACCTCCAAGATGAAAATGAACTCAACGACTGGACCGTGGTTTTAAGCTCCCTCCGCGCAGATAGCGGAAGAAACAAAATCAACATCGGGGGATACACGATTTTCAAGCCCTCGAGAACTTTGCGCGACGCCGGCGACTCAAGCAAACTAAATCTATATACAATCAAGGTGAACAACGATCCAACGGACTTTAGAGAGGTTCTTACCCCGGGGACTAAAGAATATCAGGAAACCGACCATTACGATCCCGAGAAAGAATACGTTGAATTTGATTCCACGAAAGGTCTGATGTCCATTTATGTCGTCGATTTATACGAAAAGAATTTGCTTGCCGAATATAACCCTAAAACAAATAAGCAAAAGGCCGTCAGGGGCGCCGAAGTCAAGGACGGGAAGTCTGCTTGCGCCCCGGCGATATGGTTCCCAAAGACAAAAGACTATGAAAAGTCCGCAACTTTGTACTATGTTAGCAAAGACTATCTAGACAAAGAGAAAAAGGACAACGAGGACGAAGAGATAGAAAACGGAGGCGCCAGCAATGCTTAAATCTGTATACGAAAAATGGGAAGAAGTCAAAAGCGGAAGCGCAAAAGATAAAAACCATGTGGCTCAGTATTATCTTGGGGCCAAGTCCTCGGCGAACGTCTATTTCGGAATTTCCGATGAAAAGATGTGCGTTTATCTCGAATTCACAAAAGAAGTACTTGCCGATGCAAATGTTCCTACTCTGAACGGGATGACCATTAAGATTTCAAGCGCACCATTCATCGATCCGAATAAACGATACCTAGTCGTTAAAAACGAAAGTCAAAACGAAGAAATATTCGAAGCGTTCTCCAGTTCTCTTGCCGATGGTTTATCGAGTTCCACTTCTTATTTCGATGTTTATGATACGTTCAAAAGAGTGGTCAAAGAATATAAAGATTATTTTGCAAACCCGAATAGACCCCTTTCCAAACAAGAGGAGCAGGGGCTTTGCGCCGAGTTGCTAGAGCTATCTAATTTAATTGGTTTGAAGGGTGAAGACGTGATTAATTGCTGGCAAGGGCCGGCGAAAAACAAGCGCGATTTTGTCTTTGGCGAAGCGGCATTGGAAATCAAGTCAACCTTAAGCCAAGAAAATACCGCAATTAGAATCAGCAACGAAAACCAATTGGATTTTTCTTATCCGGTCGATATGAAGAAGCTGTACCTGAAGGTCTATATCATGGAAGATTCCGATAATGGCATCAGCGTCAATAAGTGCATCGAAAAAGTCTTGGCACAGATAAAAACGGTAACTGCCAGAACGATCTTTTTGGCGAATTTGGCGAAACTGAAGATCGACCCAAGCCTTTATCGGTCAAAATACCAATTCACCGTCCAAAAAGAGAATGTTTACCAAATAACCGCGGGTTTCCCAGCTATAACGTCCAAAACAGTCCCTCATGGAATCTATGACGTTTCTTATCGGCTGAATCTAAATGACATTACGAAATATCTAATTGAGGAGAGTGCGATGAATGAACTGCTTTAACCAAGAACTTATTAAAAACGTTAAATTGGCTCGCTCGGAGAATTGCGATGATGATTTCTCTGAGGAAAAATACGCATTTTTGCGATACGTATTTTCCAATATGGAATCCATTCCGATGGATAGCATAGAAATATGCGACGAGGAATTTGAAGAGCTCAACGCCAATTTGGATGCCTTTTATTACGATGAGGACGCTCAGGTTTATAACCTTTATCTGGCGGTGTACAACGACCAAAATGACGACAATTCATTCCTTTCCAAAGAACAACTCCAAGAGCATTACGATAAAATCACCAATTTTCTTCAACGCGTCATATCTGGCAAATACGTTGACTTCGACTGCTCCTCGTTTACGTATACGATAGCAAATGAGATTCACGATGTCCTTAAGCAAATAGATATCGTCGTGAATATCGCTTCGAATTTTAACATTCCGCCAAATTACAAAAAGGACGATATCGAAGAAATTAATGGCCAAAAGGTTTCCTTTAGAACCTATGATCTCGAAGACTTGAAAAACAAATTCAAACAACTGACCAATGCAAATTCTACTCTTGACTGTCTTGAGAGCTTTCATTGTGAGCTGAACGCTTTGAACTTAACTAGTTCCGCCGATTTTGACGTCTACCTTCTTGGGTTTAAGGGCTCGTGGCTGGCAAAACTTTATAAGCAAGATAGCGTCAGACTTCTTGAGCCAAACGTCAGATCCTATCTTAAAAGGACGTCGAGGGTGAACGCGGGAATATTAAGTACCGTGAAAAACAACCCGGAGCAATTCGCAAGCTTTAACAACGGCATCTCAGCCGTTGCCACAAATCTTGTTCTTGCTAAAGTCCCAAATCAAAACCAAACGGTCAAGATACAGAAAATAGATAATTTTCAAATTGTTAACGGCGGCCAAACGACGGCGACATTATATGAGTGCTTAAAAGATAGGCTATCTGATAGCCTCGACAACGTTGTTGTTCCCGTGAAATTGACTGTTGTGAAAAACATCGGAAACGCCGAGGCTTTTATACGGGACATCAGCGTTTATTCCAACACGCAAACCGCCATTAAAAAATCTGATCCTCCCTCAAATTTGCCTTATTACATTCAAATTAAAAAGCTCTCCCAACAATGTCTTTCTTCGGACGGAAATGTTAGCTATCTTTGCTATTTTGAACGGACAAACGGGGAATATGAGACCGAATTCAGGAGGAATAACGGCTCGAAGAAATTCAGCAACGCAAATCCAAAGAATAAGAAATTCGATAAAATTGACTTGGCGCGCGCCATTAACTGCTGGGAGCAAGTTCCCTACATTACTTGTCAAGGCAGGGAGAAGAACTTCTCTTATTTTAATGACGTTGTGAAAAATCAAATAAACAGTCCGACCGAGCAATACTTCAAAGACGCTTACGCCACCGTGGTTCTTTATAAAACATTGGATAAACTCGCCAAGAAGATGGGCCTTTCTTACCGCAGCAACGTCGTCGCCCACACCTTAGGTTTGTTGTCGTACATTTATGACAAGCAAATCGATTTAAACGATGTTTGGGAGAGAAAGGACCTTCCTCCCATGCTCATCGAGCCTGCGAGGAAATTGCTTGTCGCGGTCCATGATGTTATCGCCAATCCGCCATCCGATCACCCTGAAGCGAGAATGTGGGCCAGGAAAGAAAGGTGCTGGGAATTGGTCAAAAATATTTCCGCTGACGATTTGACGATTGTCAAAACCGGAAACAAAATTGAGTTCTTTGAAAAGAATGACGCATTGGCTTTCATTTCTAATCAAGACAATTTCAACAGCTCTCTCACTTGGATAAAGCTCATCCTCTGGGATAATAAAATGCACGTTCTAAGCAAGCAGCAACTTTCCTGCGTAAAGCCGATGAGAAATTATGTAGATGGCACATCTCTGACGAAAAAGCAGATCGATTGTTTGAAAGATGCTTTCATGGTTGCGGTTAAATCCGGGTATCCATATAAATAAGTAGGAGGAGTTACTATGGCGATGATATTTGATGATGACAATAGCATCATCAGGATCGATGTTCCGAATTCGGAAGCTAACATCAACGCACAACACCACGGAATCAAAGACAGGGAAGTTGGAGCGTATTACATGAGCGATAAATCAGCTAAATGCATTGACTTTTTAGCTAATTTCGCAGGCGAATATTTCCTCGATATTCCTTTGTCGGTCCTTAATGCGAAGGCAATCTTGGAAATCTTGAAGAATCGGAACTACGAAGCCGCCTTTAAATCAGGCTTGGCGGCCCAGCTAAATGTTATAAAGGCGTTTGAATGGCTGACCAAGGATGGTGAGTATTTCTATAAAATGAAGGCCCCATTCGTTAATGATCGTCAGAAATACCTAAGGCTAGACAATGAGGACGAAGCGGTGGCTTTATTTAAGACTTTGGTGTTGGGCGATTTGACGAGCATTTTCATAAAGAAAATCGGCGAAAACGGCTTTATTTTCTACCTTGATAAATGCCCTGATTTCGATTTAAAAATAGAAAACAACACCATCTTAAGATGGATGAGGTAGGGGTTATGGTACTAGGAGAAGACACAATTGTATTCGAAGGGAAGAAAAGATATTACGTCGAAGACCTAACCAAGAGAGATTTCTTTTTGGAAAACACCACCCCTCATTTGCTAAAGCTCGATGACTATGAAATCTCCGAAAACAGCTGGGTGGAGATGATTCGAAACCTTACCGCGTATTTGCTTTTTCGGTTTCCGGAAAAGAAAAATGCGGTGGTGAATTTCAAAACCGATTGGAGCAAAAGCGACATTTTTTCATCGACCCCGCGCACGAATTTTCGACAATTAGAGGCTAACTTGTACGTTAATTGCAACCATACGTCGTTGCATGCGTGTTGGCTGATTCAGGATTTGCTGGATTTTTATGAAATCGATAAGGCGAAAGTCTATCTCTTGATTCATCGAGCTCCATCCGCCGAGCCAGAAAGCGCAAGGAAGTACTTTATCGCGAAATTCAAGGAAGAGTTTTCGCTTTATTTGTCGATAAGCCATGGCAAGTCAAAAGAAAGCATCGAAAAGATTATTTCTAACATCGAGAAATATATGGATCCAACGCTGGCAAAACTATCGAAAAGCTATGATTCCTTAATGCTTTTTGATGATAGCAATACGTTTTTCAATTATGCAGCTAAATTCAATGAACATATTGATTCAGACCCGAAAACGCCCGAGAAAATAAAACCAATCATGAAGCGATATATCGGCTATTTGAAGGAATTCTACAAAATCTAAACTGGCGGAATCGGTACGATGAATTAGAAAACATTGGCTATGGATTTTCCTAAACAAAAAAAGCCACCCAACCAAGGTGACTTCCTGCCTCTTTTAGGCATTGCGATGGCCTTTGTTTGCAAGAAACACGAGACACATATATCAATAAACTGGCGGAGGAATGGGGATTCGAACCCCAGCTGGAGCAAGGCCCCACTATCAGTTTTCGAAACTGACCCCTTCGACCGCTTGGGTATTCCTCCGGAGCCCGGTTATCATACACCTACCGCGCTTTTCTAGGCAACGTTTCTTTCGCTACTTACCACTAAGTGGTACACTTTTCCCCATGGGCGAAAGTATCTCTGAACTCCTTTCCTTCCATTGGCCGCTTCTGGTGACGGGGATCCTCATTCTTTTTGGGCTTTCGTTTCTGATCGTGAGCTTCTGCTTGGATTCCAAACGCAGAAAAGAATACGAAAGAGAGCTCTTCGACAAGGTCAACAGCGTCCGCGTCTACGTGGTCAATATCCCCCAGGGCACGGTCTCTTATTTCAACGCGATCAACGTCGGCCACGTCAAGAGGGAGAGCCTCAACGAGTTCTATCGCCACTTCCCTTTAAGCGAGCAGAAAAGGGTCATGAACTGGATCAACGCGATCGCCGATGGGGCAGGAGAGGAAAGCGACTTCCTGGAGGTGGATGTCAACGACACCTTCGACAAGAAGCAGTACTTCTCGATGCTCCAGGTCGATTCGGTGGACACCAAAAGGAAGATCCTCCATCTGCAATCCTATCTTTTCAAATACATGGCCTCGAGCAAAATGAGCTCCAGCGGGGTCAATTACCATGGCTTATCGACGGCGAAAGATTTTGCCAAGGCGATGAATGCGAAAGGGAAGAAGAAAGGCGTCTCGATCGTCTACCGCTTCCTTTATAAGAAGACCCAGAAGAAAGACAGGGAGATCGATCCTTTGGTGTTCAACCAGCTTAAGAACGCCTTATCTTCCCTTTTGCCTCCTAAAGGCTTTCTGATCGCCTGCTCTGGCAATGAGCTGATGCTAAGCGACACCCAGATTAGCGAACGGGCGAAGGCCCTCTTCCTCGCCCGCAGCGGGCTGATGCTTGCTAATCGCTTCCTTTCGCTTAACGCCCTCTCCAGCCAAATCGAGGTCAGATGCGGGGCGGTGGAGCATTACGCCTACCCCTCTAACGCCGAGACCATCATCGCCGAGGCGCAGAAGATGGCTGAGCTCGCTTATGAAGAGGAGCAGAGCATCGTCTGGTATGAGAAGGGGAAGGAGAACCAGGGGTTCTTAAAGGATTCGAGCTACCGCACCGAGGTCGAGCGCATCATCAACGAGAAGAAGCTCGCCTATTCCTTCCGCCCCATCTACGCGGTGAAAGAGGGCAAGCCCATCGGCTATTTCGCCAAAGCCGAGCCCAAAGACACCTATTTCGACTCCATGGAGGAACTTAAAGACTACGCGGCTAGGACGCAGGATGACAAAGAGCTTTTCACCACAGTCGCGAGAAACGTGATCCCTTTATTCGTCAGCGAGCGCCTTTCCCCCGAGGAGAAGCTCTTCCTAAGCATCCGCACGGAAGAGAGGTCGTATCTGCTTTCCGTCTTCCCCCGCATCGCCAAAGCCAAAGAGGCGAATCTAGTCTTCCTCTTCGGGGAGAACGACCTCCTCACCCATATGGACCCTGGCTTCCCTAATGGCATCAACAACGACGTCATGGGCATCAAGGCCAAGGGGTTTGAAGTGGCCTTGCTGCTAGACAAGACCGAGCTCTCCCTCCCTTCCACCGTCTACTCTTGCTTCGATTATTTCGTCTGCTCCTTCGCCAACTCGGGCAATGCCTCGGAGATGGACGCGCGCATCAGGGCGAAGCTGCACGCCCTCGTCGAGAAGCTGCTCAAATACAGCAAGCCCATCATCGCCACAGACATCCAAGGCTGGGGGCCGATCGAGATCCTCGTCCGCTCGGGGCTAGACTATATCTCGAGCCAAGACTTCGCCCCCTATGATGCGATGATCCTGCCGATCAGCCAAAAGGCGATCCGCAAAGTCAACGACATGAAAAAGTAGTAAACTATCCACCGGTTTTCAGAAAGGCAATCCAGCATGGGAAACAATTCCAACAAAAAGAACGACGCGATCACTTCTCGCGACGTCGATTTCGCAAAGTGGTACACCGACGTCTGCCGCAAGGCGGAGCTGATGGACTACGCCTCCGTCAAGGGCTTCATCGACTACCTCCCTTATAGCTATGCGATCTGGGAGGAGATCCAATCTTACCTCAACAGACGCTTCAAAGAGGATCTAGGCTCGAGCAACGTCTACCTCCCGATGGTCATCCCCACCTCCTTATTTAATAAGGAAAAGGAGCACGTCGAGGGCTTCGCCCCCGAGACGCTCGTGGCGACGATGGGGGGAGGGAAGAAACTCGATGACCCCCTCGTCATCCGCCCGACCTCCGAGATCCTTTTCACTGATCTCTACAAAAGGCTCGTCTCTTCTTACCGCGACCTGCCCAAATGCTACAACCAGTGGTGCTCCGTGGTCCGCTGGGAGAAGACGACCCGCCCCTTCCTTAGGGGCTCTGAGTTCCTTTGGCAAGAAGGGCACTGCATCTTCGAGACCGAGCAAGAGGCCTTAACTAACGCGCTTAAGGCCAGAGAGGTCTATGAAGATCTAGGCAAAGAGCTGCTTGCGATTCCTTTTTTAACCGGCGAGAAGACCGAGCATGAGCGCTTCGCCGGCGCCGTCCACACCTATACCGTAGAGGCTTTGATGCATGATGGCAAAACCCTCCAATCCGGCACCTCGCATTATCTGGGGACGGGCTTCACCAAGGCTTTTGGAGTCAATTTCCTTGGTCGGGAAAACAAGCTGGAAGCCCCCCATCAGACTTCTTGGGGCGCCTCCACGCGCCTAATCGGGGCCATCATCATGGTCCATGGCGACGATAACGGGCTCGTCTTGCCTCCGCGCGTCGCCCCGATTCAGGTGGTCATCGTGCCTATCCGGATGCAGACTCCCGGCGTATTAGAAGCCGCGCGCAAGATGAGGGACGTCATCAAAGGCGAAGGTGTGCGCGTCTATCTAGACGAAGACGATTCAAGGACCCCGGGCTGGAAATTCGCCCAATACGAGATGAAGGGCGTCCCCCTTCGCATCGAAGTGGGCCCCCGCGATCTAGAGCAAGGCGAAGCCGTGCTCACTCGCCGGGTCGACGGATTGAAGCAAACCCTCAAGATCGAAGACATTGAGAAGCAGATCCCTTCCGTCTTGGATGAGATCCATGAGGCGATGTACCAGAAAGCGAAAGAAAACCTCGATAACCATATCTACGAAGTCTCCTCCCTTGAGCAGATGAAGGAAGTCCTCGATAGCAAAGGAGGCTTCGCGAAGATGGATTTCTGCGGGGATCCTGACTGTGAAGACCACATTAAGGAGATCACCGGTGGGGCGAGCAGCCGCTGCATCGCTACTGAAGAAGTGGACGAAGACTCCCTTTGCCCTTGCTGCGGCAAGAAGGCCAAGATGAAGGTCTACTTCGGCAAAGCCTATTAAGCCAAATCAAAACAAACGCCTCCGGGCGTTTTTTTGATGACTAAGAAATTGTATTTGATGGTTTCATCGTCAAAAAAGCCGGTCCGAGGGGGATCGGCCCTCATTTCCCGGCTTTGCAGGCGAAATTGCCTTTGATCTGGCCGTGGACGTCCTTCTGGGTGAGAGATTCTCCGTCGCAACGCGGGCATGTGAGCACCGGGTTCTCGTTGATTGAGGGGTCGAAGCGTGAGAAAAAGACGTCGGGGGGCATGGGTTCCTCATGCCCGCACGCGAAGCATTTCATGTCGACGTAGCCGAAGTCAAAGTCGTGGCAGTGGATGAAGTTCTCGACGGCCTTGACGAGCCTTCCCTCTGGACCCTGCCTATTGCTCCAGGAAGACGCCCCCAGTCGTCATTGAAGATCTCGCTGAGCCAAACCTCGCCCTGGAGCTGCCTGGTGCAGGAGCAGTTGTTCTTCTTTTTGATCTTTCTGGAGAGGACTTCCTTGCCGTGCTTCCTCGTCTATGCCCTCGGGGAAGCGCTTGAAATACTTGCCGAAGGCCAGATCGGAGTTTCGGCACTTGCTTCCCATCTGGGGGTTTATAAAAACTCGGATCAAAAATCCTGGTCACAGGCGAAATTCATTCGTCTTTTGTTCTTGACAGATAGGGCGATTTTTCCTGGCCACTTCGCTGTAAGGGCACAACTGAGTATTCGCAATAGAAAGAAGAAAGAGTAGTGGTAGTTGCTATTTTTAAATTCGAAGAAGCAAATTGCAATATGTTGGTTTATCACCCATAGGTAATGTATAATATTTGTATGTTGGGTGGGTGATAAAATGTTGAATATAAATGAAATTGTTAAAGAATGCATATCATATGATAGTGAGAGAGAATGGTTTGAACTAAAAGAAAATTGGTTTGAAAAAGATCAATTAGGTGAATATATTTCCTCCCTTTCTAATAGCGCTGCAATGATCGGCAGGCAATTTGCCTACATGATTTGGGGTATAAATGATAAAAATCATGCCATTGTAGGTACGAATTTTGACTACAATCGCGAAGAAAATAACGAACCTATCCAACATTATTTAGCAAGAAATCTTGATCCAAGCATTAATTTCTTTTTCAAGGAAACCTCGATTAATGGTAGAAGGATTGTATTGCTTGCGATTCCCGCCGCAAAAATTGTACCAACAGCATTTAAGAACATACGCTATATTAGGATTGGCTCAAGCAAGGAAAATATAAGAAAATATCCTGAAAGAGAAGCTTTTTTATTTCAAACGTTAACTTTTGGTTTAGCCACTATCAACAATAAGAAGAGCGAATATCAAGACTTATCATTTAATCAATTAAAAATGTACTATGCATCTAAAAATATCAAATTGAATGAGAAAACATTCAAAAAGAACCTTCATTTTTTAACTGGCGATAATGAATATAACGTGATGGCTCAATTGCTTTCGGATAATTCGCATGTGCCAATTAGGGTGGCAATTTTTGATGGCAAGACAAAGGCGTCTAAGTTGTATTCAGTAAAGGAATTTGGGTACAAATGCTTACTGTATTCTCTTAATGAAGTATTGAATTATGGTGAAGTCTTGAATGTTCCACAAGCAGATGAAAACGAAAGAATAATGGAAAGAAAGGAGATAATGCTTTTTGATTTTGATGCATTTAGAGAAGCTGTTATAAATGCATTTTTGCATAATGCATGGATCAACTTGAATGAGCCGATGATTACAATTTATTCAGATAGAATTGAAATTTTATCAAGAGGCACACTAGCTCCTCTTCAAACTTTAAATGGATTTTACGAAGGCCATTCTGTTCCCGTGAATGACAAGTTATCTGAAATGTTCTTGCAATTGCATATAAGTGAGAAAACCGGAAGGGGGGTCCCTACTATCATTTCCAAATATTCAAAAAAATCGTTTTTAATAAATGATAATTCAATCACGGTCACAATCCCGTTTAACAGAATTAATGAAGTGGGTGATAAAGTGGGTGATAAAGTGGGTGATAAAGTGGGTGATAAAAAATTGACTTTGTCCCAAATTAAGGTACTCGCTGAAATTAGGAACAATGCAAATATTACAAAACCTCAATTGGTGATTTTGTGCAATTTAAGCAAAACATCTATCGATAATGTACTTTCAAAATTAAAGCAAGAAGGATATATAAAGAGAATTGGTTCAAATAAAACGGGATATTGGGAAATCTTAAAATAAAGTTCGTCTCAACTTTATTTGTTGACTAGGAAATAGTATTTGATGGTCTCGCCGTCAAAAAAGGCCGGTCTTAGGCGGATCGGCCCTCATTTCCCGGTTTTGTAGGCGAAATTCATTTCCCCTTTTGTTCTCGCCCTGCCTTTTCCAAGGCGGAGCTTTTTTGATTGGGAAACGATCGGGCGAATGCGAAGTCGGCCCTAGCGAGTTCGTCTAGGCATTCGGCTTAACGTCGCGGAAGGGATTTTTTAGCCGTTTTGCCTGGCTCGTTTCACTTTGTTTTGCAACGAGGTCGGCTCGTTGCAAATTTGCTTGAAACGATGCAACGAGGCCTTGATCAATGGTCTTTTGATC
>CAVFEQ010000045.1:12948-13485 GCA_963621535.1 Paludibacteraceae bacterium | reverse complement strand
CCGAAGGCTCCTCAAGCGAAAAAACGCCAGATTCCGATAAAAATCTGGCGTTTTTTGATGCTTTTCCGGATCGCGCAAGAACTATGTACCTAACTTATTAACTTGTTGTGATAAAATTCAAAAGCGCTGTGATAGGAGATATAAGAATTTCGATTGAGGCTTGAGGCAATTTGAAATCGATTAGCGCAATCTTGGTTTAACGCGACATCGCAACAGGTGTATAGATTTTTTCTTATCTTGTTTACGTACCCTAGCTTAACCATTTCGCTGAGATATTTTTTTGTTGCCGGAAGATTGCCGACGATTTTTCTAGCGTCATTTAGCGAAAAAGTATTAAAGCCAGATAATTCTTTGAAATGCTTCATGTAATCACCACCTGCTCTGATTATATTTTATTAAAAAGTGGTATTTAAAACAAGATAGTATACCTAAAAGTATATCTACGCGCGCTTTTTACCACTGAATGAGGGCAATTCACCGAATACATATAGCCGTCAAGAATGTGGACATTGGAATTTATCTTCCCTCTTTTTCATT
>CAVFEQ010000045.1:0-12871 GCA_963621535.1 Paludibacteraceae bacterium | reverse complement strand
TACGAACAAATTTCTAAAGTGCCATCTAGAAACACCGGATTAGGTATATTAAAATATACCTCGATGGAAACGAAGAAATGCGCCTGCTTTGAAATTACGAGCGATGAGATCAAGCTCCTCATCGGATATTGTCTGGGGGAAAAGCCTGTCGTGCTTTATAGCGCCAAGACGGCTTTGCCTGCGGGGATAGTCAAGGATGGGGTCATCGTCGACGAGGAAGGGCTCATCAAGGCCCTCACCCCGCTCGTCCGCTTCAAAGACGAGCAGATGAAGCTCGACGTGAATCTAAGCGAGGTCTGTCTGGTCCTCGCCCCCTTCGGGCTAAAGATCTACGAATCGCAGAAGATGACGGTCATGTCTAGCCCCGAGAAAAGGGTGAGCAAGCTCGATGTCTCCATCCTCATCCAACAGGGGAAGAACGAGAACGTGCCTGCAGGGGAGGAGATCGTCGACATCATCCCCGCCTATTTCGCCCTTGCCGACAAAAGCGTCTACAAGAACCCGCCTCTAGGGATGCAAAGCGACTTCATCAGCGCGAAACTCTTCCTTTACGCTCTCCCCAAAGCCGCCTCCTCCGATTACCTGGCCTTGGCCAACAAATGCAATCTGCGGATAAAGAAATCGGCGGCTGCCCCCTATTGCGAGGCCCTTCTTTATGCTCAGGATGAGACGCTGCCGAAGACTTATCTCCTTCTAGACATCGGAGGAAGGTGCAGCGCCTTCACCCTCATCGGCGACTGCTGCCCGATCCGCTCGCAATCCCTCTACCAAGGGGGAAATAGCCTAAGCGAATTCCTCGCCGCCAAATTCGGCATCTCCTTCGAAGAGGCCGAGAACCTCAAGAGGATCTTCGGCTATTCCTGCCGGGAAAGCGGCTATTTGCCTGCGATCGGCAAAGGGATCAAGGAGGGGAGTTTATTGGAAGAGGAATTCACCCAAAAGGAATTCAATAAGGCCATAGAAGAGTACTTCGACGATTATTTCTCTAAAGCCAATGGCGTGCTCAGCGCCCTAGAAAACGACAGCAAGAACGACCTCTCCCAAATCGAAGTGGTGCTCACCGGAGGGGGAAGCAAGCTCGCTGGGCTCTCTCATTTCTTCGCCGCCCACTGGCCAAGCCACAAAATTCATTTCCCCGCTGCAAACTATCTTGGGGCCGACAGCAGGGAATTCGCCCCATGCCTAGGCATGATCATCGCCGCGAGCCACTATAGCGGCTCGATGGAGGACAACCAAAGAGGCGTCGCCTCCGTCACTAGGACCAGCGAAAAGAAAGAAAAGCGAAGCGAGAGAAGAAACTCCGCTCAAGAAGATACCTTATAAAGGAGGAAACGTATGTCCGATTCCATGGATTTAGATAATTTCGAGCCCGTCGCCAAAATCGTCGTCATCGGCGTTGGCGGGGGAGGCAACAACGCGGTCAACCGCATGATCGACAACATCCAAGACGTCGAATTCTGGGTGCTTAACACCGACAAGCAGGCTTTGGCGACCTCCAAATCCTCTAACCGCATGGCGATTGGCGATGAATTGACCGGGGGGCTTGGCGCAGGAGGAGACCCTGCCGTAGGCAAAGAGGCGGCCCTGCAGTCACAAGAGGAGATCAAAGAGATCGTCAAAGGCAAGGACCTCGTCTTCATCGCGGCCGGCATGGGCGGGGGCACCGGGACAGGGGCCGCGCCGATTGTGGCATCGATCGCCAAAGAAGAAGGGGCGCTCACCGTGGCGGTGGTCACCCGTCCTTTCACCTTCGAAGGGAAAAGGAGGATCGGCAATTCCGTCACTGGCCTAAACGAGCTGAAAGACGCGGTGGATTCCATCATCATCGTCAGCAACGACAAGCTTCTTTCTTCCTCCGGCAAATGCCCGGTCGACGATGCGTTTGGGGAAAGCGACCGCGTGCTCGCCCAATCCGTCCAGACCGTCACCGACTTGATTCTCCGCCCGGCTCTCATCAATCTCGATTTTGCCGACGTCAAGGCGACCTTGAAAGGCTCTGGCCTTGCTTTGATCGGCTTTGGGACGGGGAGCGGGCCCGATAAGGCGATGATGGCCGCTGAAAATGCGATCAACTCGCCGCTTCTTGAGGCTTCTATCTCCGGGGCGAGGAAGCTAATCGTCGCCGTGACGGCGGGGAGCGGGGTCTCCCTTTTCGACGCCCAGGAATGCGCGACCCGCATCGCTGAAGCCGCAGGGAGCAATGTCGACATGATGTTCGGGGTGAGCGTCAATCCGGCTTATGAGGACATGATGGTGGTCTCGGTGATCGCTAGCGATTTCTCCGAGGACTACGATTTCACCAGCGTCCCTAAATACACCCCCTTGAGCCGAGATAATGTCGGCAGCGGGGTGGCTTCGCTGAAAGAAAGGGCTCTGCAGGACGTAGAGAACAACGAAAAGCGCAGCGGGGATAACGAAGAGGACATCAAGGAGAAGATCCTCCCTAACTTCCTTAAAGACGCGCTTGGCTCGAACGAGGATTAATCTCTAGGCGGCCTAGCCGCCTTTTTTCTTGTCTAGAAGAGAAAGCGCCGGCTTAACGAAAAAAAGATTTTTAGAAGACGCTTTGCCGAATTCTTTGCTTCCTATGGGGGCTTAGCGCTCTCTTTTCCTTTGGGGCGCTTTTTTCCTTCTTCCCCCGCGTGGAGATTGCGCTATACTAAGGCGATTATGCAAAAGAAAAAAGGCAGCCCATATTCTTCTAGCCGAGCCCTATTTGAAGAAAGCACCATCGAGGAGGGGAAAGCCCTCGTCGAGTCAGGATGCGTATCCTTGACTTTATATGATGAAGGGGCGAGGGAGGCGCATGGAAACGTCTCCGCAAACGGGCAAACCTTTGCCTGCCGGCTGGATTTCTCTCCTAGCTTCCTTTTGAATAACGCCAGATGCACCTGCAAGGGCAGCCTTTCCTCTCCTTGCGCCCATCTTGCCGCCTTGCTTTTGCAGCTGGAGAAAGAGACCGGCGGCTATTCCTTAGGCGGGCAAGAGGGCTACTCCATGTTTTTGAAGGCTTTGGTGAGTCGAGGCTTCTCCTCTTTGCCTTATCTAAAGCGCGCTTTGAAGGAATATAAAAACAGACGGAAAGAAGAGAACTGGGCGGGGAAAGAAGCCATTTCCTGCCTTAAGCTCATCTTCTCTTCCTATACTGGCTATTCCGGCTTTGGAGATAGCAAAGTCGGCTATCTTTTATCCCCGATGCTTGAAGAGCTTGAGCTAGACGAGGAAGAGAAGGGGCTGCTTTTCGATGAGATCCCTTCTACCTTATCCTCCCAAGCAAGGAAGAGCTTTTACCTCGCTTGCTTCTCCTCGCCTATCTTCTCCTCTTGCTGCTTAGAACGGTTTGAGGCAGGCCTAACTAACGGCAGAAGCTACGATCTGCTTAGGCTATACGAGAAAGAAGAGGAGAAGCTTCTCACTTTGCTTCCTCCGTTTACTTTGCATCTGCTTTGTCAGGCCGACTTCCGCTTCCACGGATTTTCGCCTTTGTCGGAGATTTTGCTGGAAAAGGGAGATAAGGATGGGATCGCCTTACTCGCGAAGAACCCTAACGCCGCCTTGCCTAGCCTTTCCTGGCAAAGAATGGGGAAAGAGCTAGAAAGCCAGGGCGAGGTGGAGCTTGCCTTATCTTGCTATAAGAGGTGCTTCGGCGTTGGGGGAGGGGATTTCCCCACCTTATGCTCCTATTACAAAGGGCTTGACGAGAAGGAAAAAAAGGAGCGGGGAGAGGAACTCCTCTCTAGCTTAGCGAGCAGCAAAATGCGCCTGCCTTTCGCCTTTTTGCTAGGCAAAGGGAAAGAAAGCGACATCGCTTTCTTCATGCTTAGCGACTTCCCTTGCCTGAAAGAGGAACTCTCTTCCTATTCCTATCAAGGGATCCTTACCTCTAAGCTTCTTCTTGCCTTAAAAAAAGAGAGCATCAGCAAAGAGGAAGAAGCCTCCATTTGGGATTGCTTCGCTTCTTTCCCTTGCCTTAGCCTCCATCTAGGCGACATGGAAACGAAGAGGCTTTCGAAAAAGACCCCTTCCTCCAGAGCAAGATACCTTTCCTTGCTGGAGCGTTACTCTCTTTTAGAAAAGCAAGGCTATAAGGAAATGGGGGAATAAGGATGTATTTAGCGAGATTAGGCGAAGAAAAACTAAGCGAGATCAGAGGGGAACTCGCCAAAAGCAAGGAGGCCATGAGCTTCCTTTCAGCGTTGAAAAGCGGCGAATTCAAGATCGTCTATTCCCTTTCTAGACCAAACAAAACCTTGACGTATGAGGCCTATAACGAGAACGGGGATTACCTTTGCTTCTGCATCGACGCGGGCAAAAGCATCCTCTCTAGCCCCTTTTTCCCTAGCCTAGGGAAAGAAGGGGGGCTCGCTCTCGCCTATTTTCTCGCTTTAAAGGAAAGCAAGATGAGCGAGGAGGAGCTTGCCTTAATTTATGGGGAGGACTCCGCTTTCTTGAAAGAGGACGCCTGGCTTAGCTATAAGGAGGCGCAGAGCCTCTCTTTCGCGCGAAAAGAGCTCTCTTCCTTCAAAGAGGAGCTAGCTTCCTCTTTGCCTAGCGTCCCCAAAAAGCGGCCCTGCTTGCTGAGTTTTTCCTTTGAGAAAGGCAGCTTCAATACCTATGAGGTGCGCTTCTACCTCAATGACCTAGGGAAAAGGAAGAAGCTGAGCGACCCTAGCGCCATCATCAACGCCTACGCGGAGAGAAAAAGGGTCAGCTTCCTTTCTCTGGAGCTCGATTTCAAAACCAGCCCCATTAAGGAGGAAGCCTTCTTGGAGAAGCTTCTTGCCCGCTGCCTTAACCGCAACGGGGTGGAGGATTGTTTGAAGATCAAAGAGGAGGACCTGCCCCCTTTGCTCTCCTTGCTAGAAGGGGAGGAAATCTCTTTTCTTGGCACCCTGCTTATCGTCCCACCTTTGCAAAAGGCCGGCTTAAAGAGGAATGAGGGAGGTTCTTACGAATTGCTGCCTTCCTTAAAGCTTGGGGGCGAGGCCTATTTTGGCTCGCACATGGCTTTCTATGTCGTTAAAAGCGAGGGGGTCTGCGCGCTTCTTTCTTTTTCGTCTAAGCCGATAGAGAGCTATTTCAAATTCGTTTTCAGCCATCCCGATTTCCCTTTTGCTAGTTTAGGGAAGGAGCTAGGGGATTCCCTTTCTCCTTATCTAGAAGAAGAAAAAGACGAAACCGGGAACGAAGTCCCTTCAATCTCCTTCTATCTGAGCTACAGCGAGCAGGGGGGCTTGCTCTGCCATAGCGAGTATCGTCTAGACGAGGAGAAGGTCGATGGGATTGACTACGCCTCCTCTTCTTTGGTGAGAAGACGCAGAAGGGAGCTTTTCCTTTCTTGCCTATCTCTTCTTCATCTTAAGGAAGAAGGGGAGATCAAAGACGAGGAGGAGATCCTTCTTATCCTCTCTGAAGACCTCTCCGTCTTGAAAAGCCATTGCGCCTTCTATCTTGATGAGCGGCTAAAGAAGGTCCGCATCAAGCCCGTCCCGAAGATCTCTTTCTCGCTTAATGGCCATGGGGATTGGTTCGACCTTTCTTTCTCTTCCGCCTCTTTTAGCCAGGAAGAGCTTGAGCAAATCGCCTTAGCCTATCGAAAAAAGAAGAAATACATCCTCGTCAAAGGGGACTACCTTAACCTGCAGAGCCTAGAGAACACGATGGCTGGCGAGCTTTTCTTAGAGATGGGCTCATTCAAGGAGAAGCATCTCTCCCTTCCTCTTGCCTTGCGCCTATCTTCCTTCCAGGAGGAGGGGCTGAGCTTAGGGGATGATCTCAAAGAGCTTTTAGGCGAGCTGCTTGATTATTCGAAGACCTCCTTAAAAGACCTCGATCCGGAGATCCTCAAATTCCTCCGTCCCTACCAAAAAGGCGGGGTGCAGTGGATGAAATGCCTTGCCAAACACCATCTAGGAGGGATACTCGGGGATGAGATGGGCCTAGGGAAAACCCTGCAGACCATTGCTTTCCTCTCGCTTAATAAGAGCAATCTGCCTTCCTTAGTGATCGCCCCGAAGTCGCTTCTTTATAACTGGAAAGAGGAATTCGCCAAATTCAACCCCAAGCAAGAAGTCGTCGTCCTCTCGATGGGGGCAAAACTTCGGGAAGAGGCCATCAAATCCATTAAAAAAGATGGCAAGGTGTACGTGGCTAGCTATGACTCCCTGCGGAATGACATTAGCTTCTTCAAAGGCAAGAAATTCGCCTGCCTGGTGCTCGATGAGGCCCAGATGATCGCCAATGCCGCGGCGAAGAAAAGCGAGGCGGTGAAGGAGCTTGAATCGAATTGCCGCCTCGCCCTCACCGGCACCCCCATCCAGAATAGCCTCCTCGATCTCTGGTCGATCTTTGATTTCATTCTCCCTGGCTACTTCCCCGATTACGCCAAATTCCGGGCTGAATACGGGGTAGGGGAGTTCGTCTCGAGCGAGAAAAGGAAGCGCCTTGAGGCCAAAATCACCCCCTTCCTTTTGAAGCGCAGCAAAGACCAGGTCTGCATCGATCTGCCCAAGAAGCAAGAAAGCAATGTCTATCTCTCTCTTGGCGAAGAGCAAAGGAAGACCTACGAGGCATATCTAGCTTTGGCTAGAGGGGAGCTGCGCCTTGGCGATGGGAATAGAATCGCCATTTTGGCCGCGCTTACCCGCCTCCGCCAGATCTGCGTCTCGCCTTCGCTGTTCCTTGAAGGGGAGAGCGATTCGGTCAAATTCGACTACCTCCTCCAATCTCTTGATGAGCTTTTGCCTCTTGGGCATAAAGCGCTTGTCTTCTCTAGCTTCACCAAAGCCCTGGAGATCCTTTCCGCTAAGCTCAAAGAAAAAGGGATCAGACACGGTTTCCTCTATGGGGCAAGCAGCAGCGAGGAGCGCTTGGCGATGGCGAAAGAGTTCAATGAGGATCCCGAGGACTCGGTGATGCTGGTCTCCTTAAAGGCCGGCGGGACCGGGCTTAACCTCATCGGCGCGGACACCGTCTTCCTCCTCGATCCGTGGTGGAATCTCTCCGCGGAGGAGCAGGCCTTTGCTAGGGCCCACCGGATCGGGCAAAACAAGAACGTGAGCATCTTCCGCTTGGTCTGCGAGCAGACGATGGAAGAGAAAGTTCTTGCCCTGCAAAGGAAAAAGAAGGAACTGACCTCGATTTTAGGGGGCGTGAGCTCTTCTAGTATCGGCAAAGAGGACCTCGAGTTCCTGCTTTCGTAAGGCTTATTGGATAGGGGAGAAGGCGCGAAAAAAGATGCGCCTTAGCGAGGTTTTTCTCTTGAGAGGATTTTCTCTTCGATTCTTTTGTTTGCTTCAACATGCATGATCCAATGCCTTGAAAAGGGCATTTGCATCAGCCCGCGGACGTTCTTGCTGCACCAATAAGGGATCAGCCAGCTAGCCTTCTCGTCTGTGCTTACCACGCCTAAGGAGCGGAGCCTTGCTTCATCAGAAGCGTCAAATGTCCGCTGCAAATCATCGTAAGTAAAGGAAAGCAAAAGCTCATTGGTGCTTCCACTCACCGCCAGGGCATAGGCATAAAGAACGTTGATATCGAGCTTTTTGGAGAAATCATCGATTTGCTGCCCGGCTAGCTCGTTCCCGGTGGTGATTGAAGTGACGCCGATGAGACTAAGGAAATCGTTTATTACCTCCGGCTGCTTTTTGATCAAGGAATTGGCGACGATGTCCTCAATCCGGAAGATATGCCAAATGGAATAGGCGATGGTCTTGCTATGATATCCCTTCGCCTTGGGGAAGGGCCGCGCATGAAAATCATCTAGGCATAGGCGTTCCTTCATGGCCAGGAGCTCATTGAGCAGCTCTTGGCGAAGCTTCAATAACGTTTCTATCCCCTGGCCAAAAGTCGCCTCTTTCCTGAGCTCGGCTTGAAGCTCCTTGTTCAATGCAGACCATTCCTGATTCATCGTTGCCTGTTCCTTGCTTATAAGGAATCATACCCTTTATTTCCCCTTTGATGATTCTTTGGTATGCGCGAAGAAAAGAGGCTGCCTCCAAACCCATTGAATCATCGGGTTCATTAACAGCCTCTTCTTTGCAAATCAGTCTAATAACGGATCGCTTATGATGCGATGGTCAATGTAATCTGCAATTTGCAGTACATAAAATACGACAATCCGCTGACATTGCTCACCACGACTTTGATGGGGAGCCTTGAATTTTTGATTGCGTAGTAAGAGCTACTTGAATCCAGGCTAATCTCGACTCCGGTAGAGGCATTATAGACCTTCGCCTCAAAGCCTTCCGAAAGCGTATCCCCATAGTTGTCTAAAAGCGAGAACTGATAGGTAACTGCGAACAACTTCGGCGCGGCGAGGCTGCAGGTGTAGCTTCTTTGCTCGCCCTTATAGAAATAATCTTCGAAGGAGACAACTTTGTTTGAGAATTCGCCACTGGTTGTGTTGCTTACGCCGCACTCGCAGGAACCATCAGAACCAAAGGAGTGATCGTGAGTAGCGGTAACCGTCCCCTCGCCGATGACCTGGTTCCCTTCTTTGACGTAGAAGGTTCTGCCTTCCCAGTTCGCGGATATGGAGGTGAAATCAACGACGATGCCTTCTACCTTTTCCCCAGAAGAGATCGAGTCAACTCCAGAAGGCAGAGCGATTCTGCCGGATAAGGAGATGGAGGTAGCGGAGAAATTGAAGAGGGGGCGATCCTTATTGACGTAGGTATAGCTTTTTCCAACCTTCTCTTCGTCGTAGAGTTCGATATCCACGACGGCGCTGCGATGCGCTGAAATCGTTTCGGGCTTAGAAAGCACCATGCCTTTTTTGAGCTCGCCGTCGCTGATGCCGCCAAGCAACAAAGCCGCATTGTCGCCGACGGTGACCTTCTCTTGGGCTTTATTGTAGATGGTGATGCCAAGAACGGTTGCTTCCTTGTCGAGTTCGCAAATGTAGACCGTATCGCCCACAGCGACGCTGCCTTGCTCGATTTTTAGTTCAGCAACAGGGCCTCGACCCGTCACGTAAGTATAATTGGTGACCCCGGCGATGAAATTCTTAAAGTCATAATTGATGATGGTGATGCTTTCAGCGTCTCCGGCGTCGAGAGCGAAGCAATAATTGCCCATAAAGAGCTCGCTAATGGGGACGGTGTGCCTTCCGGCAGCACTATATTTAAGCGGGGCAAGAATGGAGGCGAAAGTCGTCCATCCGTTGGTCGCCTCCTCAATGCTCGTTCCGTCTTTGAGGGTTTCAAAGAAAAGGCGAACATAGCCAGAATAAGTGCCGGGATTGACGAAAACGGTGTCGGGAAGAGCGAATTTCATGGGTTCGATGACGAGTTCCCCAGTGACGACTTTCTCTTTCCATTCCGTTGTGCCCGCAAGGGTTACGCGGTATTCGTAAGTGCCGGCTGCATCGGGGGCATACGTGGTGTAATTCGTCGTGCCTTTTTCGCGGTATTCAACGGTCAATCCGCCTTCGTCGTTGGTGCGGATGATCTTCTCGTCTGGGATCCCGTGCTGCAAACCATCGAAGGTGACGTTGGCAATCTCTTCGACGCGGAGTTCCCTATCCTGCGCGGGCAGTTTGCTGTCCGCGATTTCTTTTTCCTCGTGATAGCCACAGACCGCGCAGTCTCTTTCATCGATGCGATTTGAGGTGTAACTCGCTGCTTGCTTCACGCTCCAATCGCCGCTATGCGCTGCGAAGTCTTTTTTCTGATCGGTGTGTTCGCAGGTTGCCGCGCGCCAATGACCCGTTTCATCTTTCGTCCAACTGGTCATGTCGAAAGTGTGGGTGTGGGGCAATTTGGCGATGGGTTCTTCCTTTGTTTTCTCGCAAATGGTGCAGGTGTAGGTTTTAACGCCCTCTGTCTCTTCGGTGGCCGGGGTTGTGATCTTGCCCTCGTCCCAGGTGTGGGCTGCCAAAGAGTCTTTCTCCTCCTCATGCCCGCAGGTTGAGGGATGCCAATGATTCTCCTCGTCGCTGGCCCATTTGGTCAGGTCAAAGGTGTGGGTGTGGGGCAGTTTGGCGATGGGTTCTTCCTTTGTCTTCTCGCAAACCGTGCAGGTGTAGGTCTTGACCCCCTCCGCCTCTTCGGTGGCCGGGGTTGTGATCTTGCCCTCGTCCCAGGCGTGGGGTGCCAAAGAGTCTTTCTCCTCGTCATGCCCGCAGGTTGAGGGATGCCAATGATTCTCCTCATCGCTTGCCCACTTGGTCATGTCGAAAGTGTGGGTGTGGGGGAGTTTGGCGATGGCCTCATATTTCTCGTAGCTGCAGACGTTACAGGTGTAGGTTTTGACTCCTTCGGCCTCTTCTGTAGCGGCTTTTGTGATTTTCCCATTGTCGAAGTCATGGGCGGCTTTGTCAGCGACGTCAGAATGGTTTTCCAAAGTGCAGGCGTGCCAATGGTCGCTTTCGTCTTTGCTCCACTCGCTAGCGTATTGATGGCTTTCCCCTCCGCAGGCGGATAAAGGGAGAGCGAACATCAATAAGGAAGCAAGGGCTATCGGGATTGTTTTTCTTTTCATTCGTGTGCTCCTTGATGTGCGTGTTTGAAACGGATTCTATTTGCCCTCATCTATGGGCTTAGTGGTGTCTTAATGGTTGTCTGGCCTTATGGTGGCCTCATCGTTTTGCTTCCTCCTTTTGCTGTGGTTGATCCTCAATTGCGGCAAAGCGCTGCGCATTAGGCGCATTATCTTGAGGGGTCGAAGTCGCTCGACATGGCCCTATTATGCGAATTCCATTAAGCCTCTCCCCCTACCCAAACCCCCAAAAGGTATGGGAAATCGTTATTTTTTCGGTTAATTTATTTCGCGGTGGTAAAATCCCTAAGTCTAGAAAGAAAAAACCTTTTTATGAAGAAAAACCTCATTATCGCATGCACGCCCTTATTGCTTTCCTTGCTTCCGCTTACTAGCTGCGGGGAAACCACCTCGCTTCTCGATCCTAATAACCCGGTGACGCTTTCGATGTGGCACGTCTATGGCGAGCAGGCCGACTCCCCGATGAATCAAGTCGTCGATGAGTTCAATAGCACCCTCGGGGCGGAAAAAGGCATCGTCATCAACGTCACCTTGATGTCTAACGCCTCCCAAATAGGCGATAAGCTCCTCGCCGCTCAAGAGGGCAAGGCCGGCGTTCCTTCGATGCCTGATCTCTTCTTTTGCCACGGCACGAACGCCAAAGCACTAGGAATAGAGAACCTTATCGACTGGAAAGAGGAGTTCAGCGAGGAGGAGCTTAGCGCCTTTGTCTCTAGCTTCCTTAAGGATGGGACGGTTGAAGAAAGCCTGGCGGTTTTGCCCGTATCCAAATCCACGCATCTTTTGTTTTTAGCAGGAGGGGCCTTTGAACGCTTCGCCTCAGCGAAAGGGGTAAACGAAGATTCGCTCAAGACTTGGGATGGTTTCTTCGATGCCGCCGAAGCCTATTACGATTATTCAGGGGGCAAGCCTTTCTGCGCGCTCGATTATCTTCTTAGAAGCGTCGAGCTGAACGCCATAAGCCATGGGGCGAAGGATTTCTATAACGAGGAGGGGTGGTATAAAGACGATGAGCTTATCCTTTCTAGCTTCAAAAGATTCGCTTCCTCTTTGTCTAAAGGCCATATCGTCGTCTCTGACCTCTATTCGAACACCCAGGTGATGACGGGCCAAACGATTGCCGGGATCTCTTCTTCTGCGGCTTCGCTTTATTATAACGACAAAATCACCTATCCCGACAACACCTCCGAAGACACCAATCTCAAGGTCTTGCCCCTTCCTCAAGAAGAAGGCCTCCTTCCTTACGCGACCCAGGCGGGAGTGGGCTTATGCGCTTATAAAAGCAATGAGCAAAAAGAAGAAGCCTGCGCCACTTTCGCCAAATGGTTCACCGAGGAGAAGCGCAACCTCGATTTCGTCGCCAAAACAGGCTATATGCCCGTGAAGATCGGCGCGTTCGAGAAGCTAAGCGACTATTCTTTCGCCTCACTAAATCTAGAGAAAACCTATATGGCCTTGAAGCAGACGAGGGAGAGCTGCTCTTTCCTTTCCGAGCCTTCGCTTGATGGCTATTACCAAAACACCTACTCTTTCTATGACTCGATGAGGACTCTGCAGAAGCAGCTAAGCGAGAAATACGTCTCCGGGGAGAGCGCTTCCCAAATCGAGGAAGAGATACTCGAGCTATTCAAAACCGCGGGAAAATAAGGCATGGATAAGGGCAAAAAGGACAAAAGCAAGAAGACGCCGATGTGGCGGAAGCTCTTTTTTACATGTCCGCTTTGGCCCTCATCGTCTCTTCTTCCTTATTGTCAGGGATTTTCCTATTGGGGAATTTCTCTACCGCAAGGCAAAGCGCAGAAACCGCATTGTCCTTCCAATTAAGCTCTTTTGAGCGGCAAATCGAGAAATATTACGAAGATTTAAATAATACTTTCCCAGATTATAGGACTATATAGGGCGTTTCTTGGGCCTTCCGGGCCTCCTCTTCGGCGCCTCGTCTCTTTTGAGCAGGCCGAGGTCGGCTAGCAGCCGCTCCTCGGACGGGTTGATGCGTATCAGCTTCCATTCCTTGCCGTCCAGGGTTATCTTCTTGGCCCTCTTCAGCTTTGACATCATCCTCCCGTAGGTGAGCCTCTCGAGGACCTTCCTCCTCTCCGCGTCGTTAAGGATCTTGTAGGTGAGGACGCTGGAGAGGAAGCTGATGAACTCGCTCCCGTAGATCGAATAGTCGCCGTGGACCCTCGTCTCGTCGAATTCGCACGCCTGCTTGTAGTACCTCATCACGGTCTCGATCTCCCACCTCTGCGAATAGGCGAAGTAGACATCCTCCGGCGGGAGGTCGAGGTCGCATTCCAGCACCACGGTCCCGAAGGTCGTCTGCCTCTCTTTGAAATCCTCGTCGGAGTACCCGCCCGCGCTGCGCCTGATG
>CAVFEQ010000044.1:0-14159 GCA_963621535.1 Paludibacteraceae bacterium | reverse complement strand
CGCCAACGATATCATCGAAGGACTTTTTCCATGGACATTTTGCAAACTAGAACTTTTTATAAAAATAATGGCACTTTGGAAATCAACCCCTCTTCCGCAAGCGGGACATTGGTATATTCGGCCGAAGCCTATCACAACTTAAATCTAAGCAACAAGAATGGAGCAGTATACTTAGAAATCGAGGTACCTGCCGGAGAATACTTGATTACATCAACGTCGGGCACCAATAACAGCGGCTTACCGCTAATCTATCTAGACGTCGGGGCCAATGACTCTGGTGGAGACACCCCAACCCCCACAACCGTGCCCCCGATCGACTTTGTCTATTATTCAGACCCCGCGAAAAAGATCATCAAGAAGATCGATTCCACTGACTCCGATGGGAATGTTGACTACATCCCCTCCAAGCTCACCTGCGCCATCGCGGGCAAGCCCGCCACCGTTTATTTCTACCGTGTCCTCTCTTCTGACGGCACGAGCGAAAGCATTATTCTTTACTATGTGAATTCCGCTGGTGACAGCGCCACCTTGACTTGGACAGGAAGCGGAAACAAAGAAAAAGGAACGGTCGAGGCTGATACAACAAGCAACTAGCCCTTGCTTCCTCTCTTATCCAGCAAGACCGTTCTCTATAAAACAGCCTCTTTTATTGTGGTAGAGGCAGGTTTGCCATTCAAAACAATTCCGATTGCAAAAGCGTCGTCAACAGGGCCGATGGCCAAAATCAAATGACGCCGTGTGCATGCAAAATCCAGAAGACAAGCAAAACAAGAACATAGCCAGCGGTGAGGACGGCCACCGTCCCTATCGCCCCGTTTTTGATGCCTCTTCTATCCTTGAACCCCACAACGGCGATCAGGAAGCCGATGTAACTCAAAAGCAAGGTCAAGGCTATGCCTAGACATACGTCATTGAAACTAACGGGCTCTTCCGTTTGGTAAGTGGAGTATCTCCGGCGTTTATTTGGCTGGTCGATATTCAAAGGCTCGAGCAAACATGTGCCGCAGCTAGGGCAATAATCGAGGTTAGTGTTTAATGTTCTTCCGCATTTTGGGCATCTCTGCATCTCGTTCATCATTTCTCTCCTTTTTGGGCCAGAAGACTGTTCCTTTTTGTTTTTGCAGTTACCTATATTTTGCATCAATCCAGGATTGGTTGTACCAAGTATTTGCTTTTCCTCTTTCGGGTTTGCTTTTGACTTAGTGGCAAATAGAGGCGTTTTGGCTATTCCTGATTGCCTTCTGGATGAGAATTTTGACCTTGCGCGCGTGCGCGCATCCTTTATAATTTCCCTCGTCAAAAGCAAAGCCAGGGCGACCTGGTGACGCAAAGCTAAAGGGTCTTATAGAGACAGCCAGCTGCCAACCCGAAAGGGCTTCTAGCAGAAGGCTGTATTTTTATTCCTTTCCTAGGGCTCAATGAAGGTTTATGGAGTAGAATTAAGACCATGAGCAAGCTGTTCAGAAGAAAAGGATTCCGCCTGGCAAGCGTCGCCTATTTCCTTTCTTTGGGCACGCTTGCATTAGCTCTTTTCGCTTGGTTCAGCACCTCCTCAACTTTCTCTTGGTTCGCCTCGAACAAACAGGTCGATGCGACCGGGATGGCCATCAAAGTGAAGGCGGACGAAGATGTCGACATCGAGATGAAGGCTTATAAATACGTTTACGATTCAGACAAGGGATATTACGTCAGTGAAACCACAGATCTCGCCATGTCGCGTTATGACCAGATCTTCCAAGAGAACAATGATTACACTCCTGTTTTGCTTAAGCTCACGTTAACAGGCGGGGTATACACTAACGGCGAAGACCTGCCCATGAAGATCTTGCGCGGCTTCGCGGACTCAACAAGCCTAAAAAAAGCGGATAAAACCATCTGGAAATATGACTCCAACGGGGACTTAGCTTCTAGCACGATGGGCGATGACTCGACATATAACCTTTCTAGCTACATCTCTTCCGTTATCACAGTCAAGGCATTCGTGGCTAACGATACCACGACGATTACTTGGAATGATAGCGATTTAAAAACCTCATTTGAGAATGCAAAAAACATCTTCACAAGCGACACTCCAAATTACGCCGAGAAACGTTTCGTCACGCAGCTTAAAGGGATAAACGGGGCTACATCCACAAAAAAAGACGACTACATTGATTTCACAAGCGATTTAGATTATTACGCCGGGACTGACGGCATCTGTAACGTTTATGTTTGGCTGGATTACGACGATTCAAGCGCCCTCTATTCCAAGAGTGGCTATGACGGATTGATCAACGCCTACATTGAGCAAATGAAAAGCGACAGCACCTCCATCAACATCACTTATCCTTTGCTTTGCGACATCAACCAGCTGACGATCATCAAAGACAGCACCTCCAGCAGCAGCTAATCCCTTTTGCTTTAGGGGTTGCTTTATGAAAGGCCTTAGTTACCTCATTCTTCCCTTTCTTTAGAAGAGCCTTGCCTAACAAAAAACCGCGGGATTAACGTCTCCGCGGTTTTTCTTTGAGGGCATAGGGCTCAGGCTTTAAGCAGGACCAAGATGCTATCGACGATAAGGAGCACCCCGGCAATATAGAAGAACACGTTCATGAAATCCCAAGCCGCCCCGCTGCCACAGCCAAGCATGACGATGACTACGCCGATGACGATGTTCATGATGTTGCTGAAGATGCCGCCATTCCTTTTGACGAGGCCAGAGATGCCTCCAATGATCATCATGACCCCATTGACGAGGAAGGCAATCCAAGCGATCGTCCAGGCGAAAGAGATCATCAAAACGCCGAAGATGATTAAGACGACGCCCATAGGCACGTTGTGCGCGCAGATGGACACGACGCCCATAGCAATCACAATCGCCCCAATCACGGTGACGATGATCCCCATGATCGTATTCGCGCCATTAACCCCTCCGACGATCAGCATGATGCCGGCGACGAGCAGGGCTAGCGCATACCATACCCGTCCCATTGTAGAACGAACCATAAAAGGCCTCCTTTAAACGGGCTTATTCTAGACCAAAAGGAGCGCGCAGGAAGAATAAATCCGAGTCGAAGAAACTCTTACAAACGTTTATTCATGTCTCTAACAAGTAGCCGCCCGGGAACTATAGGCGATATTTCTAGGCGAAAGCAAGAAAGATTAAGAGACTACTTCCCTTTCTCCATGACCATTTCTTTGGCGTATTCCCTTTGCTTCTGGGTGATCTTGCCATTGGAGATAAGAGAAGCGACCGCGTCGATTTTCTCCTCTAATCCAAGCTCATGGATCGAGGTGGTCGTCCTTCCTTCTTTAACGTTCTTCTCGATGAGAAGGGCGTGGTCAGAAAGGCAGGCGACTTGCGGGGCGTGGGTGATCGCGATGACCTGGGTAGACAAAGAGATCTCATAGATCTTATTCGCGACGGCTTTTGATGCTTCCCCGGATATGCCCGTATCAATCTCATCGAAAATCGCCGTCCCGACTTTGTTGGAGGAGAGGAAGATCGAATGGAAGGCGAGCATGAGACGGCTGCTTTCTCCCCCGGAGATGATCTTCTCCATTGGTTTGAGGCCCTCGCCCAAATTGGTCTCTAAAAGGAAAACGACCTCATCGATCCCATCTTCTTTCAATGAAGAGGGATCCTTCTTTAACGGGGCGAAAGCAATCTTGAACTCATCCCGCAGCAAGAGGTCTTTTAGGCTCTTCTTCATGTTCTTCTCAATAAGAGAAGCGACCTGTTCCCTGATTTTAGAAAGGTCGTTTCCTCTATTGAAAGCTTCTTCTAACGCTTCCTTCGCCTCTTTCTTCGCTTGCTCCAAATCCTCTTCGAACGTTGCCTCTTTTCCTAGCATCGACTCAAGCTCTTTTTGATAGGAGATAAGCTCAGGGATGGATTTGTGATATTTCCTTTCCAAAGAGGAAAGCTCGCTGTCGCGCTGCTCCAATTCCTCTAGCCTTGCAGGATCATAATCCAACGAGGAAAAAAGGCTCTTTAAGGTAGAGAAGATGTCCTCTATTTCATAATAGGCATCGTCCAAGCGCTTGGAGGATTCCTGATATTGGGACTGAAAAGAGACGAGTTTTGCAATGTTTTTGTTCAAATCGTAGAGTTTTTCCAAGGCTTCTCCGCGGACAATGGACGAGGATTCCTGAATCAGGGTGTAAATGGAATCGTAGTTTCTGAGCAAAGAGATCTCGTTTTCGATTCTTTCCTGCTCCCCTTCTTCCAAAGCCATTCCCTTGAGCTCGTTGTATTGGTATTCGTAGAAATCGCGTTCGGACTCAAGCTTCTTCTTTTTCTCTTCCAATTCTTCGTAAAGGGCCTCTTTCTCACGGTAAGAAGCCAAGGCTAAACGGTAGTTCTCTAGATAAGAATCGACCATCGAGGGGCGATAAGAATCAATTAGAGACAGGTAGTTCTCTGGATTGAGCAGTTTCATCGCGTCGAACTGGGAATGGATGTTCGCTAGAAGAGGGGAGAGTTTGGCTAAATCTCCCAAAGAGATCGTCACCCCATTCGCCTTGATGAAGCTTTTGCTTTTGCCGATGGTTCTTTCGATGACAAGCACGCCATCGAAAGGAATATTCAATGAGGAAAGGAGAGCCTCCAATTTCGGGGACGAGGCCTCAAACTCCCCGCGGATCGTCGCCTTGCTCTCGCCCTGGCGAATCAGCTCGCTTGAAGCGCGCTGTCCAAGTAGCAAAGACAAGGAATCGATGACCAAGCTTTTCCCTGCTCCTGTCCCGCCCATTAAAACGGTAAAGCCGTTTTTGAAAACGATGTCTACGTTTTCTAGAATGGCAAGATTGGTAATGGCCAGGCGTTTCAACATAGTAAGACCATTATACGAGGGTTAGAGGGTTTCTTATTTACGTGATTCTTGCAATGAAGGAAACTTGTTCGCCATCGATTCGGTTTATAAGGAATAATTAAGTCAACAAGACAAGAAAAAGGAGGCTTTCATGGTATACGAATTAAGACAATACGATACGCCTCTTTTATGGTTTCGAAGCGTGAGGGATGAACTAGGAGAAATATCTTATCAAGTTGAATGGATCAACGAAGCGAAACGGGCTTTACTGCCAATTGGTTTAAAGCCAACTCAGACAGGAATTAGGAAATGGCTTAAGTCGCGGGTACTTCCAAAAAACAGAGAATTCGCAGACCAAATCCTCTCTAGAAGCAATCTAAGCCAAAACGATGTTTTAGGCATCATAAATATCTGCAAAGGACTATCCCTTAACGACAGCTATTGGGTCGTTGAAGAGGGTTTTGCGGGGAAATTCGAAGACTACAATCTCTATCAGCATAATTTCACAAGGACGCTTGCCTTAATCGCTTATACAGGTTATGGCTCCACCCATGTCAAAGGTTTCACCTCTTCGCCAGAATACACGACAAACGGAATGCTGCGTAAATGCTGGCGGAGGATTGACGGGAAAATCTATCTCTACAAAGGCGGGACTTCTGGCGGGGCCAACACAGGAAACGAGCCTTATTCCGAATTCTATACCTCGCAGATCGCGGAAGCGATGGGAATCCACCATGTCATCTATGGTTTAGCCAAATGGAAAGGCATCTTATGCTCGACTTGCGAATTGTTCACAAGCATCGATATTTCCTTCGTCCCGATCTATAAATTCGTTCAGGATGCCGGCCTTAAGCAAACTGCCTCCTTTCTAAAAACCTCGGCCAAGAGTTCTATGATGAATTCGCGGATATGATGGTCTTCGATGCCCTTATCTATAACGTGGATCGCCACGCTGGAAATTATGGGCTTCTTCTTGACAGCAAGACAAACAAGCCCCTGCGCTTAGCCCCTATTTTCGATAACGGCTTAGGGTTGCTAAATTTCGCGATGGAAGATGATCTATCAAACCTAGGGGCTTACTTGAAAACCCGTTACCCTGCCTATGACGGCGTCGGTTTCGAAGAGATTGTGAAAGCCTTTATCTCCGAAAGGCAAAAGGCGCAGCTAAGAAAGTTGATCAATTTCAAATTCAAGAAACACCCAAGGTACAATTTACCTAACGGACGCCTCAAAACTTTGGAAAAGCTCATCCAAAAAAGGGTTCAAGAATTTCTAGGTGATCAATAAAGAGCCTCTATCTTTGCCTTTCATGGCGATTGTTGAATTTCTTTAATCTAAGTTAGAACGCATCTTAGGCAAACGAAGGTGCTCAAAAGCATAGATTTGTCTCAAAATCCACGCAAAAAGTTAGAATTTTGGATAAAAGAAAGTGCTCTTATGCAATAATCATTCAATATGAGTGAGAAACGAATTATTGCAATCGGGGACTCCTTCTTCTATCTGTGTTCCCACCTTGACGAAACCGGATACCGCGTGTGCAAAGGCGTCCTGCCTCGCCTGGAGGAAAAGCTCCCAGGCTACAAGATAACTAATCTTGGCATCAACGGGGCCTGCACCGAAACCTGGCTAAACGCGCCCATCGAAAAAGGAGATGCCTATCTCATCATGCTGGGCACGAATGACTGGTGGAACAGGCTCGCTCTTCCTATCGGCGCCAAAGACGACTACCTCTCCCGAACCCAAGGAACGATCTTGGGGAATTTAGGCTATCTCGTCTCGCGCATCAAAGCCTTGGATTCAAACAGCCCCATCTTTATTTGCAACCCGGTCGAAAGAGGCGATTTCGTCTACATCAACGATCCTTATAACTACGCCACAGGAAGCTATGCCCCAAAAAACGGCAGGACTTTAAAGGAAATCGCCGACGCGATTTTCAACGAGGCACGTGAGCCCGGGGTCATCAATATCAATACCCACGATAAAGCTGGTTTTACCTGCTTAAACGCGGTCAAGTTCAAACGTTGCTACCTCCATGGCAAAGTGGTCGACCTCCCTTATCCAGCCTACAAGCAAGGACTTTATGACCCAGAAGCCGGCATCTACCCTTATCCAAAAGAAGCCATCAGCATGACGGTCGATGGCCTCCACCCAAGCGATGAAGGCGCCGAAAAGTTAGCGGAAGCCATGTTCGAGGGCATGAAGGCCTACTTGAAGCCCAACCAATAAAAGGAAAACGTTTAGTCAATGAGCAAGACGTCGTGATACCTCGCGACGTCTTTTGTTTTCTGCGCATTATCCCTTTCGCCAAGCTCAAGAGGAATGCCGTCATACGGAGAGACCCCATACCAGGATTCAAGACAAATAAAGTCGTTTTTGCAGGGTTTTTCAGGTGTCCAAATCGCAAAATAAGGGCAAGAGGAGAACAAGGAAACGGTTCTGCCTTTGCCGTTGCGCAGGAGTATTTTGCCGCTAGGGTTTGTGAGCACCAAAGTATCCCTTTGCTCTATGAAAGAACGCTCGATCTTCCATTCCTGCCCAAAAGCCCAAGGGATTCTCCTTTTAATGATCCCTTTTTCAAGTTCGAGCAAGAGAGTGTCGGGAGATAGGCTCAAGCAAGAAGAAGCGAAGTCGCAGATGAAAGCGGGATGCAGCCCATATTGGAAAGCCATTTGCTTCCCATCAAGAGAAGAGATCTCGCTGTCGCGGATGATCTGGTTCTTATCTAAACGTGTCGTCACGCTTATCCTGCAATCAAAGGGGTAGGCATCGTCGCTTTTATGCGTCAAAGAAAGCGTCACGGAGTCCTTTGTTTGGCTAGTTACTTCAAAGTCAGAAAAACGGGCGAAACCATGCGTCCCTTGAATGAAATGAGCTTTTCCTTCGATGGCGAAGGCGCGGTTATCCCCGATGATCGGGAAAAGAACGTGATCGCCATGATCCCAGTTCCCTTTGCCATCATATAAAACCTCTTGGTTAGCTTTCTTATAGAAGATGCGGGTCAATTCGGCTCCGTGAGCAGATAGGTTTACAAGCAGCTCCTCGTTTTCTAGTTCGATCATAATCATTCCTTCCCAAAGTCTTCTTTGACTTTCTTTTCGACCTCATTGCAAATGACCTGCACCGCGCAGGAATGGCAGTCCATCTTCACCTTATTCGTTAGATGATCCAAGGCTTTCGTGATGTTCTCGCATTTCTTGAGGATCTCAAAAAGAGCGGCGTAATCATAATCATCGAGGTTCACGAAGATGACTTTCACGTTTTTGACAAAGGGCAGTTCTTTGTGCTTGGCGATGACGTAGCTGCCTAATTTGGAAAAATCGAGTTTGCCTTTTCCTAAGGCGTCTTTTGATACGAGCAAGCTCTCTTTTTTGTTGAAGACCGATTCACGGAAGTTGACTCCTTCATAGCAAAGATGGTACTTCACGTAATCGAACTTGCGGATGGAATTGTAAAGATCGTTCCCTGAGCCTATTTGCTCTTTGTTCACGCTGCCAAGGGTGATACGCGCGTAGTTTCCGTTATGCGAAATTTCAGGCAAATCCCTTCCCAAAAGAAGAATCTGGTCTTCAAAAGGCAAATCCAAAAGCAAATCAAGGGCGATTCCTTGATAAGGATTCGCCCCTAATTCGAAGGCTTTCTCGCCACTGAAGATGAATTGGTTCGGGTTCTCGATGAACTCTTGCCCCAAATCGACTTTTAGCGAGCGCGCCTCGTATTTATCGTTGATTGCATCTACCTTGACGGCAAGATCATCAAAAATAAACATACTCAGATTTTGCGTTTTCTCTCAATCTTGTCGTAATGCTTCAAAAGAAGCGGCTCCAAAGCGGAGGTTAGCTTCATATCAAGGTTGAAGAAATAGACGATGAAAAGGAGCCCGAACATGGCGATGAAAGCCCCGACAATGGTGCAGACGATGCTGACCCAAAGCCAGACTCCCAAAGAAGGGAAAAGCGTCCAGCTCAACACGATTAAGGCGGTACCCATTTACTTGCCCTCCGCTAGGCCTTTTTGCCTTGCATATTCGGCCGCGCCAAGCGCGCCCATTAGCTGCGGATCAATCGGCAGATTCACCACCTTCAGATGGAGGACCTTTTCGATGGCGTCTTTTAGCCCCGCATTCTTCGCGCATCCTCCAGTGAGGGTTATGCTATCGGTGGCACCGGCTTTTTTGGCCATGACGAAGCAGCGTTTGGCAACCGAGAACTCGATTCCGGCGGCGATTTCATCCATCGGTTTCCCTTCCCCTACTAACGAAATGACTTCAGATTCGGCGAAGACGGTGCATTGGGCCGTAATCGGGATGATGTTCTTCGCGTTGAGGGAAAGGTTAGAGAAGGTGTCTAGATCCATTTCGAAGGCCCTAGCCATGGCCTCGAAGAAACGCCCTGTCCCCGCCGCGCATTTGTCGTTCATGGCGAAGTTGAGGACGGTGCCGTCTTTATCCACGGCAATCCCTTTAACATCCTGCCCGCCGATATCGATGATGGCCTTGACGCTAGGGTCGGTGACGTGCACGCCCATAGCGTGGCAAGAGATCTCCGAGATGTTCTCGTCTGCGAAAGGCACCTTGTTGCGGCCATATCCCGTGCCGACAAGATAGGCAAGGTCCTTCGGGGAAGAGAGGCCTTCCACTTGGGCGATGGCTTGGTCTAAAGACTCTTGGGCGCTTAAGACCGAATTGATGCGGCTTCTTAAAGTCACGTTGGCGACCATTTTGCCGTTTTCGTCGATAATGACGCACTTCGTGTAAGTGCTGCCGGAATCGCATCCACCAAAATATTTCATAATTCTTTTATCTCCTTACCATGATTTGGCATCGTCAATGATTTCTAAGCTCGGGTCGACGGGTTCTTCCCTCATGACCGAGCGCATGTAGCGGTTCACGTCGTCGCGAATCGACTGCTTCGAGATGACGCGGGGATCCATGAGGTCGTGGTTGACCCAGATGAGCTTGATCCCATGTTCCCTGGCCCTTTCTTCAAACATCCCGTGCATCCCCGCAAGGGCTTTGCAGGAGATGTGCTCCCAAAGGATGACCATGTCGGCGTGATATTCCTCGCAGAACCTCCAGAGATCATCAAGAAGAACCTCGTAACCCCCGTGGGTTCTATTCCTCATGATCATCTCCTGATAGAGCTTAGCGATGTCATAAATCGCTTGCTCAGGATCGTCTTCGGAGATCTCGTCGAAATAGACGAGCGAGAGCATATCCACAAGCGGGAGGATGCCCCAGCAGTTTTGCAGCCAAGGCAAGAAGTCGGTGTAGAACTGCGACTGGACGCCCCAGATGATGGCCCGGTGACGGGTTTCCTTGCAGACCTTGGCTTTTCTTTTGAAGGCTTTTTCGGCGAGTTTGGTGATCTTCCTGTCGGCTTTGACGAAATCATCGCTTCTGCCGGCCACCGCCATATAGGTGGTTTCGGCGTAAAGAGCGAGGTTCGCCCCAAAGACCTGCGGATTGTCGGTTTTTGACATTTCCATCCAGGATTTGCGGAGTCTATTCTCCTCATTGAAGCGTTTGGCACACTTGAAATAATGATCCCAGTCCCATTTCTGACCGGTCTTTTCCTCAACGAACTTGATCGCGTTGCGGATTTCCTGGGCGGCGTAATCCTGCACCCCTTCTTCCGTGTGGCGTAGCGGAGCGGCGATTTGGAAGGTGGGGATCCCAGCTTCCTCGTATTTCTTGCTCATGATGCCATTGCCCATAAGCGAGCCATCGCAGGTGGTGTTGCATTGAATCGCGCAGGCTCCATATAAAGGCATGTCCTCATCCACGGCCGCGCCGGCTTCAGCCGCCGGCATCGGGCAGACGTCGCCCGGGATGCCCATCTCCTGAAGGACATCAAGATAATGGGTGACGGCTTCTCCATTTAGAAGAACCGAGACGTAGATCGCCGCGGTCTCCCAGCTGACCGCGTAAAGATTGGGGAAGCCGCACATGATGTGGAACATCTCGTTCTCATCAAGAACAACCACTTTCTTCGAGAATTTCTCGTTGTTGCCGCATCTTTTATCCGCTTTAAAGACCCTGCCTAGAAGCTGAGCGATATCCAAAGCGACGAGGTCGTATTCGGTATGGGCGATGCGGAGGGCTTCCTTTCTCAAGCCAATGGTGTGCTTATCGATCATCATCGGGACGGCGAGGTAATTGACCATCCAGCGGTAGCGGAAGAAGCCCTTGAGGTTCGTCGGCTTGACGATGAACTTCGCGAGCATCCACATGATTTTGAGCCAGCAATGGAAGTCATAAAGAGTGTCGACGAGGCCTCTCCACTCCCTTCTTCTCCTGACTCTTTTGCCGTTATAGAGCTTGCCTAACGGCTCGGAACCGACTTTGCTTCCCATTATTTGCTGCCTCCTTGAATTTTCTTGATCTCGATGCTTTCGACGAACGCCTGGACTCTGGTCCTGATCTGGCCGGAGGTGCCTACGGCGTAGGGACGGTCGATGGAAAGGACGGGGTAGGCGTAATCGTCGCGAAGCATATGGGTGCCTGTCATGCGCTCATAGGCCCAGGGGTCGCAGAATTTCATCTGCTCATAGATAATGCCGTCGGCCTTATATTCTTTGGCAATGGCGTTAACGTATTCTTTTCTTCTTTTGAACTTCGGGAGGTTCATGTGGCGCGGGCACATGCACGAATGCATATACTGGGCGCAGATCTGAGTGAGGATATCTTCCTTGTCGTTAAGAACGATCTCCTGCCTGCCCGGGAGGGAGCCGAAGCAAAAGCGGTCGGCGACCACTCTCGCGCCCGATTCTTCAATGAGCTTGATCATGTCGACGTCATCGATTTCCGAACCGACGACCACGACCCTAGCCCGAAATTTCTTTTTCTCATCAGGCACTCTGTTTCTTACTTCCTCCAAAGTCTCTTCGAGCTTATCGAGCAAAAGGCTGTGGGGGCAGACGTAGGTGCACATCGTGATGATGTGGAATTCATACCCGGTGATGCGCGGGTTGTCTTCTTTCCTGAATTCGCCTAGCTCGCTGATGAGGCGGCAAAGCTTGTTGTGCTCCGCCACCGCCTCTTTGAGGGCTTCATCCGAGATGTCGATGTTGAAATGGTCGTGGAGCGGCTCGAGGATCTTCTTGCGGCATTCGGAAGTGTAAAGGTCTAGCGCGTTGTCGTCGTCTTTCATGGGGACTTCAAGATACTCATAGAAGAACCCTTCCTGAGGAATGGTCTTGAGCAGTTCCATGTTCTCGACACAGCGGTTGATCATCGTGCAGCCATCCGGAGTCATAAGGCAATCGAGGTATTGATATCCTCCTTCGATGGCTCTTTCTAAGAGCGCGCGGCTGTACTCGCAAAGGAAAGAGGTCATGTAATAGGTGCCCATTTCCATTGAGCCGGTGCGCGGGGCCCTTAGACGCGAAGAGAAGCAGCCTTTCAGGTTGCAAAGGACCTCGGGAATCTGCGAGCAGGTGCTGCCGACGCACTTAAGCCCGTCTTCCCTGGCCTTCCTTACTAGCTCGTTGTTCGCGTCGTCTAGTAATTTCTCGAAGTAATACAGATGCTTTAGGTCTTTCATGAAGCCTCCTTTTAAAGTATTCCTAGTTTTGATAGCGCCGCTTTGACGCCGATGACGATGCTTGCTTTCTCGTTCAGCGCGAGCACCGATTTCCCCTCGACGTCAGAGAGCATCATCTCCTTGTCATCAGGGATCGCGCAGAGGAGATTGAGGGATTCTAGATCAAGTTTTCCCACGTCAACGTGCTCATTGACGCGGTTAAGAATCAGCCCATCGGTTTGGTACATCACAAGTTCGCTTGCGACCTTCTTGATGGTCTTGCTGACTTCGATGCCTTTTTTCGAGGCGTCGCTTATAAGAATCAAATGGGTGACTTTCTCCATCACCCTCCGGTTCACTTGCTCAATGCCGGCTTCCCCGTCGATTACCACATAGTCGAAGTTATTCGCGAGGAGGCTGATGACTTCTTTGAGATAAGCATTCACTTTGCAGTAGCAGCCGCTTGCCTCGGGACGCCCTATGGCCAGGAAGGATATGTTTTCGATCTCCACAAGCGCGTCGAAGATTTGGTATTTGGCTTCAGACAAGATCTCCAAAGCCGCTTTTGAGTCGCCGCTTTCCACGTGTTCGATGAATAATTTCCGAATGTCATCGACCGTAGAGCCGGAGCTGACCCCTAAGGCAGTCGCTAAGCCAATCGCGGGATCGGCGTCGATGGCGAGGATCTTCTTATCGGGGTGCGCCTCATGGAGAAGGCGGACGCTTAAGGCGGAAATGGAGGTTTTCCCAACACCGCCTTTGCCACAGAAGGCGAGGATAATCGGTTTTCCCATCTTATTTCCCTTCCGTGTCCACGACGAGGAAACCATCGACGAGATTGGCTTCCGCCAAAGTGCCTTTGACTTCCATCTTCCTCTCCATGAGATCGGTAAGCACCAAAAGGCCTTGATGCGTCTCAACGCGCATCACGTTCTTCATCAGGATGTTCTTCTCATCCTTACTATTTTTATAGGCGATAGAAAGACACATATCTTATTTGCCAAGTTCCTTCAAAGCCTCTTCCAAGGCAAGGTTTCCCTTCTTAAAATCGTCCATCGCTTCTACCATCTTGGCATAAGCCTCTTCATGAATTCCCTTCAGCGAGGAGGCAAGATCTTGCAGCTCCTGGTTATGATGCTCATTGTGGCGAATCAGGTAATCGATGAGCGCGATTAGTTCTTGTTTGTCGTGGGCTTCCATATCGGTAATCGATAAATAATTAGCGATTGAGAAAATACCATAAAATGGGGCATTTTTCAATGAAATCTTAAAAATTATAAAGCGCGCAAAGGACAAAGTCATTGCAACAAAAACTTTCAGAATCGACGAAAAATCAGGATTTATAAGTCGCTGTTGCAGCGACTTTGTCATCTAACAAAAAATTGTTTTCACAAAGAAGAGATTATTGCCGTTTCCTCGTCATTGATTTCATAAGAACCATCATTAATATCGTTCAGGCGACTAATCAATTTCGAAAGCATCTCAAGTAATCTATTTTTATTGTCTTTTTCTTTTTGCAAATTAAAGAAACATGGTTCGCCATTTGAATCGAATTCATAGAAACTTGAATACAAAAGAGAAATATCATGATTGATTGAAGTAACTACTTCATCATTATCGATTACATCGATACCAGTCATTGGCTGCCCAGTATCAATATCGCTAATCCAAATAGGACCTTGCAAATAATCTAATCTAATTGTAATTATTTCTTTTTCCATTCTTTATTCCTCCTTATATATATTTTTGCTGTTTTTTCGCTAATGGCATATGCACTAACCAAATAACCGTGAGGCCACTGAAGAATTTTGTGTACGGAACCGACGAAGGCTTCCGACCCATCTCT
>CAVFEQ010000043.1:0-14648 GCA_963621535.1 Paludibacteraceae bacterium | reverse complement strand
GCCAGGGAGTATCTGGAAAAGCTGATAACCGAGATCCCGGAAAACCCAAAGGAAGCGGACCTCGAAAAACTGCTGCCTTGGAACATAAAATCCTAATCCGATCCCATCCGAATCGGTTCGAACGGGAGAAAATTTACGTTTACTCATCACCTTTCTATATTTTACAGTTTTTGGTATTAGGAGCGATTCCCTGACCCTGAACGCGATCTCATTGGGGTAAGCCTTCGGGGGCTTCGTTTTGTACCATTCGCTCACAGCCTTGTTCGCAAGCTTCCCGAGGAGGCCGTCTCTCTTCGATTCCTCAAAATAGGCTTTTACGGTCCTCTCTTCCTTCCTCCTGGCCTTGTCGCTATGTTTCATGCCGGTCTCCCTTCCTTTGAGCGCCCGCCACGGAGACTGGCAAGCCTCAGTCGGCGGGCGTTCAAAGAAATCTGAGATGCTCCTAAAGTGGCTCGCGCTCCTTATCATCGAAGGGCTTTTTCCATGGACGTTTTGCAAATGTGAACTTTTATTTATTTTCTATGACAATCGACCAGTTCATTGAATATAACTTCGGGCCATTAATTGGTTTGGTTTTCCAAATCATGATTTTGGTGCTCAGCAAGAGTTTCTCGAAAACCGAAAAACGCGTCTTCATCATCACCGTTATTTTGGAGATTCTCGAGATTTCCTCTTACAATTTTGAGTTCTATTTTTCTGAGCTCCCCACTCCTTCGATGTGGAGGGTGTTTTTCTCGGTTGTGGGCTACATCGTGCGCCCGGCTTTGGTCTACCCTTTCATTTATCTTCTTCGCTGCGAGACCAAGTTCAAGGACAACAAATGGTTTTTCCTCGACCTCATTCCTTTGGCGGTCGTTTTCGTGATTCAGATGCTCGCCTTCGGGACGGATTTGGTCTTCTCTTACAATGCGGAAAACCATTTCCTTCGCGGCCCGTTAGGCTATGTTTCCATGATTGTCACGATCTTCTATTTGGTCGAGGCGTCCGCGAATGTCGTTTTGGCGAAAGTCTTGGGCAAAAAAGTCGGCGTGAGCCTCATTATCTTGGTTTTGGCCTATGTCATCTTGGCGATGACTTTCGAAAGCATTTACGACATCCGCTCCCTGGGTATCAGCGCCGCGGTTTTCTCCATCGTTTATTTCATGTTCGCCTTGCAGACGAACCATTTGGACGCCGCGACGAGAGAGCTTAAAGATCTAAGCGAAGTCGATGCTTTGTCGCAGCTCTCCAACCGTTATTACGGTGAGAAGATGATTGACGAGGCGCTTGCGCAAAGAAAAGCCGGCTGCTTCGTGATCATCGATTTGGATGAATTCAAAAGCATCAACGACACCTATGGCCACATGGCTGGAGACGAAGCGATCGTCAAAGTAGCTAAGGTATTGAAGGAGCATCTGCCGAAGGACGATGTTGTAATGCGCCTTGGCGGCGATGAATTCGCCATTTATACCACCCACGTCCAGACCAAAGAGGAGGCTGAAAAATCCGCCAACCGGATTTTTGGCCTCTTTAACCAAATCAAGCTAGACGGGGTTGGCGACGACTTTGTTATCTGCGCTTCCGTCGGGGTGGCCCATTATGATGGGACCACCGATTCTTGCTTCGATGAACTTTACCGCGAAGCCGACAAGAAGCTTTACGATGCAAAAAATATAAAAGGGAACGCCGTCTGCTATTGATTGTTTCCTTGCTGCGTCAGTTATTATTTTCGACATAAAAACATAAAAATTTCTCCTTTCGAAAAGAAGAAGGGTCTCAACCTTTTGTCTGTGTGTAAAATTCTTTTATACGGAGGTTAACTATGACCGTTTTAGATAAGGTGCACGAGATTGGCGTCGTTCCTGTCGTCGTGCTCAACAAGACCGAGGACACCATCCCCACTTTGGAGACGCTTGCTAAAGGCGATATCCCTGTTGCGGAGATTTGCTTCAGGACTCCTTGCGCGGGAGATTGCATCAAAATCGCCGTCAAAGAATTCCCAAATTTCTTAGTTGGTGCTGGGACTGTGATTAACAGACAGCAGTGTCTTGAGGCGATTGGCTATGGGGCGAAGTTCATCGTTTCTCCGGGCTTCTCGCAAAGCGTTTGCGATGTTTGCAAGGAAAAGGGCGTGCCTTATCTTCCGGGCGTTGTCACCCCAAGCGAAATCATGATGGCCTTAGATAATGGCATCTCTACGTTGAAATTCTTCCCAGCGGGAGTTTTTGGCGGGCTAAAAGCCATCAAAGCTTTAGGCGCGGCCTTCCCTTCTTGTAAGTTTATGCCGACGGGGGGCGTTGATAATTCAAACCTTGCTGAGTTTATCAAATGCGACAAAATCATCGCTTGCGGCGGCTCCTGGCTATTGAAGGGAACTCCGGATGAACAAATCAAGAATTGCTTAGAGGCGAGAAGAATCATTAAGGAGAATCGATAATGGCAAAAGTAGTGACGATGGGCGAAATCATGTTGAGGCTTTCCTCATCTGGGAATTCGCGTTTTGTGCAGGCGCAGTCCTTCGACGCTTGCTACGGGGGAGGGGAGGCTAACGTCGCCGTTTCCCTCGCCAATTATGGCCACGAGGCTTATTTCGTTTCCAAGGTTCCAACTCACGAGATCGGACAATGCGCCATCAATGCGCTTAGACGCTATGGCGTGCACGAGGATTTCATCGCCCGCGGGGGAGACCGCCTTGGGATTTATTATCTTGAATCCGGCTCTTCGATGAGGGCGAGCAAAGTCATTTATGATCGTGCCCATTCTTCCATTGCAGAAGCCGATCCTTCTGATTTCGATTTTGACAAAATTTTTGCAGGGGCCTCTTGGTTCCACTGGTCTGGCATCACCCCGGCTATCAGCGACAAGTCCGCGGAAAATCTTAGGCTTGCTCTTGTTAGCGCGAAAAAACACGGGGTCACCGCTTCCTGCGATTTGAACTTCCGCAAGAAGCTTTGGACTTCGGAAAAGGCGATTTCCATCATGCGCCCGTTGATGGAATACGTCGACGTCTGCATCGGAAATGAAGAAGACGCTGAGCTTTGCCTTGGATTCAAGCCTGAGGCAGATGTGACAGGCGGCAAAACGGACGCTTCTGGCTACCATCAGATCTTTGAGCAAATGGCTAAGACATTTGGCTTCAAATACGTGGTCTCCACCTTGAGGGAATCCTATTCCGCAAGCCACAACGGCTGGAAGGCTTTGATTTATAATGGCAAGGATTTCTATGAGTCGAAGCATTATGACATTTTCCCGATCGTTGACCGGGTCGGCGGCGGGGATTCCTTCTCTGGCGGCCTTATCCATGGCCTTTTGACTTGGCCAGAGGATCAGGGAAAGGCGCTTGAATTCGCCGTCGCTGCTTCCGCCCTTAAACACACGATACCAGGCGATTTCAATTTGGTCTCAGAGAAAGAGGTTCTTGCTTTAATGGGCGGGGATGGCTCTGGCAGAGTCCAAAGATAACGGAATTAAACCCCGTTCAAACTTAACAAACGACTAGATTAAAAAAGCCGCAAAAATCAAAAAATACCTGCTTTTTGCAGGTATTTTCATTTGCTAATATCCTTTTAATAATGAATCAAGAAACTGGTAAACGGTCTTTTCGTTCATCTTTGGGGTTGAACGAGAACCTTTTCTCCACGGGCTTTCGGCTCTGCGAAAATCTTGCACATAGAACGGCCGACGTTTTGCAAAATCGCTTGACTTTGGAAGCCATTGATTCGCCAAGCCAATAAACTATTTCCCGCGCGGCTTTTGTGATTTTTTCTAAATATTGCGATGATTTCTTTTTGCTTTTCTTTTGCCTTAATTGACCGTGCTTATTGTCTTTTTGCCCAAAACGAACTGGCTTTATTTGCTCTTGCCCTTATTTCCTTATAATCCTTAGCGAGGTAAAAGCATGTTTGAATTCAAGGCCAGAGGCGTTAAAGCCATCAAGATAGATGGGAAAGATTATCTTTCCATCAATCAAGGCGGCGTGGAAGCTATCTATCCCTGGGAAGAACTCCCAAAGCCCCACGATATTCAATATATCTTGATGGACTTAGACGGGACGAGCGTCATGAGCGAGACCTTTTGGATTTATGTGATCGGGCGCACGACTGCTAAGTTGCTCGATAATCCGGATTTTAATCTTCAGGAAGAAGACGCTCCTTTCGTGCAGGGATTCACCACGTTAGAACATTTGGATTATTGCAAAAGGAAATACGGCTTCAAGCAAAGCCTTGAGGAAGCCACTTTGGTCTATCACCAAACGGCTGAGGAGGAACTTAACAAAGCCATGAACGGCACGGGGGTGAAACACGCTTTCATTCCTCGCCCCGGCTTAAAAGAATTCCTTTTGGAAATCAAAAGAAGAGGCATCAAAATCGGCTTGGCTACCTCTGGGTTGGATTACAAAGCGATTCCCGAGATTGTCTCCGCTTTCCGTGATTTGGACATGGGCGATCCCTTGGATTTTTATGACGCGATCATCAGCGGAGGCAGGAGGAAAAACGGGAAGGACTACGGGACGATGGGTGAACTATGCGCGAAGCCCCATCCCTGGATTTACAAAGAGCTTGCCTTGGGCCTGGGCGTCATCGATTTCTCCAAAGCCGTTGCCATAGAAGATTCCTCTGCGGGGGTAATCTCCGCCCATCTTGCTGGGCTTAACGTTATCGGCATGGACGACGGGAATCTTAAAGAGTCTGGCTTTGATAAAGGCTGTTACAAACTCGTCGCGAATTTCGATCAGCTATTGGATCTTTTGGCAACGTTATAAGTTTACGGGGCAACAAAAAAACGCCCAAAGGGTTATTGCTTTGGTCGTTTTTAATTGCCAACTGTATGCCGATAATGAATTATACGAATGGGCTGGTTTTTCAAAAAACTACGCAAAACCTCAACGAATTTCTGGCTTTATGGGTTTTATGGTGGATTTTCAAGCCGCGGAAGGGAGCCATTATAAAACCGTTACAGGAGAAGATTCTTAAGAATGCGGTCAGGTTTTTGGAGTGATTGTCTAATGCGCCGGCTTATATTTGGGGTTTAGAGCCCCTTATTCTTGAGATATCTTGCTAGCTCCTCGCCCAGCAGCCTATGGCCTTCGGTGTTCGGGTGAAGCCCATCGACGTAGTATTCCTCTGGATCTCTGCCTTTCGGCGCGGGCAGGGAGGTTATCCTTAAGGTCTCAATGCCGTAGTCGCTGCAAACATCGACGATTGCTTTGCGATATTCCTCCAAGCATGGCTTATTTAACCAATAAATGGTCCCGTCTCCGTGAGGATTGTTTTCATCGTATCGAAGGGTGGGAAGGATGAAGCAAATCTGCTCTTTTTCGAGTTTCTTGACGTCCAAAAGATAGTCGATAAGGCATTTGAGGGCGCCGTAGAAAGTCCAAGAGGTGTCATCTCCTTTTTTTCCTAAGGGGGCGTCTCCGTGCCCGTAATCGTTCGTCCCACCGAAAACGAAGAGGAAATCGCAGGGATTCATCCATCTTGCGCGGAGGATGTAGTCCTCATCGGGATTGTTGTTTACGTTGGTTTTTTGCCTTGCAATGCGTGTCCCTCCTACGCCGTAATTGCCTTCCTTTGCCCCTAAGATAGAACAGCAAACGGCAGAATAGATGTGTGCTGGCGCATCAGCGCAGGCACCTTCGGTGATGGAATCGCCCAAGAAATTAATGACCATAGAGTTCCCCTTAGTGGATAAGCGGCCTTAAGATAAGCCTAAGGAAGAAAGTTAGCAAAGAGATTTCTTTTTCTTGACAAAGAAAAGCTTGTTTTGGCTCCAAAAAGGCAAATTGATTTTCCTACTTTGGCTTTTAGCTCTACGGGCCCTTGATGATGCTTTGGCCTTTTTTAAGGATATAAAATCGTCATTTTTCTTAAATTTTCCCTTTTCTTTTAGTCCTTCTAGACCTTTTGGCTTAGAGGAAAGGGCAAGATAATTAACTAAATTAGCAAAGGCACATGGGTTTATTGAGATGAAAAAGAGCGAAGTGATTCTCCATATGTATCGCTGCTTGTTGGTGAACAAGAGCATCTGCAAAAAAGAGGTCCTTGAACGGTTCGGGATATCGAGTCTTCGTTTCGCGCGTTATCTCGCCGACATCCGTTCCTTTTTGGTGAAAGAACAGCTCTCTTATCAGTTGGTTTACGAACGGAAAGTCGACCGTTATTACCTCGTCAGGCTCCACTGAGGAGCCTTTTTTTGAGCCTTTATTGTAATTTCTCGCAATATGAGAAAAGGCGGTTTAAACCATCGCTGACTCTGCTACGCGGGCAGGCGAGATTGATGCGAACATGACCCTTGCCTTCTACGCCATAAGTTGAACCAGGAGTAATCCACAGCCCAGTTTCTTTTCTTAGGCCATCGCAAAAAGAAACATCGTTCTTTTCATAAGAAGAGATATCGACCCAGATCAGATAAGTGGCCTCTAGAGGAGCGAGTTTGGCTTTGGGGAGCCGTTCCTTTAGAAAGCTCTTAACTAACAGGTAATTCTCGTGGACATAGGCGTTCATTTGATTAAGCCAATCTCTTCCTTCGTCAAAGCAAGAGATGGCCACATCATAAGAAAGGAAGTTCCCTTCCATGACTTCATCAGCGTTCAAGGCAAAAGCGAGCTTTTCGCGGATTTCTTTCTTTTCGACGTAGCAGGCAGAAGTTTGGACCCCGGCGACGTTAAAGGATTTCGTCGGCGCGAGGAGGGTGATGGAATTCATTTTTGCCTCTTTGCAAGAAGAAACATAAGGGACGTATGTGCTTTTTCCATAGGATATCGGCCCATGGACCTCATCGGAGATGACAAGAACCCCGTGTTTTTTACAAAGAAAGGCGAGGTGCACAAGCTCATCTTTGCTCCATATTCTCCCTACGGGGTTATGAGGGTTGCACAAGACGAGGATCTTCGCTTTTGCCGAGCATAGCGCAGCTTCTAGCGAAGCGAAATCGATCGAATAGGCTTCGTTTTCGTTATGCAAGGAAACCGGGACGACAAGGCGCCCATTGTTCTCTACGGAATGATTGAAGATGTTATAAACCGGGGTTAAGAGAATCACCTCATCTCCTGGATTAGAGAAGGCGCGGATGGAAGTGGAAAGAGAAGGGATGATGCCCAAAGAGAAGAGAAGGGCCTCTTCTTTTAAAGTCGTTCCGAAGGCGTCCTGCCAAAAAGAGATATAGGATTTTGCCCAGCGAGCGGGGATCTCTGAATAGCCATAGCAGGGGTGGGAGATTCTCTCTTCCATTTTCTTTCTGATGCAAGGGGCGACTTCGAAATCCATATCGGCGACCCACATGGGGAGCTCGTTATCTTTGCAATTCCACTTGAGGGAATTCTCCTTCCGACGATCGATGAGCTTGTCAAAATCGTAGTTCATTCTGTAACAATCTCCGTAAGGCCATGGTCCAAACTATCGTCGTCAAGAATGATTTCCCCGAAGCCTTTGGCCTTAATTTTGCCAGAGATCGGGTTCTTGATCGAATCCACTTCCGTTAGGATCTTGGCGTTGATGTTCGAGCAGTATTCGAAAGTGAGGTCGCTATGGACGATTTCACAGTCAATGAGAGTGACGTTCTTCATATAGCAGAAGCCTTGATGGGATTCGACGCGGCAATTGATCAAGGTGACGTCTTCAGAGTTCCAGCCGAAGTATTCCCCAATGATTGTGCAGTTTTTTAAAGTGACTCTTTTGCAGTTCCAAAAGGCGTCTTTGGTTTCTAAGCTTGAGTTTTCAATCAGGAGGTCTTCTGCGCCATCAAAAGCGTAATTTCCCTGCAAAACCAGCTTATTTGCCTTTAAATTCCTGCTCCCCATTCCAAAATAAGCGCCGTTTTTGACCTCCACTTGATCAAGCTCGACGTCGCGGTTCCACCAAAGGGTTTCCTCGGCGTTAGAAAAGGAGGCGCGTTTGATCGTGAGGCTTTTGCACTTCCGGAAGTTCTTGGGCCCATCGATGATGCAGTCTTCGAAAATAACGTCTTCGCTATACCAAACCCCCGCCCGCTCGCTTGGCTCGAAGGTTGAGGATTCCACATGGAGATTTTTTCCATACCACAGAGGGTATTTATAGGCGAAGGTGGAAGAGGTGACTTTGATATCGCTTGATTCTTTGATGGGGGATTCCCCGTCGGTGAACCGGCAAGAAGAGAAATGGGTGTCTTTGGCTTTGAAGGAGGCTCTTTCTCCGGTCAGGATTTGTTCGGCGATGATTTTCATGGCGACAATTGTAAGGAGAGAGAAGAAAAAGGAAAGCGCATTCCTTCTTCCCTTAAGCGGGAAAAAAGACAAAAATTGAGGTGTTATGAAAGTTTGCGTTTTCTGTGGTTCGAGTTTGGGTCTAGACCCTTCTTTTTCTAAGGCGGCCGAGTCTTTGGGAAAGGCTTTGGCTAAGCGGGGCGATAGCTTGGTTTACGGCGGCTCTAGGAAAGGGCTCATGGGCGTGGTAAGCGACTCCTGTTTTGGAAACGGCGGCGAAGTCATCGCCATTGAGCCGCGCTTTTTCTTAGAGGCCGGCGCCGTCACAGATTCCATCACGACCCTGATTCCGACGGATACGATGTCTGAACGGAAGCAAAAGATGATCGACATCTCGGATTGCTTCCTGGCTTTGCCTGGCGGCATCGGCACCCTCGATGAGGTCTCCGAGGTCATGACCGATCTTGGCTTAGGCCAGGCCAAAGGGAAGATCATCCTCTTCAACGTGAATCATTTCTACGATTCTCTTGTGGATCTGCTCCATTCCTATCTTAGTCACGGCTTTCTTAAGGATGACTGGCAGGGATGGCCGATCGTCTGCGAAGGAATAGAAGAGGTAGAAAAAGCGCTTGATGAGATAAAAGGAGCGACCCATGCCTAGGCTAATCTTAATCGGTGGGGGTTCTAGCTCAGGAAAAAGCTACCTCACGAAGAAAGTCATCGAAGAGGTTGGGGAAGAGCAGATCACCCATCTTACCTTGGACGATTATTATAAGGACCAGTCCGCGATGAGCGTTGAAGACCGCCTCAAGGTCAACTACGACCACCCACGCGCCTTCGATTGGAAGTTGATGAGAGAACAAGTCGCCGCCTTAAAAAAGGGCGAGACCATCTCTAAGCCCGTCTACGATTTCGTGGAGAGGACCCGTTCATCGGACATCGAGGTCATCACGCCCAAGAAACTCGTGGTCATCGAGGGCATTATGGCGCTCGTAGACAAAGAGCTCCGCCAGATGGGGGATCTCCGCGTTTTCATTTCCGCCTCCGCGGAAAGGCGCTTCCTTCGCCGCTTGATCCGTGACTCAGAAGAAAGAGGAAGGCCATATGAAGGCATCGTGAAGCAATATTTCTCGACCGTTCAGCCGATGTATGATGAAATCGTCGAGCCTTCGAGCATCTATGCCGATCTCATTGTGAATAACGACGGGGTCACCAATCGGGCCATCGATGTCTTAGCTTCGCTGTTCAAAAAGGAACTTGAGCTCGCTAGCGAAGGCAAAGCGGACCCTTTGCCCAAGGAAGAGTTCCAGGAAGAGGTTCTCTCCAGAGTTTTCACAAAGAGGAAATAAAATGGAACCAGATACTCTTCTTCAAATAAGAAAAGCCATCAAAGAGGCGAGGCATGTCGCTTTTTTAGGCGGAGCAGGGGTTTCCACTGGCTCTGGCATCTCTGATTTCCGCTCCCCACAGGGTCTATATAACGTCCAGTCCAAATATGGGCGCAGTTACGAGGAGATGCTTTCCCTTCCTTTTTTCGAAAGCGACCCCGAGACCTTTTATGACTTCTATTGGTCTACGATGGTTTTTCCTAACGCCAAGCCTAATGCGGCCCACCTAGCCCTTGGCGATTTTGAGAAGCGCAATCCGAATAAGCTCACGATCATCACGCAGAACATCGATGGGCTGCACCAGAAGGCGGGTTCTAAAGGGGTTCTTGAGATCCATGGCAGCACGGCAAGCTACTCATGCTGCAAATGCGCTAAGCGTTATGATTTTGAGCAAATAAAGCCTCACGGGGTGCCTAAATGCTCTTGCGGGGGCATAATCAAACCAGACGTTGTTCTGTATGAGGAGCCGCTGCCTGGCGATGTGCTTTTAGCGGCGATCAACGCCATTAAGCAGGCCGACGTCTTAATCGTTGCCGGGACGAGTTTGCGAGTGCAACCCGCGGCGACCCTTCCTGAATATTTTGATGGGAGCCTATCGATTTTGATCAACGCCGAGCCGACTCCTCTTGACGATCGTTTCGGCTATCTTGTCCGCGAAGACGTGGGAGAAGCGCTTAAGGCGATATTGGAGGAAAGATCATGAAAGCAGGCTACCATCCGTTCCGCCATTTCCTTTTGATTACCCATCACCGCCACATGGTGATCAGCAATGGCTTCCACTGCGGGATATTTTGGCATTGCCTCCGTCACGATTTGACCAAATACGGCTATACCGAATTCCATAATTCCGCCAAACATTACGTGGGGGACCATTCACCGGTCTATGAGGAACGTCTGGTGAATGGCTATTTCTCTTTTGTTTGCCAGCATCATACGAAACGGAACAAGCACCACTGGGAATATTGGACCGATTTTTTTTGCGGGAGGATCATCGTGATGACGATGCCTTGGGTTTATGCGACCGAATACGTCTGCGATATGATCAGCGCCTCGAAGAATTACAACCCGAAAGGCTTTAAGCCGGAGACGACTTATGAGTATTTCGTCTCTCGCGCGAAGAATTACTACATGAGCCAAGGGACGTATGAATATGTGAAGTGGTGCCTCGCTCGATATCGCGATCTCGGCTTCAAAGGCCTCAAGAAGAAGGACACGAAGGCGAAATATGCCGAAATCGTCGCGAAATATCCAAAAACCGAGATGCTTGCAAAGACGCGAGTAAGCGACGATTTGATTCCTGGATAGTCTTCTCTCACGACAAATGGAAGCGGGGAATTCAACCCTTTTCGCTGGCGTAGCGTTCTTAGCGGAGGCCATCAATCTCCGATGACGTTGCCCTCTCCCTTAAGGGAGACTATACTTCTTCGGGCAAAAAAGTTATGCGGAATCTCACAATCGTCTTAGGCTGCGGGAGGCTCGGGTCTTCCATCGCCAACTACTCTTCCCAAATGGGTGGCAACGTCGTTGTCATGGACGCGAACAAAAATTCCTTTGAGAAGCTCAACGACGCCTTTTCCGGCATTACCATCACCGCGGATACCACCGATGTTGATGAGCTCATCGACGCCGGCATCGAAAACGCCAATGAAGTCATCATCACCACGGGCGATGACAACGTTAACCTGTATTTGGCCTATATTTGTTGCAAGAGATTCGAAGTCCCTTATATCTATGTCCGCTTCGACGATCCCGATAAGGGATTATTGATCCAAGGTATGCCCATTAAGGCGATTTATCCTTTCCAGCTCTCTCTTGACCGTTTCTCTTTGCTGCGTGCGGGGGTGGAGAAATAATGAAGATCATCATTGCCGGAGGCGGCCCGCAGGCGGAATTCATCGTCTCCATGTTCAAAGACAAGAAGAATGAGCTGATTGTCATCAATTCCTCCAAGGAAGAGGCTGAGATCATCATGAAGCGCTACCGCGTCCCGGTTTACGTCGGGAAGCCTTGGCGCAAGAAGAGCCTAGAAGAATCCAACGCCTATAACGCGGACGCCTTCATCTCGCTTTGCGAGAGCGACACGGATAATTTCGCCTCTTGTCTCATGGCCAAAAAGGTCTTCGACGCGAAGAAATGCATCTGCGTCGTCAACAACCCGAAGAACGTCGATCTCTATAAAGCCTTGGGCATCGATTCGGTGATTTCCGCGACCTATTTGCTTGGCCAGTCCGTCCAAAGCGAGACTTCCTTAGCCTCCATGCTCAAGACTCTTTCTTTAGAAAACGACAAGATCACGATGATCGAGGCCGTGGTGCTTTCTAAATACCGCATCGCCAACCTTCCCTTGAAGGAATGCCGCTTCCCAAGCTACGTTTCCGTCGCCTGCATTTACCGCACGCCAGACGTCATCATCCCTAAAGGCGACACCATCATTTTACCCAAAGACAACCTTTTGCTTGTCTGCGCGCCGACCGATCAAAGGAAAGTCATGAATTTCATCCGTCAGGAAAACCAGAAAGCCGGCGTTTTGGTATCCAAAGTGGTGGATAAAGTGAAAAAGCCCGCTAGAAGGAAAAGCGGGTCCGCGGAAAAATGAGGGGCAAAGAGAAAAGCGACAAAGTCGTCATGGGCCCAAGGATGGTCTTTGGCTACCTTGGCATTTTTCTTGTGCTCATCGGCATCTTGACCGCGCTCCCTTTGGTTTTGCTTGCCTTTTATCCTCAGGAAGTGGAGGGGTGGAGCTATTTTGGATACCCCGCCTTGTTCGACATCATCCTTGGGCTCCTGCTTTATTTTCTCTGCATCTGCAAGAAAAAGAGAGCGAACTTCGCCCGCAACGAGAACAACGCCTTATTGGTTTTGATTTGGATCGCCGCGGTCTTGTCGGGGGCCTTCCCTTTCTTTTTAGCCAATCTCTCCGGCAAGATGGACATGAGCTTTTCCGAATCTTTCTTCGAAAGCGCCTCGGCTTATAGCACGACGGGCCTTACCTGCTTCAAAGACTTCGTGGATGGGCGCTTGGTTTATGATGGGACTGAGGCCGTTTATCACTTAAGCGAAGGGGCTTCCTTCTGCCCTCATCTGTATTGCTTCCACCGCGCGGAGATGCAATTCGTGGGGGGCGTGGGTCTGGTTTTGCTTCTTTCGATGGTCCTTGGCAATAGCGCGGGCATGTCGCTTTATGTCGGCGAAGGCCATGGTGACAGGCTGCTGCCTAACCTTAGGCGCAGCGCAGGAAGGATTTTCGGCATTTATCTCTTTTATACGGCCGCAGGCGCGGTTTCTTTGTTTTTAGCGGGCATGGAGCCTTTTGATGCCGCGACCACCTCGATGGCTGCGCTTTCTGGGGGAGGCTTCTCTCCAAGAAGCGCGAACATCGCCTATTATTCCGGAGAAGGCGTCACCAATGGCTTCTATGGGGCCAACCCTCTTGCGATTCAGATCATCGTCATGCTCCTTGTCATCCTCTCGGGGATATCCTTCGTTTTGCACACCTTCCTTTTGTCTGGGCGCTTCAAGCAGTTCTTCAAGGACGCGGAGGTGCGCTTCTTCTTCGTCCTTCTTTTCCTTGGCTGCTTGATTTCCGCGACCGGGTCGATTTGCAAATACGGCTCCAACTTTTTGGACAATATCGGAAGCAACATCCAGGACAGCGTTTTCTATATCGTCGGCTGCGCGACGACTTCTGGTTTCGCTTCAACCTCAATGTCTCGCATGATCGATCTTGGCAAACCTCTGATTTACGTGGGCACCGTCCTCATGGTGATCGGCGGCGGCGCGGGCAGCTGCGGTGGCGGCATCAAGCAGTTCCGCGTCTACATCATGATCAAAGATCTCTATTACAGGATGCGTTACCAGAATTCCCCGTCGCGCGTTCTTCATCCCCATCAGGTCTATCGCTATGGCGAAGAAAGCGAGATCGATGACGCGGACGTGAAAGAAGCCTCGCAATACACGGTTCTTTTCTTGGCTTTCTTCATCGTCTCGATCATCATCTTGAACTTCCTGCCCGAGATCGATTCGGAAATCGCCGCCTTCAACGTGGCAAGCGCGATGAGCAACACCGGCCTTTCGATGACCGATTACGTTTATTACGGGGCGAAGTACCCGCAGTATTACAACACGCTCCTTTGGGTTCTCTCGATCGGCTGCCTCGTCGGCCGTCTTGAGATCTTCCCCTTGTTCTATGGGCTTTCTAACATCAGGGAGGAGATCCTTTATTATTCCGCGAAAAAGAAGGCCGCTCTTTTTGCTGAAGAAGAATAAGTAAACTTTTCTTCCACTTGACTTAAAGATGGTAGAATGAAAGGGAAAGAGAGGAAAAATCATGATTATCGATGACATCAGGAAAGCCAATATTGATGCGATGAAGGCGCATGATAGCAATAAGAGAAACGCTTATGCGATGGTGATCTCCCGCTACCAGGAAGCCAAAACCAACGGCTCTGGAAAAGAGGTGGGGGACGCTGAGGTCGTGCGCATCCTTCAGAAGTTCGCGAAAGAACTCGAGGAGGAGAGAGACGGCTATGCAAAGGCCGGACGCGAGGAGTCGAGAAAGAACTGCCAGGAGCAGCTGGAGGCGATTGTTTCGTTCTTGCCTAAGATGATGAGCGAAAAGGAAATCAAGGAAATCATCGATTCTCTTGAGGACAAATCCATGCCCGCGGTGATGAAGCACTTCAAGGCCAATTACGCGGGAAAAGTGGATATGGGTCTTGTTTCCAAAATCGTGCGTGGTTTATAATCTCGCTTGCCGTCGGGTTCCCGATAGCATTAGGGGCGTGGTTCAGTGGTAGAACAGAGGTCTCCAAAACCTTTGATGAGGGTTCGATTCCTTCCGCCCCTGCCAACGTATTCATAGGCGATTCCGTGAAAAAGGATCGCTTTTTTGTTTTTCGGTCACGAATATTGGCCTTTGATGAGCGCGCTCGTATTTCGTAAGCGTAAATTTTCTCCCATTCGAACCGATTCGGATGGGATCGGATTAGGATTTTATGGTATCATGAAATGATTTACCGTATTAGACGGCATCGGGACTTTTCGGTTCCGGCGATAGAGAAAACAGGAGAATTCCTGCGGTCGGCAGGAGTTCTCCTGTTTTC
>CAVFEQ010000042.1:3598-15146 GCA_963621535.1 Paludibacteraceae bacterium | reverse complement strand
TTTTCCCCAGCAAGCTGGACTCTTGTGCTAAAATCTTCATGGAAGTTCCTCCTTTGTGTTGCACGACCTAATTGTGGAACTTCCTTTTCTTTAACGCCACCTACATTTGCGGAACGCTATCACGGGAGAGCTCATTCTTTACATCCCTTACCAGGTTGCTAAAATAAATCATAGAAAAAGGCTCCTTTGAGTTTGATTTCAGTGAATCTTGCCGGACTCGTTGAAATTATCTCAAAAAAGAGCCATTTTTCATAAGAAAATCAAAGTTTCCAAACGTTTTACGTAGTAAAAGTTGTTGCCTTTGTCAAAAATCGTGAAACTCAATTTGGTTTATTATCCTTGACAGGCAAAGTGGTCGCCCGTATGATGAGCCCGCAAAAAGCAAAGCCTGAGCAATCAGGTGACGCAAAGCTAGAGGGCCCCTACGGGGCAGCCAGTTGCCTAGGTTCTAGAGAAAAACCAAGATGGCAACTGGGTTATTTGTATCTAGGGCTGAAAAGAACGCGTTGACGACCCTCTTATTAGTTCCGATGGTAGGCGCAAGCCTGAGGGAAGGAAACGTGAGATTCCGATATTTTGTTTTTAACTGCGTTTAGACAAGGAGTGTCGTTTTGGAAGAGCAAAACCAAGAGCCTAAAGAGCTTTCCTCTCCGGAGGAGGCTACGCCTAATTCGGCTAAGCCTAGCCCGGAAGCGAAACAGATCGAGCCTCCGACCCCTAGTTACGTCAAAAGGAAGAAGCGGCGTGCCGCTTTATGGACTTTAGTCGGCGTGACCGGGGCTGGTGTTTTGACTTTGGGCATCATCGCTTTCTTGGGCCAGAACTTCGGCACCTTCACCGTTAAGCTTAATAACGACGAAGATGCTTCTTTGCAGCTGGGGGAGATCCTCTCGGTCAATAGCCGCGGGACCAACCTCCAAACGCCGAGCACTTATCTGAACGTCGGGGGCATGACCTCCACCTCCTGCATCACCGCAGACGATCTCCCCAGCGCGAGCATCCTCGATAGCGACATCACCACCGACAACTATGATGAGGTCATGTACGCGAAGAAAGTCGCCAGGGCGTCTTTGACTGATCAAAGCGAGGTAGACGAGAGCGCGGGGGTGTATTTCAATTACACCTTCTATCTGCGCAACGTCTCTAGCGAGGCGGTCTCCTACTCCATTAAGTACTACTGCACCAGAAACATCCTTCCCGATAATCTCTATAACGATAGCGGGGAGGTGCAATCGGTGTCTTTAGAGAAGTTCGTCCGGATACGGGTGTATGAAAATACATATCTTTCCGCAAGTGCGGCCTTAACCACCCATAACCAGACGACTTACGCCTATCCTAGAACCACCACGGGGACGGCGCTGCCTGAGTTTGTAGGAGACAAAAACTCCTCCAACCCCGAAAACAGCGCTCTATGCGTGAATTTCTCCGACTGGCAAAGCGAGCTTTTCACTGTCTTTGACAAGCCAAGCGAGACTTTGCCTGGGGAGAGCATCATCCGCTACTCCATCGTGATGTGGTTCGAAGGCTATGACAGCGACGTTACCACGGACACGATCGTGCCTAGCAATGGCTCGCTCGCTTTCGCCATCGACATCACCGGCAATAAAAGCCGTTCGAACGGATCCTCAGATTCCTCCGCGTCCTGAGCAATCAGGCGCAGGCATTTCGATCCCTTAGGACAACTCTGCCTTCTTTTTAAGGGCAGCCTTAGACGCTCAACTAAGGTTAACAACAAAACGACCGGAACCTATTCAAAGCAAGACCGTTTTTTATGAAGTTTATGAGCCATATCAAAAAAGGACATAAGCTAACCCGCCTCGGCCTGATCTTGGCTTACGCGGGTCTTTTGGTCTTGTTCGCGTGCCCGCTCGCGACGAGCACGCTCGCGTGGTTCAGCATCGGCTCCTACAACACCCTCCGCAACATCGAGTTCGGATTCGATCCCGGCACGAGCCTCAAGGCCCAATTGAAAAGCCTAGACACGGGCGAGTGGATCGACCCGGATAGCGATGGTTGCTTCCGCTTCTCAGACGAGTTCAGCTTCGCCCCGGTTTCCAACATGTTCCAAAGCGACTGGTATTCGCTTAATCTGGATCCAGAAAGCGATAAGCCGAAGTACATGCTAGGCTACGGAGGTGAGGGCGACAGCTCGACCACCCGGAGGGGCTACGCCAGCGAGAACAACGAATACATCTCTCTGGAGTTCCTCTTCTCTTGCGACCGCGACCTCTACCTATTCCTCGACACCAAATCGACGCGGGTGGAGGCGGATAAAGAGGCCAACAAAGCCATCTCTAGCGAGCTAGCGGGCTTAAATGAGAGCGATCTTAACCGCGTCGAGAACGCCTGCCGCATCTCCTTCTTGGGCAACATGGGCTATCTGATCTATGAACCCAATGCCTCAGAGGGGAGCTCCACCTATTATGGTGGCAGGCTCAATTCCCGGCCCGTCGACGGGTATTGGGACTACGACGAGACTAGCCTCAAGGAAATCCTCTATGGGGAATATGACGATGAGGCCTTGTCCTTGCTTGAGTATGAGCGCGTCACCGTGGAAGAGCCAGTTAGCGATCCCCTTAATACCCTAGAGGCCGTCAGCAAGCAGGGGAGTTTAGCGATAAGCAACCTCTCTTCTTTGAAAGAAGAGGGCCATATCGCCAAGGAAACAAGCTATACTTTGCAGGAGCTTGGCTACAACGCGAGCACCAAGCGCCCGTTGCTGTTCATCCCCGCAGGGGAAAGCAGGAGGCTCACGGCGTCCATTTACATCGAAGGTTGGGACTTAGACTGCGATACCTTCATCGAAGCCGCGACTCTGGGCACGAACATCACCTTCACCGGCGTCTACGCGAATAAAGGGGCCTCGGGCTTCCCTTATCCCTTGCTAGGGAGCGACGCCAAAAAGAATTAACGAAAGGAAGAAGAAACCATGCAAGACTACTTCGCTTATTTACGGGAGATGATCGTTTCCTTCTTCCAGAATGTGGGGGGCTGGTTCAAAAGACGCTGGTACGACCCCTTCACCGCTTGGGGCGGCTATTTCGACACCTATCATTACTACTTCCAGAACCATTACGAATCCTTCGGGTTCTGGGGATGGTTCTTCTTCGTCCTCTTCGCGCTGCTCCTTATCGGCTTAGTGGGCGGGCTTATCTTCTTGCTTGTCTTGCTCATCCGCAAATACGTGAAGTTCTATAAGAAAGAGGTCGACAAGGAGAAGCTACAGAAGGAAGTGGAGGCCCTCCAGATCGAGCTTTATAACAGCGAGATGGCCAATCGCCGCATCCTTAATCTCCAGCTTGAGACGGTTTCCGGCCAGCCTACGGAAATCACCGTCAACGGGCCCGAAGGGCAAAAAGGCGAAGAGAAGAAGCCAGGCGACGACAAGCTGCGCTTCCCTCGTTTGATCAACGTCGATCGGAAATACGCCGACCCCTCTTCGCGCCTTCTTGAGATGGAGCCTAGCGACAAGGAAGCGACCCTCAAAGACATCTGCGAGAGGTTCCGCAACTTCGCCGCCAGCCAGATGCACCTTTATTACACCCCCGAGACCATCCGCGTCCTCTTCGCCTCGATGGCCACCTCCAAACTCATCATTTTGGAAGGTATCTCCGGCACCGGTAAAACCTCGATGCCCTATGCTTTAGGACGCTTCTTCAAGAACCCCGCGACCATCGTCTCCGTCCAGCCTTCCTGGCATGACCGCAGCGAGCTCATCGGCTTCTACAACGACTTCACCAAGCGCTTCACCGAGACCGACTTCCTCCGCGCGGTCTATGAATCCGGCTATCGGAGCGATCCTAACCTGATCGTCCTCGACGAAATGAACTTGGCCCGTATCGAATATTATTTCGCCGAATTCCTCTCCGTCATGGAAATGCCTAACCCCACCCAGTGGAACATCGATCTCATCTCCTCCAGCCAGCCTAGCGACCCCGCCCATATCATCGAAGGGAAGCTCCACATCGAGCAGAACATCTGGTTCATCGGCACCGCCAATAACGACGACTCCACCTTCACGATCACCGACAAGGTCTATGACCGCGCGATGTCGCTGTTCTTTGATAACAAAGGCATTCCCTTTGAAGCCCCCCATACCTCGCCGATGGTGGTCAGCTACGATTTCCTTAACTCCCTCTTCAACCGCGCCCTGAACGACTACCCCCTCTCCAGCAAGACCATGGAGAAGTTCTCTGAGCTCGACGATTTCGTCATCACGAACTTCAAGCTCGCCTTCGGCAACCGTATCCTCAAGCAGATGAACGCCTTTGTGCCTGCTTTCGTGGCCTGCGGAGGAACCGAGACCGAAGCGGTGGACTACATCTTCAAGAGCAAGATCCTCAAGAAGTTCGAGGTCCTTAACGTGGCCTTCCTTCGCGATGAGCTGCTTGCTTTGGACAAGGAGCTCACCAAGCTCTTTGGCAAAGGCGAGTTCAAGCTCTCCAAAGCCAAGATCCAAGACCTCCTCAAAATGGCCGGCCAGGCTTAATTGATTAACGATGCCCAGCAAAACCGAATCCTTCATAGCCTTGCAGAAGGCGTATCTGAAAAGAGTCGATTCGCTCGACTCTCTTTCGCGTTACCCAAGTCTAAGGGCGTATGTGGCGGAAAACGGGAACAACTACATGGCTCACCGCACTCGGCGCGAGGCCAAAACCTTCGACACCAAGTGGATCGAGGAGCTTAACGAGGGCTTCCGCCACATCGATAACATCATCGCCCGTCCGCGCACCTTCATCGAGGAGAAGCGCGACGTTGTTTTGGCGGCTTTGGCTAAGCGCGTCTCTAGCGCTTCCGTCACCCATCTAGCCTCCCATTCCCAGTTCGTCCATGGCTTTGACGAGGAAGGGAACGTGGTCCCGGAGAAGATCTTAAGCATCTCTAGCGACGAGAACTACCAGATCTATGAGAACCGGCTCGTGATGTCGCTCATTCTGAAGCTGAGCGTCTTCGTGACCAACCGTTACCAGTTCATCAAAGCCCATGAGGAGACGCGCAACTCCAACGTCCTCCTCGTCCATAGCGACTTCGTCCTCGACGGGGTCAAATACGAGGTCGATAACCGCATCCGCTCCTCCATCCCCAGCGAATCCGAGGATCTAAAACGAGTCAACGATGAGCTGATCCGCCAGATCGAGGTCTTGCAGCAGCGCTGCCTTTATTACATCTCTTGCCCCTTCATGGTGAAAATGAAGGGTGCTAAGCCGGTCCATGACCCGATTTCGATGACGAACCTCTTAGAGAAGAACCCCGACTACAAAGGGGCGTTGCGGCTATGGCGGTTCATCAACACCTACACTAAGCTAGGCATCGATTATTCGATCATCGAAAGGAACGTCAAGTTCGACGATCAATACGCCAAAGAGATCTACGCGATGATGATCGGGGACGTGCTCACCTTGAAGGGGCATGAAAGCGATGCTCTGCGCATCCCCAAGAAAGAAGGGGACCTCAACAAGGTGATCGTCCCACGCACCTTGCTTTCGATCGAAGACATCGCCTTCCAAGACGACAAATTCCTCTATAGTCAGTTCCCCGAGATCAAAAAAGAATACGATAAGCTCCTCAAAGCCCAGAAAAGAGCCAAAGGCGAGGAGAAGCTCGCCCTCACCCAAGCCGAGGCTAAGGCGAGAAAAGAGAACCGCCAAGAGGAGAGGCGCGAAGAGATCATCTATGCCTCCGACATCAAAACCAGGGGCGATGCCTGGCGAGAGAAAAGCGCCCGTTACGAAGATGAGCTTGCGATCTCAGCCAACCAGAAACTCAACGATTTCCTCGAGGCGGAGAAGATCCGCCTTGACGAAATCGAGGCTAGAGATAAAGAGATCAGGGAGAAAGAAGCCTATGAGCTCGCCCGCAGAAGGGCGCTTGAGCGTCGGGCTTATGAAGATTCCTTGCTCGGGGTGGAGCGAGAGAAGGTCCTTGAAGAGGCCATGGGAGATGGCGAGATCGAAGATCGCGCCTTCGCTCTTGGCTACTCCTTAACCCCGACCCCGGAATTAAGAAGAGAAGAGACAGGGCTAGTCGCCCCAACCTCGGTTGAGCCGCTTTACGATGACCGCGTCTTCTATTTCAACAAAGACCAGAATAAGGGCCTGAGCGAGGTGGAGATGCCTGCTAAACTCGTTCCTTCTACTGAGGCCGAGGTTTCCATCAAGCCAAAAGAAGCGACGCCAGAAAGTAGCGCCCCTACGCTAGAGATCACCTTGCCTAGCCAGGAAGATGAGGCTCTTGCGATCGAAGGAGAGCTCTCCCCGGAGACCTGGGATCTCATCCGTTACGCCTTAGCTCTTTCTAAGGAAGCCGTGAAGGAAGTCAAGACGAAGAAATACAAGAAAGAAGAGAACATCGTCGTTAAAAACAGCGAAGGCAACACCTATTCTTTCCTCATGGAGCACCCTGACGTTGGGAAATAGCTATGGGGGAAACTAGGCAAAAGAAGATAAAAGCCTCCACGATCGTCGATGGCGTTTTGATTTTGCTTGGGGCGGGGTTGCTTGCTATGGAGCTGAGCCTAGTGATCAGCAAGCAGAAAGACGGGATACCCTCGCTTTTCGGCAAGACGTTCATGGACGTCCTCACCGGGTCGATGGACGGGCCGGAGACCGACGTTTTTTATTTAACGCGCGCGGGCGATGACGAGCGCGAGCGCGTGAGCGGGGTCTATTACACGGAAGAAGAAGCCAAGGCCTCTTCTAACACTGGGGTTGTTTTCACCTTGAAGAAAAACGGGCCGAAGATGCTCGGCGTAGGGACCGCGGCGATTTTAGAAAGAAAAGATTTCTCGATGGTGGAGCCAGGCGACATCGTCACCTTCTATTACGACATCCCCGCGGGAAATACGGTCTATCAAGACCAGCTCGTCTCTCACCGCGTCATCGAGATCATCGACGATGTGCTTTATTGCTATGGGGACGCCTATCCTAACCCTGATAACGATGCGGGCCACAAGATCCCTTATGACTCAAGCTCGTCAAGCTATGAGGGGGTGCAGAAGATAGGCGCGGATAAATATGTGGGCGTGGTAACCGCGAAAAGCGATTTCCTCGGCTGGGTATTGCAGGTTAGCTCAAAGTCTTGGTTCGTCCCGGTGGTGGTCGGGGTGCCTCTTCTCACCATGGGGGCCTTTAGCCTAGTGGAAGGGCTAAAGAAGAGCAAAGAGGCCAAAAAGGAAAGCAACGCGAGGATCGCCTCCCTTGTGGAGAAAAGCGGCGTGAGCAAAGAAGATGAGGCCGCTTATGAAAGGGAATGGGAGAAGGCTTCCATCAAAGTGGCCATCCAAATGGAGATGGAAGAAGAGAAGGAAAAGCAAAAAGAAATCTACCGTAAGCAGTTAAAGAAGGCCAAAGAAGAGGCCAAAAAAGAGTTAGCGAAAGAGCAGGAGGCAAAGAAATGAAGAGCCAGAAAAACGAAGGGGACATCCGTTTCCGTCTTTATGGGTATGTGGGGCTAGGCGCCGGTATCCTCGCTTTCCTTTGTTTAGCTTGCCTAGGGATAAACGGGGCCTTCCTTTTGGCCCATTCCTCCGCGAACAAGCCTCTTTATTGGATTTTCTTCTTCCTTAGCCTAGTTCTCTTAGTTGTTTCGATCGCCCTCGCTTTCTTTTTCCTCGCCAAAAGATCAAGGATGAAATTAGAGCAGCTTAGCGCCTCCTCTTATTTCTCCGAGCCGACTTTCGTCTATTCTGAAGGCGCCTTTTTGCGCGAGGTCAAGCGCCTATCTGGAGAAGGGAGCAAGAAGGCTACCGGCTACCTTGCCGCGCTTAACGTCAAAGGGATCAACGGCGACATCCTTAGCTTCTACGGGAGCGAGGAGGCCAAAGCCATCAATTCCATCGTCTTCTCTTGCCTTTATGAGCGTTTCCATCAAAGAAGGCAGTTCCGTTATGGCTTCTCCTTGACCAACATGTTCTTAATCTACGTCAAAAGCAACGACTTTTCTGCCTTTGAGACCGAATTGCTAGGACTAGCCAGCGAAATCGAAAGCAAAGTCATCGCTAGAGGCAAGATCAGCAACATCGCTATCCTTTTCGGCACCTCCGCCATCAAAGACGAGAAAGACGCCCAAAGCGCCCTAGACCACGCGACCTTCGCCTCGAGATACAACGCCTCCAACCGCTTCTCTAGCGGTCTAATCCCCTTCTCCAAGGAGCAGATGGACTTCTCCGAGAACGAGAAGGAGCTCCCTAGCGACATCCTCAAAGCCATCAAAGAGGAGCAGTTCCAGATCTTCTACCAGCCTAAATTCAATTTGCGCAGTAAAAAGTTCTATGGCGCCGAGGCCCTTGTCCGCTGGTCCCATCCTACCCGCGGGTTATTGCCCCCTAGCTTCTTCATCCCCTTCGCGGAGAAAAGCGGCCTGATTGTCGATCTTGACCATTACATCTATGAGCACACGATACGCGACATCGCAAGATGGGAAGCCAACGAAGAGACGCTCGTAAGGATGTCCATCAACCTCTCTAGGCGCACCGTCTACAACGAGGGATTGGTGGATTTCCTCCGGGAGAGCGCGAAACGCTATGGGGTGGAGAGCAAATGGATCGACATCGAGATCACGGAATCTCTAGCCGCTAGAGACGCCGCCTTCCTCTACCATCTTGTCAGCAAGATCAAAGACCTCGGGATGGCGACTTCGATCGATGACTTCGGGGTGGGCTATTCTTCCTTCAATTCCCTCAAGAACCTCCCCTTCGACACCTTGAAGATCGACAAGTCCTTCATCAACGACATCGAAGTCGACGCCAAATCGCGCGACATCGTGCGCGCGGTCGTCGACTTGGCCCATTCCATGGGGATGTGGACGATCGCTGAGGGCGTCGAGACGGCTAAGCAAGTCGAGATCCTTGCCGCGATGGGATTAGACGCGGTGCAGGGCTATTACTACTCAAGGCCGCTAAATAGCTTCGAGTTCCAGCGCTTCCTGAAGAACAATCCCTTTGAGAAGAAAGAAGAAAAAGGAGAAAAGAAATGATCGCGATCATCGGACAGAGCCAAGACGACATCCTTTATTTCACGGCCAAGCTCAAAATCGAGCGGAGCGAGGATGTCTGCGGGAAAACCAAGGCTTATTTCGGCCACTTGTTCGCCGATGAGGTCGTCCTATGCGCCGTCGGGGAGGGGAACGAGTTCACCGCGATGATCACTTCCGTCCTCATCGATCGTTATGACCCTTACCTCATCTTCTCCATCGGCACCTGCGCCTCCTTCCAGAAAGAGCTCCGCCAAGGGGACATCTTCATCGCTGACCGGGTCTATCTTGCTAATGTCGATTTCAGCAATGAGCACCCTTTGGTCTACGGCCAATTCCCAGGAGAAGCCCCTTTCTTCGTGGGCGATCAGACTTTGGGCGATAAGGCCGAAAGGGAATCCTATCTTGTCACCAGCCGTTACATCCAGCGCGGCTATTTGCTCTCGGGCTCGACGTTCTTATCCACTAGCGAGGAGATCGAAGGGATCTTGCGCGGCCATTTCCTCACCGAGGATTCTTTAAAGGCCTTCGACAATGGCAGCGGAGGCATCTTGCTCGCCGCCAGCGGGAAAAGGGTCCCGGTCGTCTCTATCCGCGCGGTGGCATATGAAGTCGGCAACCAGCAGCAGCGCCTTTCCTGGCGCAGGAAAGGGCTGGAGGCGATGCCGACGATCGGCAAAATCGTCTCGCGCACCTTGCTCGATCAGTGGGATAATTTATGAACAGAAAAACCGTTCTCGACAAGAAAAGCTTCTTGATCCTAGGGATCATCTTCTTGTGTGGAATTTGCTTTGGAGCGGGGCTAGTTCTAGCCAAAGTCTACGAGATCTCCTGGCTTTTCTATTTGATGATCAGCTGCCTGATCGCCTCTTTCTTAGCCCTAGGGATCTGCGCGATGATCTTCCTTTACGCCCGGCAAAAGAAGCAGAGCCAGACTTTGAACTATTTCACCGAGCAGCTCAATTCCAGCCAGCATGGCAATGCGCCTCTTTTGACTTTGCTAAGAGAGAAGCTAGGCGAGTTCTCCCCTCTCCAAGACGCGCTTAACTCCTTCTTGGAGAATTATTCTCGCTTCGAGGTCGTCTATAGCGCCACCTCGCAAGATAAGTCCCTGCGCGAGCAGATCGCCTTGGGGCACGTCTTTCCCGAAGACGAGTTCAAGAAGAACCTCTATTTCGAATTGCAGGGGATCCATTCGGCCCGTTGCGTCTTGCTCATGTTCGAGCTCGTCGGCAAAAGGAGCGAGGACAAAAGCGCTTTGCTCAGCGCCATCCAGCGCGCCTATCCCGGGGCGATGGTGGGCGAGAGGAAGAAAGGCTATTCCTGCTTCGTCTATGAAGTGGGGGCCCTGCTTTCTTTGGAGAAATCCGCCAAAGACCTCGTCGCCTCTTTCTGCACCTTGGACGTCGACCTCACCGAAAGCGTGAGCTACTGCAAGGTGGGCGGGGTCATCTACCCCTTCGTGTCGATGTCTGACCTCTACCTCGAGGCGGAGAAGGCCCTTGCTGAGAGCGAGGACGTGCATATCCTCTCCTCTTTTGATCGCTTCTACTTCCCGCGCACCGTCCTCACCGAGAATAATAAGCTCGTCATCTATAATTGTTTCCTTGAATCCGCCGAGCTCCATTTCGCGACTTTGCTTAGCCATAACGAGAGGGTGGAGTTCCTCTCCTCCTTGTTCCAATGGGCCGCGTCGACCTTAGGCATCACCTCCGGGGGCTATCTGGTTTATGATGCCCCCAGCAAAAGCTACCGCGTGGAGATGGATACCTCTAGGCAAGGCGAGAATAAGACCTTCGGCAAGATGGGCGCCCGGATCGAGGAGAAATACCTCAATCCCTTCTATGATGAGGCCGCCAAAGACCTCTTCTTCGCCGTCAAAGACACCAAATCCTTGCCTAGCGAATATTCTTCCTTCATGGCCAATCTAGGCCTCTCCTCCTTGTATCTGCGGGCCTTGACCTTCAATGGCGAGCCTTTGGCTTTGCTTTTCTTCGCCGGCGAAGAAAAGACCCCCTTCGACTCGATCGTCGCCCACATCATCCTCGATTCCGCCTGCCACCTCGTCTATAAGGTCCTCACGGAGATGAAGAGCCAAGAAAGGGAGATCGGGAATGAGCGTCTGGTCAATGCCTTAGCAAATAGGAGCCATCGCTACCTCTATTCGATCGACCGCGCCTCATATCGGCTTACTTTCGTCTCCGCCGATCTTCAGAAAGCCTATCCTGAGGCTAGGCCCGGCGCGCTTTGCTACAGCGCTCTTAAAAGAGGGTATGACGGCCCCTGCGCCTATTGCCCACTTGCAAAAGGCGCCACTAGCCGCCTCCTCCCTGAGCTAAGCGTCTCTCCCTGCACCCTAAGCGTGCTTGAATACCGCGGAGCGGATTCAGAGCATTCGACCCTCCTTATCGAGAATGAGGGGCTAGAGGGCAGCGTCAAATCCTCCAAGCTCATCGATGAGGCCTTGATGATCCATAACCAGGCGGCGCTTACTCTCGTCATCAACAGGGACTGCAAGAACAGGAACCCGGGGTATGCGCTTTCGGCGAAGGTCAATAACATCGCCGCCCTTAAGGAA
>CAVFEQ010000042.1:0-3588 GCA_963621535.1 Paludibacteraceae bacterium | reverse complement strand
CTTAAGGAAGTGCTCCCCTAAAGCGACCTCACTTCCTTGATGGCTCAGATCGTCAAGAACTTCCAAGACGCCGGGTATGAGGACGTGCTTTATCGCTTCGACGATGAGACTCTCTCCTTCTTGCTGCCTAACTACACCAAAACCAAAGCGATCAGCTTCGCCGAGGAAGCCGCGGAGATCTTCGCGATCCCCTTAGAATCAGGCAACATCGCTAAGCTCCCTGAGGTCTCTTATTGCCTCGTCGCCTATCCTGGCGACGTCTCTAACGCCAGGCAATTCATCACGCTGGTGAAAAACGACCTTGAGCGCAGCCGCGATTTCGGCAACGGGTATTTAGTCGATCAAAGCGGGGCCGCCCCAAGGAAGGCCAAGCGCAGCGAGTTCGTCACTTCCTTGCTTAAAGACGCGCTTAGCCGCGACAATATGAAGGTCTTCCTCCAGCCGATCGTCGACGCGAAGAGCCTCAAGGTGACGACTGGCGACATCCGTGCCGCCCTCTTCGCCCCGGATAGAAGCGAGATCGCCCCGGGCGAGTTCATCCCCTTAGCGGAGAAAGAGGGCTTAGTCTGCCAGATCGACGTCTCTTCCTTCCACGCGATGGGCGAGCTCTTCTCCCAATATGGCTACACCACCTTCAAATCGGTGGGGGTGAGCCATCTGGCCATCTACCTCTCCTTGGAATCGATCATGGACGAGAGCTTCCCCGCCCAGGTGAAGAAGGCGATGAGCCAATACCACTTCCCGAAGAACTGCGTGCAGTTCGAGATCAGGATGAGCTTCATCAACAAGAACGGGGAGGCGGTCAAACGCCTCATGGAGCAGCTCTCCAACCAGGCGATAGAATGGGTCGCTTCCGAGTTCAATTACGAGCACGATTCCTTAGAGACCCTGCAAAGCTTCAACATCATGGCTTTGAAGACCGACCGTCTGATCGTCTCTAACACCTTATCCTCGCCGCGCGATGGCACGAGCTTCGCCCGCTTCTGCAGCGACGCCTTGAAGGGGGGCTTCCGCATCGTCGCCACCGGGATAGAGACCGAGGAGCAATGCAAATTCGTCTCCCATCTTGGCGTCCATGAGATGGAAGGCTACTACTTCGGCCGCCCGATGAAGGAAGAGGATTTCCTCAGCGTGGTCGCCTATGGCAGCGACCCCAAGCGGAAATAGCTTCCTTATCTAGCCTATCTAGACCCCCTCTTACCAGGGGGCCTTTTTATAGGCGAGAAACCGTAGGCTAAGCAAACCTTTCAACGCGACCTAATCGCTTCCTTTTATTCGTCAAAATAGAAGACGTCCTCAAATTTTTTATCGAGAGCGATGCATAAAACTAGGGCCAGCTTCGCCGTCGGGCTGAACTGGCCGACTTCGATGGAGGATATCGTGTTGCGCGAGACGCCGACCATCTCGGCGAGGTCTTTTTGCGCGAGCCCTTTTTCCTTGCGGATCTCCTTCAGGCGGTTTTTTAGAACCAATTTCTCTTCGTTCATAAATCACCAAACCTTGGTTAGCTGAAGAATCCAGAAGACCATGAACATCACGGTCAATAAGGCGTAGAAGACGCTGAGAGCTAATTCGTGCTTTTTCTTGAGGGTGATGTATTTGACCAGGAAAGCAACGGAAGCCATGCCTGTGATGACCATGTTGGCCCCGTGATTGACGTATTTGAAGACCAATCCGTTTACCAGATCAACCGCGATGATGCCGCAGACGCCGAAGATATAGCCAAGCAACGCCCCTTTTTGCTGGGCGTAGAGATCGGCTTTGTCTTTGCCTTTGTTCTCCTTTTTGGCTAAATCGAGAATTTTTTCTTTGTCCATAATGATATGGTTCCTTTCTTTGACAAGTTTTATTGTCAAAATCAGTATATTGACGCCAAGTTTTCTTGTCAAACACTTTTTAGAAATGAAATTTTGTTTTTGCTTGCTCGCCTATAATGGTTAGGTTGCGCGCGAAAAATCACGTTCCCTCTTTGAGAAACGTTCTTCCAAAGATTTGGCATGGATAAAGACGTCAGTATCTCGCTTGAAAAGAGGTAAGAAAGAATCCGGTTAGCCCTTGCTTTGAACCGGAGAACCGCGCTTCCTTAATCCTTATTTAATAACCCAATAGCCGTTTCGCTTCGATCCAGAGCGCTCAATCAAGCCAAGCTTCTGCAATTTGACCATGCTCTTCTTGACCGTGGAGAGGCTTAGGCTCGCGGCCTTTGCAAGCTCATCCCCAGTCAAACTAGGATGGGCTTTCAAAACCTCCAAAATAGCCTTCTGGCCATCGGATAAAACGCGCGATTCGCTTTGCTTTTCTGCGGCGAAGGCCCAAGTTGGTTTGAAGGCGAAGGGAATGGTAACGGTTAAGTAATTATCGGATATTTTAAAAGCCTCTTTCCCATATTTGGCTAAAATCGTTGGAACTCCGTGCCCTGTTTGTTCTGCATATTCGGCCGCATTGAAGATCATCCACAACGCTTTGTTTATCGGATGGGATGACCCTTCGTAGAATTCATCTAGGGTCAAGCCATAAGGAAGCCCTCCATAAGAGACAACCTCCAGCCTATCGCTGTAGATGTAGATGGCTGGCGGGATCATATCCATCCAAGAATTGTGGACGCAGGCATTCTTCCATGCCTCTTCAAAAGCTTCGGTATCGAAAAGATAGGTGTCTCTTCTCCCGTCCGCTTTCCCTAAATCCACATTCGTTTCATTAAGGGTTTCAACGTAGTCCATGGCTTGCTGCAAGGAAAGCAGCAGGCATCGATTCCCAAACTCCGTGCGTTGAGCCATCGACGTTTTGTCCTCTCCGGCAAAACGGACGACTTTTATCGAGACGTTGGACTGATCGGATAAGATGAACGCCATGATGTTGTATTTGCCTTCGCTGTTCTTAAGCCCCTTTGCCTTCACTAAGGAAGAGGTGGAAAGGACGTGATATCCTTTCGAAAGCATGATCGCTACGAATTTCTCAAAAGTCAGATCCTGTCTTGTCGACTCGATTTCGCTGATAAAGTCAAACCCCGCGCCGGTGAACATCTTCCTCAGCGCTTCCCTGGTTATTTTCTTATCTTCGTCTGCGGAACGAATCAAATATTGTCCATAGGCGGAATAGGGGATATCACTTCCGGAAGCTTCTACTTTGATGACTTTCAAATGCTCGCTTGGCCCATCCAGCACACTGATCGTTGGGATGATGGCTGGCTCGATACTGAAGGATATTGCTTGGGAGATATCCCTAAGCGTTTTGTCTCCGGCCTCTTGTCCGATGGCCTTCCCTTTGTTCGAAACGCCAAAATAAAGCACGGCACGCTTGTTCTTATTAAGCATGGAAGCGATGGATTTGATCCCTTCTTTTAGCTCTCCGGTCGATTCTTTGAATTCTACAGTTTCGCTTTCTTTCCCGTAATCCAGCATCATTTATTCCCTCTACTTGGACAATAGTTTATAAAAGTTCATTTCAAAGTTCAATTAATAGTTCATTTCAAAGTTCATTCGTTATTTGACAAAGTAATCGCAAAGCGCTCGCCGAACGGGGCCGAGGTCCAAGAATTTGCAAGCCCGGCCCTTTTTCGGATATGCTGTTGTCCCCGATCGGTTTGCC
>CAVFEQ010000041.1:7894-15354 GCA_963621535.1 Paludibacteraceae bacterium | reverse complement strand
ATAGAAAGCCTCGGCGATGCCCCCGCACATGCAGGCGATCGTGTCGCTGTCCCCGCCGATGCAGATGGATTTCAAAATCGCATCCTCGAGGCTCTCACTGATCAAAAAGCAATAGATCGCCTGCGGGCAACTACCCTCGCAGAAGACGGAAAAGGTATAGTTTTTGACCAAGGATTCGAAAGAGAAATCAGCGATCGAAGGATAGTAATTCTTCTCGACGTAGTCGCCTATTTCCTCTTTGGAAGAGCCTTTTCTTGCTAAGAAAACGCAGCTAGCGATGGCTTCAGCCCCCTTGATCGCGTCAGGATGGTTATGGGTGATCTCGCTGACAAGAAGAGAAAGTTCCTTCACTTCCTCTAGAGAGGAGGCGAGCCAGCCTATAGGAGAGACCCTCATCGCGGAGCCATTAGCGCATGAGCCATATGGCTTCATTTCCTCTAGAGGCAACTTGGCCCACTTGTAGAAAGAGGCGCCGAAACCGGCGTAACGATGTTTCCTGACCGCCTCTTTGAATTCCTTCTTCAAATCCTCTTGGATCGCAAGTTTCTCCGCCTCGTCAAGATGAAAAGGATAATGGCGGAGAAGAGCTTTCGCGACCGCTAAGGTGAGGTAGGAATCGTCAGTCATCCGATTCTTTTCCCCATAGAGGTTAATCTCTTCTCTTCGCGGCTTTTTGCCTCTATTCAGCTCATAAGGCGAGCCAATCATGTCACCTAAAATCGCACCTAGCATTGCGTTTCCTCCTTGTATTTCGTATCCATTAGGATAACGGTTTTCCAATGTTTTTTCAAGCCACGTCGAGGTTTTTGCCCATTTAAGCAGGCCTAGGACAGGGGGATTGGGCTAAAAATAGAAATCGCAGAGCTGCTGGAAATGACGGTATTCCTCCTCCAGATCCTTTTCGATGTCCTTAAGTTCCCTTCCCTTTGCCTCAGCGCTCGTTTTCTCGAGGGTTTGGCAATAAAGCGAAGGGGAAAGAGAGAGGTTCCTCTCCTCTTGGATCGAAGAGGATTCAACAACCCTAGAAGCAATCTCGTCGCACCCGGCCTTCTCTAGCCTCTCTTTCAAGGGGAGATCTCTCTTTATAGGCGTCTTTCTCACCGCCATGAAACCTAGAGAAAAAGAACGATTCAAAAAGTTTGGGCTCTCAAAAGAAGGCGAAGATAAGATAGAGGCATCTTCGCTCTCAGGAACTTCCTTAAGAGGAAGTTTGGAAGAGGAGGCGTCGAGGAATTCGACCTCCCTTTTTCCATTCCTGCTTAAGAGAAGAAGATAAAAGGAAGAGGGGCCTTTCGCTGGCAGGGCGATGACGGAATCAAGAAGCTCTTCGCTTATAAGCCTCTCCCTGAAGGAACAAAACTCTTCCCCGTTTAGCAGCTTGGAGGTGCATAAGACAGCCAAAGTACCGTTAGGGTTAAGCGAGGACAAAGCCAGGGAGATCAGTTTTTCGCTTTTCTTCCCTTCTTGGACGGAAGAAAAGCTCGCGTCGAGGAAGATCTTGTCGCATTTAGGCAATTCCTTGCAAGAATAGACATCCCCTTTTCTTAGCCTTATTTTCCATTTGCCAAGCATGATCAAAGCCATATAGGCGACGCCTAAGGCCTTCTCGTCCTTATCAAAGCCATAATAGGAGGAGGCTTCTATCCCATATCCAAGGGTATAGAAGCCCGCGAAGACATCCATAAAGGCCTCGTCTTCCTTGACGTCTAATATCTTTCTGATCGGGGAAATGAGTTCAAGCCTGCTTGCGTAGTTCCGCCCTTTCGCGAAATCCTTGTCGGCGAAGGCAAGAAGCATCTGCAGAAGGGAAAGGAAGTCATTTGAAGAGGCATAAGGCAGATCCTCGTCAAGATAGTTCCAAATTTCGCTTTTCTTGCTTAGCAAAGAAGAGAAAGAAGGCAGCATGCAGGTAAGCGAGTTCGCCTCCAGATGATGCCTGTCTTCTTCTTTGCTCAATTCCTTTTTCAAAGTTGCTCGGTCAAAGATTCTCTTCTTGATCATTTCTTCGTAAAGCGAGCCTCTAAAGAAGCGATCTTGCCTTAGTTTTCTAAGAAAAAGCAGGCAGATCGCGGAGGAGAAGAAACCATAATAAGGAAGAAGAGCTTTTTTCCTTAGATTCAAAAGCGACTCGTATTCCTTGTTAACGTCCATGGTCATAGGCTCTCCTTGTCGAAATAGGCGTCGTACCACTCCTGCTCAAGGGCGAGGATCCGCTTCGCCGATTTGATTTTTGCGATGCTTTGCCGATATCTCTCCCCGATTTTGCTTTGCTCATAAAGGCTAGAAAGAGGGAAATCGAGGTCAAGCAGACACTTCTTATTGATGATGGCTTGCTTCCCCACCCCATAGGAAGAAAGGCGCTCCCTCACTTTGCGCGAATTCAGATACGCCAGAAGATAATAGGAATCCACATTCGGGTCCTTATTCTCCAAAAGGATGCAGAAAGAGGGAATGAATAACCCGATATCCTCTTCGGTGATGAAACAGGCGTTATAAGGGGTTGAGTTCTTGATGACGATGTCGCCCTTCTTCGTGAGCTTAAGATCGTCATATTCGCTTTTCAGCGCCTGGAAAGAAGAGAGATAGGCGTGGGTAATCGCCCCATCCTCGATGGCCCTAGGCACCAAAACAGGGCAAGAGAAGGTCGCTTTGTCTACGCCTTTATGCTCTTTTCTCGCCTGGATCTGCCCCGTGCTTAGTTTGATGTTCAGATCCCCAAGTTTCATGCTCATTCCGAACTCCCGCGTTATTTTTTCAATGTTCATTTAAAGCCAAAGGAGAGGAATAGGCAAGCGGAAAGAAAGAAAATGTTAGGCGCCTGCCAAAGAAAAGATGGTTACGTATCCCGAAAAACAAGGCCTTCGCTTCTTCCTCGCAAGAGTCTAAAAAGCAAAGAAAGCCCCTTTCTTTTAGGGAAAGGGGCCAATAGGTTCAATCGATGATCGAATAGACTTCGGTGCTGTAATCGCTTGAGCCGATGGAAAGCCCATAGCCAAGGAAATTCCCCTCATCGTCGACTCTTCCGATGATGAAGCCATCCTCATATTCTTTGATGCTCGGGGTCTTATCGAAGTCAAAGCTAAGCACATTGTCCTCATTCTCCCAGTTGAAGGAGTCATCTTCGCTTTTCTCATTCTGAGCGATGTGGCGGCTGCCCGTGCCGTCGGCATTGAATTTGATGGTAAGCTCAGTGTTCCAGACGTTCTTGGAATAGAAGGTATGGGAGATCAAGAAGGAAACATAATCCATATCCCCGAGGACGTAGAAATGCTCTTTCGCGGTGATGGAGGGATCAACAAGGGAAGTCAAGGTGAGCGTGACCGCGCCTTCTGCTTTCGCTTCAAGCTTCAAGCTGCCATCTTGCAAAGACGCGCTTAAGACATCGGGATTGCTGGAAGTCACTTGAACCTCGGAGCTCGCTTTGCTTGGGCTCACATAGTAGTCCAAGGAGTAAGATTTCCCTTTGACAAGGCTCAGTTCTTCGTTTAATTGGCCGATCATGCCGAACCCGATTTTCTCGGGGGAAGCGGTTTTGATATTCACGTTGCTTGCCCTCACCGTGGTGAATTTGTAGACGCCGGTGGTCGAGTCTTTCTTGTAATAGGCGAAGGTCAGGCTGCATTTGCCAATGGATTTGATGACGAATTCCCCTTCTTCTAGGGCGACGATCTCCGCATTAGAGGTCGCATACGGAGTGAGGGAGACATCAATTGCTTTCTCTGGTTTCGCCTTGTAGGCGTAGCCCTGTATTTTGCTGCAAGTAAAGGGAACACTGTAGCCGTCATTTGTCGAATCGGGCAGGACGGTCACGTATTTGAAGCCCTCTTGGGCCAGCAGGCCGACGCTTTTGACTTCCGCGAGGAAATAATCCTCGGGATCAAGGGCGCCATCCCCGATCTTCTTCGCTCTTTCCCCGTAGGTGATGCTCCCGCTAGAGGAACTTAACGAGAACGCCTCATCCTCTTCTCCTTCCCGGGAATAAGTGGTTTTGCTGCTGGTGGAGAAAGAAAGGAGCCTCTTCTTTTCCTTATCCAAGGTGTAGCTTGCCTTGATTTGTGAGACCACCGTCTCACCCTCTTCCTGATAGGAATAGGAGAAGGAGAGGGAATAGTCCCAGTTTCCTTCGCTAGAGAAGGAGGGAGTCACCGTGGTGACCCCGCATTGCTCAGCGTAGATATTGTCCACGACGTTGCTAGCAAGGAAATTAGCGAGCTTGCCGGTGAGATTGGCGGAGCAATAAAGCCCAAAATCGGAAGAGAGGATATATTGGTTCTCATCTAGACTCCCCGCCTCCGAAGCGGAATCGAGAATGAAGAGTTTGGAGGCGCTATCTTGATAGGCGGAAGAGGTGCCCACGCTGTCGCTAGCAAAATCCAAGGCGCTGACGAACATGTTATAGGTGGTCTGCTGTCCCGAGGCATCTTCATAAGTCTCTTCCACGCCGGTAGCGATGCGCTTGAAAGAATCGCTCCGATCCTCTTTGCCTTCCTCTTTCTTCGTGTAGGTGCCGCTAGAGGTGGTCGAGCCGTCTTGATAGCTCAAATAGGTCTCTTCCATCACGTTAGAAAGGCGCGAAGAGGCATTTTCTTCGCGCAAAAAGGTGCTTGAGGCGCCATTGATCTCCTCGATCTGCGTCTTCGCAATCTCGTAATAGGCATCAGAGACAGACATCGTGTAAGGGCTGCTGTCGTTTTGGGAAGAAGAGGGCTCTTCGCTAGAGCCATCACTCGATGATTGACTCACCTCGCCCCCACAGGAAGAGAGGAGCAGCAAAGAGGAAGCCATCAGGATGGGAAGAGTTTTCAAATCGGCCATAAACGTACCTCCAAAACAAAAGCCTCGCGCATTATAACGCAGAGGAAAAGAAAGGCTAGTTCTTTATTTTTTGTCGGCTATAATTGCGAACGGTATGAAAAAAAGAGTTCTATGTTTAGCCTTATCCGCCCTGCTTCTCTCTGGATGCGCCGGCGCGAGCGAGACGGGTTCAAGCGTTTCAATTGACGTCAGCGGAGACACTCTTTCAGAGAATGAATCCGTAGAGAAAGTCTCGGTCCCTGAAGAGATGATCGGGAGATGGTACATCGTTTCCTCCACAAGCGGAGTCCTGCCCCTTAACGGCATCTTCGACATCTATGGGGACGACACTTTGGCAATCGGGGAAAGAACCCTGACGCTGCAGGGGCATTACGCGAATTACGACGATGCCTATCTTTTCACTTACGGGACCATCCGCTTCATCGTCTCCTACGACGAAAGCAAGAAAGGGCTAGACTGGGGCTACCAAAACGGGGAAAGCTACGATATGGGCTTTGCTTCCAGCGAGCCGCTCTCAGATGACTACGCTTACGAAGGCGATACTTTCCCGATGGAGAAAATCAATGAATATCTCTCCACCAGCGGCTCGATCAGGGCGATGGACTCTGACCTCTACCGCCTGAAGCTATTCACCTCCGCGTTTAACGAAGCGCGATGCGCTTCCGTGGAAATCCCAGAAACCACCTTGAAAAAGACCGTGAATTACATCGCTGACCTCATTGATGACGGCTTTGTTTTCCCTAGTTACGGAGGCAGCCTCAACGCGGGGAGCTTCGCGATCGGCTACGACGAGAGCAAGACCTATCTCCTGCGCATCATCTTCTTCTCTGATAGCGAAGAGGCCAACATCTTTGTCTACAACTACGACGAGACCTTATTGCCGAAAGGAAGCGTCGAATAAGCATGAAAAAAACATTGTTGTTGCTCCCTCTCTGCGCTACTTTCCTCTTTTCCTGCGCGTCAAATCAAAATGGGAAGAGTGGAAACCCCTCAGAACCCGCCTCGGACTCTAGTTCTATGGACGAGAAAAAAGACGAGGAGAAATTCACTGAGCTAGGCGCTAAACTGCGCTCCTTAGAAGGAAACATCCAACAGAAAAAGACCAGCCTAACCCGCACCTTCGTCTATCCTAGCGATGGCTATTTCGCGATCGTCGTCGCGAGTGAAGAAGCCTCGACCAAATACACGCGAGGCGATACCTATCTAATCGATACCTTGGGGCAGGAGGTCTACAATCCCGACGACACCGAGGAAAACGAGCCTCTCTCTTACCATGCGCAGATCTTCGATAACGGCAAGAAATTCTATTCGATCAAGGAATATTCTGATGGCTCGAGCCGAAGCCAAAAATCTCTAACTTTCGACGAGTTAAGCGTTTCTCTTGTCTACGACATCGGCTTCGCCCAAAGCGAGATCGACAACTTCGCCGCCATCCTTGCTTACAAAGAGAACTACCCCGATCTCTTCGAATACACCTTCGAGAACATCGAAGGGGATATCGAAGGGGATAAGCTCACCTACTCCTATACGATTTCCAATTATGAAGAGGATGAGGAAGAGGGCTCAAGCGAGCGTTACCTCAACACAAGGATCTCCTACAAGAACGTCTATACGATCAAAGAAGGAGTCGTCACCCACCTCTCCCAAACCTACCTGAGCGAGGTCTTCGCAGGCGAGGTCGCCTCCACCGTCGAGGCGCTCTCCGAAGTCGACTTCATCCAGGGAGAGTATCAGGAATACACCGGTGAAATCCTCGAAATCACGAAGAAAGACACCGACTGAGGCATTTCACCGCTCCAAGAACCTCTATTTTCCATCAATCCATGCACATCAACTTTTTTTGAAAGGCCAACCCATGAGAAAAACCAACTTGCTAATCCTATCTGCCTCCCTCCTTGCCCTGACCGCTTGCCAAGGCAGTAATCCTCTTTCTAGCGATTCCGGAGTCTCTGACCAGGGAAGCGTTTCCGAGAATTCCTCCGCCGAGCCTGCTCTTTTAAGTCAAGAGATGCTCGATGTCTTGCAAAAAGGAAGTCTGTCTTTCCGCGGCGAAAGGAAAACCCGCTACACCGCTTACGTGGATCTGATAGAAGAGGGAAACGAGGAGATCTTCATCGGCAAGGCCTCCTATTCCTTCAAGGAATATTCTGCGACCACTGAGAAAATCATCACTGATGTCTCTTATTATAAAAATGATGAAGGGAAGGCCTTCTCTTATGAGATCGACTTCCGGAACGTCGTGAGCAAAATGCCCGTAGATGGAGGAAAGCTCGTATTCGACGAGGTCTTCTACAATCCTTTCAAAAACCTCCTCCTAAGCGACTTCCTATTAGGGGAAGATGGGGTTTATTCTCTAAGCGAGACGAAGCAGAACTCTTTTTGGAAGCCTCTTTCTTTCTATGAGGAGAGCGTTACCGACGTTCATCTCACCCCCTATGCGGATGGCAACATCGCCCTAACTCTTACAAGTGAAGACGCCTCTTCTACCTACGAAACCATCATCGAAGGGGTGCTTTCGCTCGCTAAAGAAGAGGATTTGGCCCCGGTTTCGCCTTATGCGAGCGAGGATTATCACCCCCTTCTTCAATCCGCTTATGACGAAGTAGTCAAAGCCAACAACTTGACTTACGCGCGCAGCAGGAAGC
>CAVFEQ010000041.1:0-7819 GCA_963621535.1 Paludibacteraceae bacterium | reverse complement strand
GTTGACGAAAGCGTCGACGTCGACGAGGAGATTTACGAAGCAAAGATCAGCAAAAGCGATCCCTGCGCGGTCATTTTCTCTTATGAAGGGAAAGACGATTACGGCATCGCCAAATACGATGATGGGGAAGAATATTCCTTCACCGTGAAAGAGGGGAAGGCAGTCAAAGGGGAGAGCAATTCCATCAAGCTTCCTTTCACCATCGGCACGGTCAAAATGGAGGTCTTCGAGAAGGTCGATGAGACCCATTTCCAAGCCAGAAGTGCCTCAATTGCCAAAACCGTCGCGGGATTTCTGATGGAAAAGCTCGGTGATGCCTTATTGGTGGATGGCTCCGCTTTCGGCGACAGCGGCTGCGAAAGCCTAGTCTTAGAGATGGAAGAAGGGAAACTGACCGGCTTTGAGTATGAGGTGACCCGCTCCTCGGAAACGGAAGGCTCTTATTTGGAGAAGAACATCGTGAAAATCAAAGACGTCGGCACCACTTCCATCCCTTATGAATTCACTACCGGCTCGAAAAAAGAAGACCCCGAGTTCGACCTCACTCCTTTTATCGGCGAATTCGAGGGCTACAACACCGCTTCTACTGAAGACAACGAGCTGCACACGATGGTGATCGAAAGCTTCGACAGCATGAGCCTCGACGGCAAGAAACTCGTCTTCAAATCAAGGGTCCACGACCAATCCTTCAATGCGGTTTGGGATGAGAGCCGCTACGTGCAAATCTCCATCAGCAGCCGTTATGGCTTCACCATCAGGAAAGCAAGTGGCGAGGGCTCGACGAGTTTCGTGAGAGGTTTCTATTGGAATCTCGCCAAAAAAAGTTCGACCATCCCCTCTTATTCCGACCTCATCCTCTCTAACGGCTGGTACTTCGAGGATTATGACGAGAATGAGTACAAGCTCAAATTGTCCACTACTATCGAAGATAGCAAATTCTACGTTCAGGAAAGAGTCGATGGCTCTTGGCAAGACGTCGAAAAGCCAATGAGCGAAATATCCTATAACGACGAAGATGCAACCCTTGAATTCAAAGCCAATGGCGAAACCTTCTCTATGAAGTTCTATTCAAAAGAACAAGGGATCGTAAAAAACACAACCGGAACCATCAAGGCCATTCTTTCGCCCGCGAGCGAATATTGAATCCAAGCTAGTCTAAGATCAGCTAAATCCACGTTTTCTCGGTTTGCTCGACCTATTTTTGATTTTGCTCGTTCGCCTTTCGACATCTAGATTTGGCAAAGCCAACAACACAGCCCTTTTTAATGATGCCTATAAGAAGAATTAAGTTCAGAAAAACCCGCTCCGTTTGGAGCGGGTGATCTTGTTTTTCGCTTTCAGGCAAGAAGGGACTTTGCGAAGGCTCACAAACCCTTTGTTTGGCTAAAAGAATTCGTTTTCAAAAGATTTGCGAGGCCACTTTTCCTTACGTGGCCTCGCTACAGAATTCCGAATCAAGCGTTTCCGACAACCCAAGGGCCCTTCGTCAAATCGCTGACGCGAGTGCAAGGATAGGCGCCGATGGTTTTCTCGGACGAATAGCGGCTAATCTTCATCGTGAAGGTGGCGCTATTAACTGGGATGAGCGACAAAACGGTGTTATTATCCGCGGCAGAGGTCTGAACAACGGTCACTTCGAGAGTGCTCTCGTCGATCGTCCAGGTGAAGTCAGAACTGCCCTCTAGCCTGCCGTTATACACGCAGGCAACAGTGCCGGTTCCATCATCGTTGAAATTCATATTGATGATGTCGTATCCAGTAGCCGACTTATCAGCATCGGAAGAAGCGAAGGTGACGGTCGGAAGCAAGGCTTTTACGCCGTCTAAAGTAGCTGGACCAGCGACGGCGAAAGCGACGGTCTTCGTTACGCTTGGATCAACAGTCGAGGTGATGGTCACGGAAGAAGAGCCGATCTTCGTCGGGGTGATGGTATAGGTTTCCACACCATCGACAGACTCCCCTTTCGTCAAGGTGGATTCCGTCGGATCATCTTCTGCCAAAGTCACGGTCATGCCTTGTTCGGCCGCGGCCGGAGTCACGGAAGCGCTCAAGGTTATGCTCTCGCCAAGAACGACAGTCGAAGAGCTGAGGGTCGCGGCGATTCCATACGGGGCGGGGTTAACGAATTTAACGGGAACCGTTTTGACGTCGCCGAAGCCATTGTCGAAAAGGAAGGAGGTTTCGCCTTCTTTGTCGATCGTGTAAGTCGTCGTGCTGTAAGAAGTGGTCTCGGTGATGAAGCCATCTTCTTCCGTGCCTTTGAACGTCGGGAGAAGAATCGCGGTGTCGCTAGAGAAATCGGTGTAGTAGATGCCCTTGATCTGCGTGCCGACTTCAAAAGTGAGGACATCCCCTTCTTTTACATCGGCCGTCGAGACGTTGAACGTCCCAGACCAGCTCGTCTGCGCGTTGAAGGTGACGTCGTAATTGCTCATCTTGTATTTGGAGACATCGGTGGTAGCGATGACGTCCTTGCCGTACTTGTACCCGCGCGTCAAATTGAAGACGGAATAGGAATCGCTCTCGGCAACAGCATCAGAGGATAAGGTATCGTTTTCGCTGTCCCAATAGTCCTTGTTCGCGTATTTGAGCTTGTGAATCGAGAGCTTGCTCACGAACCCGTCGCCATCAACGGTGAATTCGGTTTCGTAGCCATAGAACTGATTGACGTCTAGGTAGCTTAAGTCATAAGCGGCGACCTTCATCGTGTAGGACTTGCCATCCTCGGAAACGACGGTGCTGACGTCCTTGATCTGACGGACGATCTTCCCGCTGGAATAATCGGTTTTGGTAAGACCGGCGGAGGAACCATCACCAAAGACTTGGCTCGCGAAGACGCTGCCGATGCCAAAGCTGGTGGCGTGGCTTTCCGCGTCTTTGGCTTTGATCATCGTCTTGCTGGCGAAATTCTCGTCCGCGATATCGTCATTGACGACTTTGTAGACATAGATCTCGTCTTTCGTCGTCTTGCCGCCGTAATCGTAGTAGGAACCTTGGGGGGCGAATTCGGCGTTGCGCTTGTAATAAAGGGTCTTATCTTCGTCAGCATAGCCGTTTTCAATCGAATACTTGCTGGTGTTGTTGGTGGCGCCGGTGATGCTGGAGAATTCTAGTTTGACCTTGTCGCCGGTGGCGTAGACCATGCCTTTGCCTTGATAGATAGAAGCACTCAAGCCGAACGTCTCGGAAAGCTCTTTCCCAGAGAAGGGGGAGTTGAGGATCTCGACGGAGCAGTCCCTCAAATAGGTTGCGTGAGTAGCGTCGCCTGCTTTGAGGATTGCCCCGACGGATTCGCAGAAAGCCGTGATTTTGTCGACGTCATCGTAATCGGCTTTATCAAGGGTCGGGATCTTAGTGGCGTCAACGTCGCTGACGGTCTCGATGGCGATGTCGCCGATTGTTTTTTCGTTGACTTTGATGGTGGCGCCGTTTTTGCTCATCACAAAGTAATAGTTTCCGGCGTCATCGGCGTTTAAAGCGCGGCCGTTCACGGCAACGCCAGTAACGACTTTGTTAGAAGGATAAGAATCGCTTTCAGTGACGGTGAAGCTGATCTCGTCGCCAGGATAGTACTTCCCATCTTTAGGAGCGTCCTCGATGTCAACATCGACACCAGCAGGGGCATCGATTGTAAGAGCGACGCTGAGGTCGATTTCAGACGATTCGGAGGATTCGTCTTCGCTCGGGTTCGTCTCGGAGGCGGAGATTGAGGCCTCGTCGGAGGATTTGACGTCATCGTTTCCTGTCCCTGCGCAGGCGCTTAATCCCATGATGGCCGCGGCGGAGAGAGCAAACAACGCAATGTGTTTTTTCATTTGTTTTGCCTTTCTTTAGGACTTTTTGTCCAATGGCAAACAAGATAAACGCGCGCAAGAAAAAAGCAAGGAACAAATCATCGTTTTTCGTTTTTCATTGACATAGTCGCATCTCTTTTGGCCGCCCATCAAAACAAGGTTTGGTAATTAATTTCGCCATGACGCCCCGAAACGAGTCATCCGCGTTATTCACGTTATTCTCAAAAGATGGCCCCGACGACCCTCAGCAAATAAAAAAGAAGCCTGAATGCAAATCAATTTGGGCCAATTTGATCTTTTCTACCTAAATATTTATTTGATTTTTTTACCATGATTTCTATTTTTATTTTAATTATCCTCTCCTAGTCCTTTTAACTTCTTTTTATCTCCTTGAAACGATTTACCCATTCCAGTATTTCCTTTAAAGATTGGGACCTATCGTTTAGTGCAGCCGAGCGCACACGTCTAAGTGCGTTGAACGTTCCCTGTCTTTCGGGGCATTAAAAAAGCCGCCTCAATCAGCTAAAGGCGGCTTTTCACTTCTTATAGCCCAAGCACTTTGGCAAGCTTGGCGTCAAAATTATGAAAGGATTTGAGCTTTGCTTTGTTGTCGTTAAGATCGTCCTGTTCGACGAAATAATAGTAATCAAGGTCGGATTTCAAGGTCGCGACCCCTTTGAGGATCTCATCGAGTCTCGCCTTGAATTCCTCTTTTTTGAGGTTCTTCTTGAGCCTTTGGATGTAGACGATTTGAATTGCAAGATACATCGCCCCTTTCTCAGGGCTCAGCTTTCTGAACTGTTTTTTGACCTTTTCCTCGTTATAAAGCTTCATGCCGGAATATGTCGCCCCGACCAAAGCGGCCCCAAAAAGCAAGGATTCGGCGGTCAATACCCCAACCCCGACCTGCAAATCGCCAAAGCCAAGCGCGGCGAGGGAGGCAGAAGTTAGACCAATGCCCGCCCCGAGTCCGCTCACGGCAAGAGTAGGAAGCAAAACTGCCCCGGCGGAAGCCGATAAGGCCACCCCGAATAACGCGGCTTTCTGTACGTTAGTTAACGTTTTCGGGGAGACGTCACGGTAGCTATCCTTTAGGCAAGAGAAGATTTCCTTCATCTCCTGCTTATTCCCATAAAGCAGCAAGGAGACCTCTTCGATCCCTTCCTCTTCATAGACGAACTCGTATTCGCTGTCTAAAAGGACGGTGATGGCGAAAGTGAGCTTGCTCGCCCCATAGGGATCGCTCCCGAAAAGGCTGACGACAAGCTCTTTGGCCTCAGAGGCAGAAGGGCAAGTGAGGTTTTTGTGGGCGAAGCTATTGAGGTTGTCTTTGATCTTTTTCTCTTTCTTCTCGTATCCCTTCACCAAAGTCTTCGCGTCTTTGATGAAGTTGTTCGTCTTCTGTTTTAAGGTGAGTTTCTCCCCTTCTTCTTTCTTGTCTTTGGCTTGCTTAGAAGAGAGTATTTCCGCGTCTTTGTCTAGGCGCAGCTTCTGGCAATGCAAGAAGAGGTCGTGCTCGTTATAGATTGGCTGCAGTTCGTTCATTTTGCTAACTCCTTGTTCAGATATTCTTTAAGGCTTTCGAAATCGATTTTGTCTTTGTTTTGCCTCAGCAAGGCGATGACCTCGCTGATGCGCGGGTCTTCCTCCACTTTTTGGAAATTCGCCTCGCAATAAGCAATGATCTCCTTCCTACTGACCCCTTCTCGACTCATCAGTTGGAACAAGGCGATAAAGCTATAAGGGATGTCGTCATAGACCCCATAGTCATAGGCGTCGATGTACTTGTAGAGGGTAGGTCTTGATTTCTTGGTAAGCGATGAGAGTTCAGTGATTGAGAAATTGAGTTTCACTTGGTTTCCTCCTGGCAAGACAATAAGGCTGTTGAAAATTATTGTAAATAGTTTTTTACACTTTTTTACGTTTTGCGGAGGTTAGATTGCATCGTTTTAGCCAAAATCTTACCACGCTTATACTTATTGCCCTTGAGATGACGTCCGGTTTGGCTTTGCGCTTTCAAAGCGAAAAAACGCAGTTCTTGCTTCTTGATTTCATTCAAAAACATTGTGAAAAATCTGCTTAGCAATCATAAAGAAAAAGCAAAAGGCGCTAGAAATTCACCGGAACCCCAGAAAAAATTCCTGTTTTTTAATTCAAAAACGATTAGACGCGCAAAAGTTTGGCAGCATCCCTACCCTTACGGATAACTTGCAGCACGTAAACCAATCTTTTCTCTTTAGCGACCACATAATAGATTCCGTAATCCCCACAAGGAGCTCTTCTTATTCCGCTTTCCGTATTTGAAGACCAACTGACGAGAGCAAACCTCTCCGGCATAAAGGAAAGGGATCCGGAGATTGAATAAATACGCTGGACGATTTTGTCCGCGGAGCCAGGCGCTTTCAGAATTTGGGCGATATAGTTATGGATTTCCTCTAAGTCGCCATAAAAAGCCTTGGAGTAGGCAATGGAATATTCCCCGCTCATGACGATTTGAACTCCCTCGCCATGATTTCGGCCATCTCATCCTGGGTGTAATATTCGCCCTGTTCCATCTTAGCTAATCTCTGCTTTAATTCCGCCTCAAGTTCCTCGGGGCTGAGGTCCTCTTCCGAAGGAGGAAGACGCAATGCCAAAGGAAGAGCGTTAGACCTTGCGATCTCAGAATAAAACATGGTGATGGCGGAGCTTGGGCTGATGCCAAGCTGCTTTAGGATCTCTTCCGCTTTATCTTTCAGCGCGGAGTCGAGCCGGACATAGACGACGGATTTCTTGCTCATGGTTGTTCCCTCTTGTTTCCAAGGAAAGTCTCTCCCATCATGCAAGCAATTGCAAGCATTTGCTTGCATGCCTTCTTCACTCATGCTCTTCATATAAACCCTCCTTTATGCTGTTGATGAGCTCTTTGGCACAATTGGACACCAAATCCAGGTTCTTCCTGAATTTGGCGATATCCCCCTTCGCCCAAGAGGCGATGTAGGAGAAATTGAAGTTCTCTGTCTCTAGGCCTAGATAAGCACAGACGATGCAGGCGATGGATTCCGCCTCCACTTCTTTGATCTCCCTTTTCTCTGAAGGCAATAGGCCCTCGAAATCGCTTCTAGGCGAGGCATGGGCGAGAGCGTGCCCGCATTCATGGGCAAGCGTGGATATCTCTTGAACATCCCCTAGCCCCTCTTTCACTTTGATGAGCTTCGCCTTATGGTCGCATAAGCCGTAGCAATCCTTGCCTAGCTCCTTTTCTGAGGCATAAGCGAGGCGGTACCCATGCTTCTGCGCAACCCCCTTTAGCCCATCGATGATTGCCTCTTTCTTCTCCACCAACGCTTCCTCATCGAAGCGAAAAGCCCTCAGTTCCTCCCCTTCGGTCTGGCTCAAATCGAAGACGTAGCCGATCCTAAACCCCAGGCAAGACTTCTCTTCCTCCCCTTCTTTCTTCCTGCGGATCGGCTGAAGGATCTTGATACCCTTCTCCCCTTTCTTCACGAACCTCCCCAATTTGTTCCATCCCCTCAGTCCATGGACGGTAGTCGCCTCTTCCTTTTGCGAAAGGATGAACAGCTGGTTCCGGAGCGAATAAGAGGAGAGGTTTCCCATCAAGATGAGCACATCCTTGTATCTTCCTTCTTTAAGGAAAGAGGCGAATCTCTTATCCACCATCTCCGTCAGGGAATCCATTTCCTCCTGGCCGATCTTGCTGCTTTGATTCCTTTTCTTCATAAAGTCCCTCCACCTATTTAATAAAGAAGGAAGGACCGCTTTTCCTATACGAAAGGGAAACTCATGCCTCAGCAAGAAAGAAAAGTTCGCCACGGCTCGAAAATCGCCATAAAAAATGGGCTCGGAAATCGCTTTAAGAAGAATTTAAGATTTAATCAGCCTGTCCAGAAAAACAAACAAAAGAGCGGCCGCGTTTGAGATGTACCCCTAATCCTGGACAAGTTGGTTGGATTGTATCATAAGCTTGACGTGGATGCTTCCCTGAACTTGGAAGGGGGCATCCATTTTGTTTTGCTTTTGATCCT
>CAVFEQ010000040.1:0-15907 GCA_963621535.1 Paludibacteraceae bacterium | reverse complement strand
AGGAATCTAAGTCCTCAAAAACGGAAGAAGTGTCTACAAAACGTTGACTACTGCATTATTATGAGGAACGCGGTCTTAAGATAAGAGACTGATCCCCATTAAAAGAGCTTATTGGAACAGCACTTTTTGTTTTGGCTTTCCAGACGTTCGTATCGCCCTTCGCTTTCCGCGCTTTCCCTAAACGCGCCTTTTTCGCTTAATAGTTCAGGATGGTTTTGCAAATGAGGCGTTGCGCCGAATTCGCGGATGCGGAAACTAGCGTATCCTGGGACGACTTCTTCTGTTTGGACGGTCGTGATCGAGGAGGTCGGCATGAAGAAGTTCTGCCACATCACCGCCGGGGAGATGCGGATGAGCCGGCTTAAGAGGAAACTGCCCAATCCCAAATGACACACGAACAAAACACTTTGCTCGTTTTTTGTTTTGCTCGTTTTAAAACAGTTTCCTTCTTTTATATAGCCATGCTCTTCCAAGAAGGCGAAAAAAGAATTCTCAACGCTAAGAAAGTTCTCTTTGTTTTCCCTCGAGACTTCCAGTTCTGGTGCTTTCCACCACTCATCGACGTCATAACAAAGAGGGTTTTTGGTCCATACCGCTGGTTCTCTGTCCCAAACCCAAGGGCTTTCTCTCAGCCAAGACAAGGTAACCGCGCTTTTCTTTTCCTTATTCAAATAAGGCTCCGCGGTTTTTTGGGCCCTGCCTAAGGGGGAAAGATAGATCTCATCGAAATGGCGTTTCGCCAGTTCGTCGGCGAGGAGTTCAGCTTGTTTGAAGCCTTTTTCGGTTAAGGAGTCGTGTTCGTAATCTGGGTCGCCGTGACGAACGATGGTGATTTTCATGCGCATAGGTTAGCAAAGTTTGAGCTCTTCGGCGTGAGAAAGCGGTTTGCTCTTTGACAAAGTCAATGCAACAGCAGGAGAGCGATTTAAGCCTTCTATTTTTCTAGAAGCTTCTGTTGCAATGACCCTGTCACTCCTCTCTTTACCCTTTTGTTTTGGCCTCTAGACAAAAAGATATGGCTTCTTTTTCGCTCTCGCCTAGAATGAGGGGGATATTAGGAGCGAAAATATGAAAATCAGAATCCAAGATGACCTCTATCACGCGGTAAATGGGGAATGGCTTGAAAAAGCCGTCATTCCTGATGACCGCCCCACCTGCGGAGGCTTCTCCGACCTCAATGAGAACGTCGAGAAAACCTTGAGGGAGGATTTTTCTTCCTTTGCCAAAGGGGAGAAAGAAATCCCTTCCCCAGAAGTTGGCGAGGCCGTGAAGCTTTATAATCTCTACATGGACGTCGAAAAACGAAATCAGGAGGGTATTGCGCCGTTATTGCCGTTTTTGAAGACAATTCAAGATGTTTCTTCAGCGGATGAGCTAAGCGCGAAAGCTAAGGATTTTGAGCTTGCTGGCATCCCCCTTCCCTTCAATTCGGGCGTGACCGAAGACATGAAAGACGCGACCAAATATTGCTTCGTCTTGCTTGGCCCTTCCACCATTTTGCCGGATACCTCTTATTATGCAGAGGATAATGCGACCGGGAAGCAGCTGCTTGCTGTCTATTTCAATATGCTGGCCTCTCTTCTTGCTTTGACTCCTTTAAGCGAAGAAGAGCAAAAAGCCTACTTGAGCGATTGCCTCGCTTTCGATGCCCTAGTGGCCAAGCAGGTGAAAAGCCAAGTGGAATGGGCCGACTACGTGAAGAACTACAACCCCATGGATGTGGAAAAGGTCGCAAGCGATATGGAACCTTTCTCCTTCAAGAGTTACCTTTCTTCGATCTTCGGCGAGAAAATTCCGACCACCATCGTGGTTTATGATCCAAAAGCCATCGAGAATTTCTCCGCCTATTTCAATGCGAAGAACCTCCCTTTGTACCTGCATTGGGCTTATTGCAAGACCTTGCTTTCAGGGGCGAAATATTGCTCAGAGCAGACCCATGAGATCTCTACGATCTATGACCGTGCCATGATGGGCGTAGCGAAAGACCCTGTGCTCGATAAGCAGGCCTATCGGCTTTGCTCGCGCCTCTTCTCTGACCCCATCGGCATCTATTACGGCAAGACCTACTTTGGCGAAGAGGCGAAAAAAGACGTCGTCTCCTTGGTGAAGAAAATCATTGAGACCTACAAAGGGAGGATGGCTAGGAACTCCTTCCTTAAAGAGGCGACGAAAGAAAAGGCTATCCTCAAACTTTCGACCATCGAGATCAAGATGGGCTACCCAGACAAGGGCGACCCTTTCTTCACGGCCCTTAAAATCGATGAGCATTCCTCTCTTGTGGATAACGTTGTCAAAATCGCCGCAAAAAGCGTCCAAAGGGACTGGGATAAGCTTTATCTTCCCGTCGATCGCAGCCGTTGGGGGATGCCTGGCCATATGGTTAATGCTTGCTATAATCCCTCCGCTAATGACATCACCTTCCCCGCGGCGATTCTCCAAAAACCCTTCTATGGCTTAGACCAAAGCGAAGAGGAGAATCTTGGCGGCATCGGCGCGGTCATCGGCCATGAGATCAGCCACGCTTTCGACAATAACGGCGCTTCGTTCGATGAGAAAGGTAGCCTCAACAATTGGTGGTCGAAAGAAGACTATGCCTCCTTCAACGCCCTCACGAAGAAGATGATCGAGGAATTCGACGGCATCGATTTCTATGGCGGCAAGGTCAATGGCACCCTAACCGTCAGCGAGAACATCGCCGATAACGGCGGAGTTGGGGTCACTTTGGAAATCATGAAGTCCGTTCCTAATGCCGATTATGCGAAATACTTCAAAAACTGGGCGAAAGTCTGGTGCATGAAGGGCAAGCCTCAATACATCCAATACCTCTTGATCAATGACGTTCACGGACCAGCGGAACTCCGCGCGAACATGCAGCCGCGGAACTTCCCCGAATGGTATAGCACCTTCGATGTGAAAGAAGGGGATGGCATGTATCTTGCTCCCGAGAAGCGCGTCTCCATTTGGTAAGATAAATAACAATCACGGCCCTCGCTCACTTCGGGGGCCTTTGCTTTTTCTTGATTCTTATTTCATGCGGTTTTGTTCACATATGATACAAATAGGAAACAAAACGACACTTTTTCCTGCCCCTATCGCTTTCGCTTTCGCTCATAATAATGGCAAATGGGGCTTTAGCCCTTTTGAAAGGAAAAGTTAAGACATGGAATCGAAATCTCGTCTTATCGGTGGATACCCAGTTATTGGCATCCGCCCAACCATCGATGGCAGAAGAGGACCTCTTAAAGTTAGAGAGTCTTTGGAAGACCAGACGATGGGCATGGCCATCGCAGCCAAGAAATTGCTTGAAGAAAACGTGCGTTACAGCGATGGCTCGCCCGTTAAAGTCGTCATTGCCCCTTCGACCATCGGCCGCGTCCCTGAAAGCGCCGCCTGCGCCGAATACTTCAAAAAAGAAGGCGTTGACATTACTTTGACCGTCACTCCTTGCTGGTGCTATGGCGCGGAAACCATGGATATGGATCCGATGACCATCAAAGCCGTTTGGGGCTTCAATGGCACTGAGCGCCCGGGCGCGGTTTATCTGGCTTCCGTTTTAGCCACCCATGCTCAAAAAGGCCTCCCTGCTTTTGGCATTTATGGGCACGAAGTTCAGGACAAAGATGACACAAGCATCCCTGAGGACGTCAAAACCAAGATCCTCCGCTTCGCCCGCGCTGCCGTCGCGGCTGCTACGCTTCGTGGCAAGAGCTATCTCCAAATCGGCTCCGCCACCATGGGCATCGGCGGATCTCTCATGAATTACGATTTCATGGAAGACTATCTCGGCCTCCGCGTTGAAAGCGTCGACGAAGTTGAGATCATCCGTCGCATGACCCTTGGAATCTATGACCACAAGGAATATGAGCGCGCCCTTGCTTGGGTGAAAAAGAACTGCCACCCTGGCATCGACAAGAACCCCGCAGAGCTCCAGCGCAGCGCAGAGCAAAAAGAAAAAGACTGGGAATTCACGGTCAAAATGTGCTGCATCATCAAAGATCTCTTCAATGGGAATAAGAACCTCCCAGAAGGATGCGAGGAAGAGGCCCTTGGCCACAACGCGATCGTCGGCGGCTTCCAGGGGCAACGCCAATGGACGGATTTCTATCCTAACTGCGATTTCCCTGAGGCGATCCTCAACAGCACCTTCGACTGGGTCGGCGCGCGGGAACCTTATACCCTCGCTACCGAGAACGACACGCTTAACGGCATCGGGATGCTCTTTGAGCGTTTGCTCAACGGCCGCGCTTCCATCTTCGCCGATGTCCGTACCTACTGGTCGGGCTCTAGCGTCAAGCGCGTCACGGGCTATGACATCGAAGGTCACGCCAAAGAGTCTGATGGTTTCCTCCACCTCATCAATAGCGGCGCGCAGTGCATCGATGCTTGCGGCGAAGTCACCGACAAAGACGGCAATCACGTCATGAAGCCTTGGTGGGAGATGAGCGATGAAGATATCAAGAAATGCATGGATGCCACCACTTGGCCTTATGCTGATCTAGGCTACTTCCGCGGCGGCGGATATAGCTCCCGCTATCTCACCCGCGCCGAGATGCCGATGACCATGATTCGCCTTGACATCGTCAAAGGTCTTGGACCTGTCCTCCAGATCGTCGAAGGCTATAGCGTCCATCTTCCTGACGAGGTCAGCGACACCCTTTGGAAGAGAACCGATTACACTTGGCCTTGCACTTGGTTCGCCCCTCGCTGCAATGGCAAAGGTTATTTCACCAGCGCATATGAAGTCATGAACCACTGGGGAGCGAACCATGGGGCCATAACCTATGGCCATATTGGCGCGGATTTGCTCACCCTCGCTTCTATTCTTCGTATCCCCGTCGCGATGCATAACGTCGATGATAAAGACGTTTATCGTCCGGCTTCTTGGGGACTCTTCGGAAGCGATTTGGAAGGCCAAGACTATCGCGCTTGCGAAGCTTATGGGCCGATGTATAAAAACATCCGCAAATAAGCAAAGCGATACGATAAGAAACTCCATTGGGCTCCTCAATTAAGGGGAGCCTTTTGCTTTATAAGCCAAATAAACGGAATCTGCAGGGTTTTTGAATATTCATTTTTGAAATCAACGCAAAACCCACGTATTTATTTCGAAAAATAAGGAAAAACTTTATTTTTCGGTTGGTCGATGCCGGTCTATTTTTATAAGCAGCGAGGCATTGCCTCATCTTTTCGGGGCTTATTTAAGGTACAATCTCCCTCATGGAAATCGTTCAATATCTCTCATCGACCTTAAACATCACCCCCGCTCAGGTCGGAGCGGTTCTTCGCCTCCTTGAAGAAGGAGGCACCGTCCCTTTCATCGCTCGTTACAAAAAGGAAGAGACTGGGAATCTAAGCGATGTGACGCTGCGCGCTTTCGAAGAGGAAAAGGCGCGTTTTGAAAAACTCGAAGAACGCAAAGCTACGGTTCTTAAAAGCATCGAAGAACAAGGGAAACTAACCCCCGAATTGAAAGAGGAGATTCTCTCTTGCACCGTGCTTTCGACTCTAGAAGCAATTTATCGCCCCTATAAGCCTAAAAGAAAAACCAGGGGTTCTATTGCGAAAGAAAAAGGTCTCACCCCTCTTGCTGAATATCTCTTGAAGCAAGGGGGAACTCTTGCTTCTTTATCTGAATACGCCAAGACCTTCATCAACGAGGAAAAAGGCGTCAAAAGCGAGGAAGAGGCCATGCAAGGGGCGAAGGATATCATCGCCGAGCAGATCAGCGACAACGCCTCTTACTATCTCTTTGCGAAAAACTATATCTACAAAACCGGCAAAATCAGCGCGAAGGAAACTAAGGAAGATGAAGAGCAAAAGTATCTCACCTACAACAACTTCAGCGTTCAAGTGAGCCGCATCAAGCCTCATCAGATTTTGGCGCTTTCCCGCGGGAAAAAAGAAAAGAAGCTCACCTACTCTTATCTTTATGATGAAGTCACCATCGAAAACCAGATCGCTAGAGAACTCATCAAAAGAGGCAGCCCATTTGAGGCTATCTTAAGAGAAACGATTGAGGACTCGTATAAACGTTTGATGGGTCCTTCCTTGGAGAACGAAATCAATTCCGAGCTCTTCGAGAAAGCCGAAGACGCCTCTTTAATCCTTTTCTCCAAAAACCTGAAACAGCTCTTGCTCGATTCTCCTTTGAAAGGGAAGCAAATTCTTGGCTTTGATCCAGGTTACCGAAATGGCTGCAAACTGGCTTTGATCAACCAAAGCGGAGCGGTCATCACCTCCTGCATCATTTATCCAACGGTTGGAAGAGAGGCTCAGGCGGAAGCTAAGCTCCTCGAGCTTTATAAGAAGTTCGGCTACGACGCGATTGCTTTAGGCAACGGCACCGCCAGCAGAGAAAGCGAGGCCTTCCTCAATGCTTTCCTAGCCAAAAACAAGATGGATAACGTCGTCATCACCATCGTGAACGAATCCGGGGCTTCCGTTTATAGCGCTTCGCCTTTAGCTGTTAAGGAATTCCCAAACATGGATATCGATGAGCGTTCTTCCGTCTCTTTGGCTAGACGCCTCCTCGATCCGATGGCCGAACTCGTCAAAATCCCTCCGGAAGCGATAGGCGTTGGCCAGTATCAACACGACATGGACCAAACTCGCTTGAAACAGACACTCGGCGATACGACGATTGATACGGTTAACCAAGTGGGTGTTTGGGTAAACACCGCTTCCATCTCGCTTTTGAAATACGTCTCGGGCCTCAACGAAAAAATCGCCACTTCTTTAGTGGCTTATCGCGATGAGCATGGCCCGTTCAAGTACCGGAAAGATCTTCTGAAGGTCAAAGGGCTAGGAGAGAAAACCTTCATGGACGCGGCAGGTTTTTTGCGTATCGAAAACGATAACCCATTAGAGCGTACCGCCGTTCACCCAAAGGATTACGAGGCGACCGAGGCTTTGTTGCAGAAACTTGGGCTTTCCTTGAATGATGTTGGAACCCCACGAGGGAATGAAGTTTTAGGCGACATCAATAATGTTTCCTCTTTGGCCAAAGAACTTAATATCGGCGAGTATACCCTCCGCGACATCATCGAAGAGCTTAAGAAGCCTGGAAGGGATCCCCGTGAAAAAACGATTACCGCGAAGCTTGATAGCAAGGTGAAAGACATGAAAGACCTTGCTGTTGGGATGGTTCTTAACGGTACGGTTAGAAACCTTTCCGACTTCGGCGCTTTCGTCGACATCGGCGTGCATCAGGATGGCCTCGTCCATATTTCCGAGATTGCCGACCATTTCGTCGCTCATCCAAGCAATGAGCTTCATATGGGCGAGATCGTCACGGTTAAGGTCATCGGGGTTGATTTAAACCGCAAGCGAATTTCCTTGTCGATTAAGCAAGCGAAAAAGGAATAAAGAGAAAGGCGGTCATCCCGCCTTTTTCATTCCCCCATTAGCTTAACGATGATGTGCGAATGATGGGTTAAAGGGAGATATTTCGTTAAGAGATCTTCGGTGGAGATCGAAAGGGTGACGTTGTTAACACAAGGGTGGAACCCCAACGTTTTTTCTTTGAGCAGATCCTCATCTATCAAAAGCTGAATCGCGTTATTTTGGTCGTAGATGAGACCAAAGGGATTCGTGCAGCCCTTGAAACAATGGAGGTCTTCGCTTAGCTCATCTTCGTTAGCGAAGGAGAGCCTCGCGGAATTGATTTGCTTTGAAAGCTCCTTTGTTTTAAAACGCTTATCCCCAGGCATCAGCAAAAGGTAGAACTTGCTATGTTGCTGGTTGCAAAGAAAGAGGTTCTTAGGGACTTTCGTTTCTAGTGCTTGCTCAATCTCAGCATATTGATCCATGGTAAACATGGGCGCATGCTCCATCTTTTTGAATGGAATATTGAGGTTTTGCAGGGTTTTTTCTATTTCTTCCTGAAATTGATTCATGGCTGACATTATAAGACTGATGCCTTTCTTTTTCTTTTCTTAGTCGGTTCAATAGAGATTGGATTAAAGGCGATTCATCGCGGCAAAATAGAGCCAGTAAAGGCAAAGCGAACTTTCGGAAAATGGTTTCCGAGATAACGGATTTTCAAATTGAAGAAATATGGCGTGATATCGATGCTTTTCGACTTTTTGAAGTCTAATAAATTTTTAGCACATCACCATACAAAAAGCGCCTCCGAGGCGGAGGCGCTTGAAGTTGTTTCTTAGGCTTTGAGGAACGCTTTATAGGCTAGATAGGCCTCGTAGACGTCCGCTTTGGAAACGATTTCCATCGGCGCGTGCATGGACAGCACGGGGACGCCGGCATCAAGAACATACATGTTGTAGTTCCCGAGGATATAGGCGATTGTTCCTCCGCCGCCTTGGTCGACTTTGCCAATTTCGGAGGTTTGGTAATAGACGTTGTTCTCGTCCATCGCGTTTCTTACGAAAGCAACGAATTCGGGCATCGCGTCATTGGAGCCGCTTTTGCCGCGGGAACCTGTGTATTTGTTAAACACCACGCCTTTCCCAAAATAGCAGGAATTATTGAGCTCGTTGACGCCTGGATAAAGAGGATCGACCGCGCCGGAAACGTCGCTTGAGAGCATTTTGCTGTTGCTCATCGCATGACGGACGGCGAGATTGCTGTCTTTTCCCTGCAAAGCAAGCATCTCGGCGATCGTGTTTTCAAACCACATGGATTGAGCGCCGGTCGCGCCGATGGAACCAACCTCTTCTTTGTCAACTAAAACGGCGATGGTCGTGTAATCGCATTCCCCTTGATCAAGAACGGCTTTGAAGGAGGTGTAGGCGCAGACTCTGTCATCATGCCCATAGCCTGCGACCATCGAACGGTCCAAGCCATAATCCCTGGCTGGCCCTGCCGGAACGGCGACGAGCTCGCTAGAAAGGAAATCCTCTTTCTCGATCCCATATTTTTCTTTCAAAAGATTGAGGATGTTGTTTTTGACGGAAGGCTTTTTCTTCTCGTCCTCTTGAACCGGGATGCTGCCAACGGAAAGGTCGAGGCTCTCGCCTTCGATGGCTTTCGCTAGGGGCTTCTGCATTTGATCCGCGGAAAGGTGAATCAAAAGGTCAGTGATGCCAAGGACGGGGTCATTGGGATCTTCGCCGATAGAGATTTTGACGCAGGTGCCGTCTTTTTTGTAAACGACGCCGTGCAGGGCCAAGGGAATCGTGACATATTGGTATTTCTTGATTCCGCCGTAATAATGGGTTTCGAACATCGCGAAGCCTTCTTTTTCATAAAGAGGGTTCTGCTTGATGTCCAGACGCGGCGAGTCGATGTGGGCTCCAAGGATTCTCGATCCTTCTTCGATTGGCTTTTTGCCGATGACGGCGCAGAGGAAATTCTTCCCCTTGTTGAGAGCGTAGACCTTGTCTCCGGGCTTAAGCTCTTTGAATGTGCCAAGTTCCTTGAACCCAGCCTTTTCTGCCATTTCGATGGCTTCTTCCACGACAAGTCTTTCTGTTTTGCCGTAGCTTAAAAAAGCTTTGTAACCTTCGCAGAAAGAGAATATAGCTTCTTTTTTCTCGTTGCTCGCGTTGGTCCATATGTTTTTTGCGTACATGCGATTTACCTCCAAGTAAAAGAAAAGATACTCCTTGAATTCCCTAAAACAAGCCAAACGATTGCTAAAACCGAAAAAGTGTTATTTGACAAAGCAATCGCAAAGCACTCATCAAACGGAACCTAAAGGACATTACAAGAAAGCCTGCGACCGCGTGAGAGAAATCAAAAATGCCTTTGAGACGAAATCGTAAAAGGCGATGAAGATTTGCTCAAAAAAGAAATGGACAAGTTTGAGAAAGCGATAAAATTATGGGAGAAGTTGCATGGAAAAGAAGAAATTCAACGAGAGGCTCATTGAAGCCATACCAGAGGCTAAGGACACTTACCTCAAAGAAAAAGAGGATTTTTGGAAGGACGAGGAACCCGGTTCGACCATCGTCGTGGAGGATTATCTCATGCCAGTTGTTTACGACGCTTTGGAGAAAGACGATGGAAAGTTGCTCTCTAGGTTCGGTGAATGGGTCGAGGAGATGGTGTCTTCGGAAGACGGTCTCGCCACGGACGTGATTTTCGTCTGTGTCTTCGAAAAGGCCTTCTATGAGGAACGTATCGAAGGACTGAAGCCCTATTTCGGGCCGAAGACGTTGGCGTGGTATGCCCAAACCTCGTTTGAAAAAAGGTGAGAAGTGAGGCCATTTGCGAGGGGGCAAGCCGACAGGGTCCATGTCTTTTACGCAAGGCCGATGAGGTTCGACGACAAGCCGTTTATGAGAGGAACCATGCGATGGCCCGATACAAATTCCCCAAGGGGAAATCCCTCGACGGGGTGAGAGGTGAGATGGCGTCGGATGCCTTCGACAACATCAATTCGCTGGTGAGGGAGGGCAAGGGCGTTCAGGAACGCCCTTGGCCTCAAGAAAGCTGATAGGGGGAAAGTCAACCTCAAACCGTTGATCTGATCCCCCATATGCGGCGAGCCAAACGGGGCAAAAATCCTTCTAAAAAAGCTTTCGCGATAACTTAGTCACAGGAGTCGCGGATGCCCTTTTGGCTCGTCAAGATTCTCTCATTTCCGCCAAAAAAGGTCAAAAAATGACAGGGTTATCGCGAATTTTCGACCCAGAAAGCCTGAAAGGGCCAAAATCACGTCATTTTATGTACATTACTTTGCCATCTAACCCCCTAAAAGTAATCCAGCATATCGTTTCTTAGATGGCTATTTTGGGCCGCTCCATAAAGGATCCAAAGGTTCTCACGACCTCATTTTGATGACCCGATTAAAGAATCGAAAACATTCTATGATAAACTCTCCTATGGCGGAATAGAGCGGCAACTTGGCCCTGAGCATTGGCTCACGGAAATGAAAGACGGAACTTACGTTGACTATCGCGTCGTAACATCATCGAAGGGTTCGCCCGCCATATTAATTAATGTGAAAATGGCCGCCGATAGTGGCGGCATAAAATACCAAAAAGTGCATTTTAGCAAACCAAAGGGAGACAAATAAAATGAAACACATTTGTAAAACACTACGTAAAGACGAAACGGATTTATTGTCATCTTTAATCGGGCAAAAGCTTGATGCCATCAGCCACGATGAATTCTGTCTTGGAAACCTTTGTATAGAAAAAGTAGGCCTATATGTTGGAGAAGGCGTTTTTGCCATTCACACCTCTTACGAATATTTGGATTTCCTTTGGGGTAAGGAAGGAGTGTCTTCGCTGCACTTTTGTCGAACCGATGAAAACGGAACAAAAGTGTTATCCGCAAATCCGCCGATAAAATACGTAAAACAAGCAGTAAACGATAGGATCAAAGACATTTTGATCGTAACTGACAGCGTTGAGGAATTCAACAACGGCAGCTCAATGGGAACTTTCACTTACGACAAAGCCATTATTTTCGTTTTCGAGAACCGCCAAATTTCCATCGAATTAGATGAATGGTCCTCGGAAATGTTGGCAGTAACAAAATCTACCGACGTCCTAAAAAAACTCGGTTCATTATCTACAGATTGGAATGCCGAGGACATGGACCAAAAATATAGTTTTAAATCCGTCAGAACTGTCGTTTCTTTGGTCAAGCACATATCAAAGGTCGTTGCGGAACTTAATTAAGAGGCCTCCCTTCCCGCAATAAAAATGCCCCGATTGATTTTTTGTTGAGCAAGCATCAAGAGATTTCAGAAGGAAGCGAACTCAAAAGAGGATTCCGGTGTCCTTCGACCCATACGAAAAGCCCAAGGCGCAAACCTTGGCCTTTTATTCTACTACTCGTGTTTGCCGGCGGACTTGGTCAGCCCAATTGAGGATAGTGTTCCGCGAATGTAGGTGGCGTTAAGGAAAAGGAAGTTCCACGATTAGGTTGCTAAAGAAAAAGGAGGAACTTCCATAAAGATTTTAGTGCAAGAGTCAAGCCGGCTGGGAAAAATGGTAAGAAACGCTATCATTCCTTAAGAAAGAAATGCCTTTTCCCCTCTTTTCAACCATAATTACCTCATGGGCTACTTAGTGGATTATCTTAAATGGAGAGGCGAGATTACCTTAGAGAACTCGCCATTCAATGTTTTCGACTCCATGGTGGTTTCTGCGCTCAGCTACCTTCGGTTTGAGGGCACGGTTACCGAAGAAGAAACCTTGCCTCTATGTGAAGCGGTAGCGCGCATTCGTAAAATTAAAGAGCCCGTATTCGCAACCTGCGATTGGGCGATGCAAAAGAAGGCGTACAAAGAACTTCTTGATGCCATCATCGGAAGTAAACGCTTCTCTTCCTTAATCCTTTCTCGTTATGAGGATAACACCGACGAAAAAGATACGACCCAGTTCGGGACGATGACGTTCACTTTCCCTAATGGCGAGATTGCGCTTGGCTTCCGAGGGACGGACGAGACGATTGTGGGCTGGAAAGAGAACGCGCAGCTTTGCTTCATGAAGGCCAGCGCCCAAAAAAAGGCCGGCGAATACGCATCTAGACAAGCGAAAGAAGGCAAACCGTTTTATCTCTGTGGCCATTCTAAAGGCGGAAATCTCGCTTTGTGCGCCGCCTTGGCGTTGAACCAAGAGGAATTAAGCCTATTGAAGCATCTTTACCTTCTTGATTCCCCTGGCCTTTGCCCGGAGGTCTTTGGAAAGGTTGATCTTGCGCCTTTTGATGACAAAACCACGTTTGTTGTCCCAAGTTACGATGTGGTTGGGCAGTTTTTCCCAATGGGTTTCAAGCATACCCACATCATTCAAAGCGATGCGATGGGGGTGTTGCAGCACGCCTTCCTTTGCTGGAGGATAGACGGGGGATCATTCATTGAGAAGAAGGCCTATTCGCCAGAATGCGAATGGGTCAACAAAATGGTCCGCGATTGGCTGATGGACGTGACTCTTGAGGAAAGAGAAAAATTCGTAAACGATATATTTGCGGCGATGACGAAGCATGGGGAAAAGACGGTTTGGGATCTGGGGAAAAACCCAACTAGAACCATGGACCGTTTGGTTCTTTCTTACATTGGGGCAGGCAAAAATGAGCGCAAAACCGTCGCGAAACTTGGATTTGCGGCGTTTTTCGGCGCGTCTTTTCGCGAAGTTATCCACCTCAAAAGCTTTCCTGAGTTTCTCGTCTCCAATCTAACCCAAGCTGTTGTTTTGATTACGATTGGTATCCTCTTGGCCCTGCTTCCTGACTCGCTCCCTTGGATCGTCGTCTCCATTGTTTCAGCCTTGTTGCTTCTTACGTGGGCGGTCGCGATTTATTACCTCGTCAAATCAAAAGGCGATTGGCGGCTGTATCAGTTGCGCATCGCCGTCGTGGTCATGGCCAGCATGGCTTATGCCGGTTTGGCGGTTTTGGGCTTTGCCGTCATCAATAGCCTTTTCACCTGGGCGGCGGGGATGCTTTTCCTCTTTTTGGCCCTCATCATCGGAATCTCTCTAAGAAAAACCGAGGGAACGAGCATCTTCAGACGAATCGTGAACTTCATCGAAGTCACGCTTTATACGTTGATTGGCATCTTCTTGCTTTTTGCCCCATCGAGTATCTTGGGCTACGGCATTTTCATCACCGGGATCATCATGATGGTCGACGGAATCTATAAGCTGATCCGTTAACGCTTTTCTAGGAACGTTCTTAAGCTTTTGTATAGGAGCAAGGCCAAGGCGATGACGATCGCGTCTTTCATCGCGTTAAAGGGCAATACCGCGCATAGGGCGTAGCCCCATTCAAGATTGTTGATTGCTGGGTTCGCGGCTTGGCAAATTGCTAGCAAAGCGTCCAAGGGGATGCCGTATAAAGACGAATAGAACGGAACAAGGACGTAGACGTTGAGGATCATCGCCACGACAAGTTGCAGAGGCATGGAAACCATTAGGCCGGTTATTAGTCTCTTCCAGCTTTTCTTTCCTCTGTAGATGAAACAAACCGGCAAGATAAAGAACAGTGACAAGGCCAAGTCGGCCCATTCGCCGACGGTGGCCGTCGTTGAAAAAGGGAGTTTTATCAAGGTTTTGCAGAGCAATGTGAGGAAAGCGCACCAAGGCCCTTCGGCTAGTCCGATAATCAGGATGGGGACTTCGTCAAAATGAAGTGTAAGAAATTCAGGGAAGAAAGGGAGTTTGATCGTGAATATCGGAACGACATACAAGAGAGCAGACAAAGCCCCGAAGATGCCGGCTTTTGCAATCAAAGAAACGCTTCTTCCTTCTCTTTCTCCCCTGCCCTTTTCCTTAAGATAAAGGCGGCAGGCAAAACAAGAGACTAGAACTATCGCGACGATTGTTATGGCTTTGATGGCGGTTTCGTTCATAAGACTATTTTTCTAGCAAGACCCCATAATGAACGGATGAAGGCAAGTTGCTTTTCGCAGAGACCAGCAAGCTGACTTTTTTGCCGGAATTAAGGTTTAAAGAGATGGTTGTTTGTTTCTTTTCTTTGCTTCCAAGAAAGTCCTTCAAGGCATCATTGCCTTCAAATAACGAATACACGCCCCTCCTGCTTTTGAAAATTAAGTCCAAAAGAGTTTCGTGGCCAAAAAGCTTTAAGCAAGGCGAGTTCGCATAATATATCTCCCCTTTATCGCCGAAGAGAAAGAAAGGAACGGGCAGGTTGTCTGCGATTGAATGGAAATTGAATCCGAGGATTGTTTTGTCTAGATCGTCATAGCTTTTTTGATAAGAAAGGCTTTGCCCCTTTCCGAAAAGCTTTGCCGCGTAACAGGCTTTGTCGGCGCAAAGAAGAAGCGCATTAAAGTCTTTTGCCTGGGTTGGGTATTCGGTAAATCCAACGGAAATTGATACATCAACGTTATGCCCATCACTGAGAAAGCCGTGCTTGGAAGAAGCGAATTCGGAGAATTTCTTCTCCGCCTCTTCTAGGCTTTGCTTAGGCAGCAAAAGGGATATTTCATCGCCTCCAAAACGTCCGGTGATTGCTTTTTCCCCGAAATAAGAACGGATTTCCTGAGAAAGCGACTGCAGGGCGAGATCCCCTGCCCGATGCCCATACGAGTCGTTGATCAATTTAAAGTCGTCGATGTCGATAAGGGCAAAGACGCAAGCCTCGCTAGAATGAGTTGCGAAATAATCTTTCGCGGCTTCTTCAAAGCCATAACGATTAAGCAAACCAGTCAGCTGATCCTTTCTGGCTTGAGTGCGAAGCTCCTTCATCAATTGGTCGTTTGACCATTTGAAAGACATGAAATAACAGGAGTTTTGCAGGATTTTCTTCGCGTTTTCTATGTTTTCTAAGGGAAAATTGTCGGCGCATAAGTAGGCGGTTAGGCGTCCTTGAATGAGAAAAGGAAAGGCCAGATGGGTTTTCACCCCCATAGAGAGGAAGGCTTGAGAAAGCGCGTCTCCTTCTTTTGCTTTCGCTTCCGTCAAAAGAAGGGGCGTATCCACTTTCTCAGCGGACGGGAGCAAGGGGGCGATGATTTCTGATGTCGGGGGAATTGGGTCTGGGAGGCTTTCGTCTTTTTTATATTGAGAAACAATCGCCCTTTCTTTGCCTAAGATCACGAAATAAACGCGTTGTGCTTGGATTCTTTGGGCGAGGGTTTTAAGTAAGGAGACCAAAGAGTCCTGATCAAGCGCGCTTTCATAAATCTTGTGGGCTAGGTCCAAACTGGCTTCGTTGATGAGCTTTTCGCGCTGCAGTCTTTGGAATTCCTCTTCTTTGACGTCCACGTTGATGTACATGACGGCGAAATAATCGGGCTTATGGGTGGGGGCGATGATATAGTTGACCTTACCCCCTAAAGGAGCATAAAAGCAGCAGCCTTTTATGGCTTCTTTGCTCTTTTCGATAGTCGCGATGTATTCTAACCAGGCTTCCTTTGCTTTTTGGTTATGGACCTCGGTGATGTCTTTGCCAAGGAATTCTTCCTCTCCTCTTAAACCGTAACTTTTCATGACTCTTATGCATAGAGAGGAGAAAAAGGAGGTGGCTTTCG
>CAVFEQ010000039.1:0-16154 GCA_963621535.1 Paludibacteraceae bacterium | reverse complement strand
GCTAACTTTTGCTAAAGGTTGCTAAGCGTTGCTAACTTTTGCTAAAGGTTGCTAAGCGTTGCTAACTTTTGCTAAAGGTTGCTAAGCGTTGCTAACTTTTGCTAAAGGTTGCTAAGCGTTGCTAACTTTTGCTAAAGGTTGCTAAGCGTTGCTAACTTTTGCTAAAGGTTGCTAAGCGTTGCTAACTTTTGCTAAAGGTTGCTAAGCGTTGCTAACTTTTGCTAAAGGTTGCTAAAAGATTAAAAAACCAAAGACTAGAACGCGGTTTTTTGGATTTTGACGTCGTTATCGTTCTTCAATAAGTAGAAATAAAGCCAAAATGATGGCCTTTATTTGATATGACTACCAAGAGAGTTTACTTCTGGTAACAGACGGCGAGGATATACCCTTCCATGGGCTTTTCTTCGATGATCCACTCCCGCGGATCGATGTTTTGAATCAGTTTTATTCCTGCAGGTGTGGGGGTGGCGGAGAAAGAAGAGAGTTTTAGGGCAAGGCCTTTGCCGATGGCTTTGATGAAGCTCTCCTTATAGACCCAGATGCGGGTAAAGGCTTCGTCTTTGTTTTTGGCCTTGTTGATATAAGCTCTCTCTTCCTTGGCGAAGCAGCGTTTCGCCACCTCTTCCGAGTAGGGCCTTATTTTCTCGATGTCGCAGCCTAACTCTTTCTTAGAGACGACGGCGATGGCAACTTCCCCAGAATGCGAGAGATTGAAATAGAGGTCGTCCCTATCCTTTATATAAGGTTTATTGTTTTCCCCATAGATGATCTCGACGTCCTTTTCTTTTACTCCTTGGCTTTCTAGTGCCTCCTCTAGGGCGAAAGAGGCCGCGAAAGAAAGGAGCCTGTCTTCTTTTTTTAGGTAATTGGTGGCCTTTTGGAGACGAGAGGGAGGGAGCAAGCGGAGCTTATCTTCGCTAAGCGAAGCGACGTTATAAGAGAAAAGGCGGTACATAGGATGAGCGAATTCTAGCGAAGAAAGGCGAGGATGTGCAATTTTAGTTGCCTTTTAGGCCGGTTCTTCTTGAGTGAATAGCCTCGCCTTTCTTAGATACCTAGCCTCCTTTTTCTTTTCTAGGCGAGGCCTTGCTGGCCGAGGTTTCCTCTTTTCCTCATTGAGGCTTCTATCTCTTTTTGATAGAGTTTGCTCGGAAAATTTCTCAAGGGGGTCCTGTATGAGAAAAAACGCCGCCTTATTCGCTCTTGCCTTGCTTAGCCTCACTAGCGCCTGCGCGCAGGGGGATACAAACAAGAAAGATAGCGTCTCGCTTTCTGATATCACTAGCGATGCCTCGATTTCGGGCGATTCCTCAAACGGGGACAGCAGCCAAGACGCGGCTACTTCTAATGAAGACGTAGACTCAGGGGATTCAACAGAAGACGGCACCCCGAACTGCCTGAAGCTCATCTCTTCTTTAGCGGAGCTCAAAACCCATAAGGAAGTGGCCCTTGTGGCTAAAGACGGGTCTAATTATTATGGCTATACCGGCGTCGCCAAAGAGAGTTATTCCTATTATCACCTCGGCGAAGCCCTCACTAGCGTCTCCGGATACGATAATCTCCTTAATCTAGGAAGCTCGACCGCGAAGCTGACCCTTTCTTTCTCTGATGATAAGGTCTCCATCCAAAAAGGGGAGAGCTACCTCTGGGCGGGCAAGGTCACAAGCGGGGGCAAAGAATACGCCAACATCGGCCTAAAAGAGGAAGAAACCTATTTCAACCTCGACGATCTTGGTAACGGCGACTTCCATCTCTATAGCGACGATGAGGTGTATCTTGAATATTACAAGAACAGCTTCTGCGGGGCGAGCGCTACCCACAAAGACGAAGCCATCGTCTCCTTCTATTCCTATCATTACGAAGAAGGGCTGGACAAAAAGGATCCTTCCGATGACCCCGTCGATCCGATCGACCCTGACAAAGTCGGGGAATACTGGTCTAGCCTAGACCTAAGCAAGAGTGGGAACGCCTTTAGAGCCGATCTGCAGACGCTCATCAAGAACTACAAGACCAGTTCGACCACTTATGACGATTGCAAGGAAATCGGGGCCAAAGCGGCGGCTTATCCTGCTGGCTCAAACACCTTCGTGCCTTTTTATCACGCCGCCCCTAATGTTACTGAAGGGGTAAGCGGCGACGGGGCGATGACCACGACCTTGGGATCCTGCAACAGGGAGCACACCTGGCCCAATAGCAGGGGCTGCGGAAAAAACAGCGGCCCCGCGGCCGATCCCTTCATCATCCGCCCGACTCTTACCTCAGAAAATAGCTCCAGGAGCAATTATTTCTATGGCTACTCCTCCAGCAACGAGTGGGATCCCGCTTCCTGCGGATACGAATACGCTCGCGGCGAGGCGGCTAGGGTTACTTTATACGCCGCTACCGCTTATTACGGCACCTGCGGAAGCGGAGGCTCTTCCAGCGGCAACGAACCTATGGAACTCTCCAATAATCCGGGGGACGCAACCAGCAAGCACACGATGGGAACCTTAAAGACCCTGCTTGAATGGAACGCCAAATACGCGCCGACGGCGATGGAGATCCAGATCAATGACTATCTCTACAACCAAGGCTATGGCCGGAATCCCTTCGTGGATGAGCCTAAACTCGCTACCTACATCTGGGATTCTAACGGCGTGAGGGCCTAGTTTCCTTCTTCTTGTTTGCTCTCTTTCTTGGCGGCCTAGCGGCCGCCTTTTAAGATGGAAAGAGGCAAAAAGATACATTGGTAACCGCTTTCATGGGGGCAAGAACGCCCATGATGACGGAAGAAGCGGGGGAGGGCTTCTTAAGCGCGCTTTTTTCTTTCTTGCCTATCGGCGTTTAAGGAATCTAGAATAAGGCACGTGGAAAAACTCTTTCTACCGTTGAAACGACGCGTTTGCTAAGAAGGGCTTATTGTCCTTATTTTCGCGTTTCAAAGGGAGAGGAACCACGAAAAGGAGAATAAAAGCATGAAAAAGAGAACATTCATCATGGGCTTAGCCGCTTTGGCTTTGGCCTTTGGCTCCGCCGGTGTGATCGGGGGGGTCTCCTTAGGCGCAGGTAATAGCGCGATTTTGACGAAGGCTGCTGTTGGCGATGACATTAAAATCGGCGAAGGCACCTACAAAGAGATTTATAGGACTGGATTTGAAAACGCTACTACCGGTTCTAATTACCAACAAACTCAAAATTACGAAGCTTCCGCAACAGATGGACTGGCTTGGAAAATATATTATGGGACCGTTTCTACCAGTGCTACATTATCTGATGATAAATCGGCTCAAATGCGTTTGTATAAAGATAAAAATTGCGGGTATATGATGAACACCACGGCTCTTTCCGAGACTGTGAATGCTTTTCAATTTGCTTATGCCGTTAGCAATAAAAACGTTAAGTTCGACGTTGATTATTCCACAGACGGCAGCTCCTGGACGACGATTGAAACGGTTTCCCCCTCTTCTACAGCCAAAACGACTTATTCCCATGAATTTGCAACCGGCCTGTCAGATTTTAGATTGAGAATTGCAGTGAGTAAAACGAGCACATTCCCAAGCAGTAGCAATTACACCTTCAGAGTCGACGATGTGGTCTTCGCGCATAAAAGTACGGATCCCACCGTGTCCGTTGATGGGGATTCCGACGTTACGTTGAAGAAAGACGATTCGAAGGATTTGTCTTTGATTGTCGAGAATATGCCTGAAGGCGGAACGCTTTCCGCAGAAAGTGATGATCCTTCAATCGCGACCGTTTCAATTACTGACAATGTCCTTTCTGTAACCGGCGTTTCCGTTGGCGAAACCCTTTATACGGTTACCATGAAAAATAGCGAGGGGACTGAGGTCGCCTCTTTCATTGGCACGATTACCGTTTCCGTTGGCGCGACAGGCGTAACTGTTGTTTCCGATTTTGAAGACAACGACACTCTTAGAATTGGGACCACTCACGAACTCCTCGCGGAAGTTGAGCCAAGCGAGGCAGCGCAAGATGTCGTTTGGACCGTCTCTGATTCGGAAGCCGCGACGATTTCCTCCGACGATGTTTTGTCCATCGTCAAGAAAACGAGCGAAGATCTCATCACGGTAACCGCGACTTCGGCCACCGATTCGTCCGTGTTCGCTACCTTAAGTTTCTACGTCAGCAACGAGTTTGAAATTTCAGAGCTTGTTAGCCAAGATGGAACCACGCTCCCCAATGGTTTAGTCAAAGGTTCTAGCGTCGTTTCCACAAAAGGAACCGTCACCGCTATCGAAGGGAATAACGTTTACATTCAATCTGGCGATGCAGCGATTGATCTTTACGCAACGGATACGTCTTTGTCTTCTTTGAAGATTGGCGATGGGGTGAAAGCTAGCGGAACCATCACTATGTACAACGGCCTCGTTGAGCTGACCTCGCCAAGCGCTACAGTTGATGAGAGCGTGAAAGAGGACATCGTCCCGGTGGAAATCACCTCTGAAAACATGGTCGCAGCCAATATTTCAAGGTTTGTCGTCGCCCATAACGCCAAATGCCTTGCCTCTAAGACCATTAGCGGTACGGATAACATCACCCTGAGCTTCGAACTGTCCAATGGAACTTCCATCTCACTCCATTTCAAAAAGTCGTGCATCAGCAAACTTTCCTCGTATGGCAATTTCGTTAAGGACAGCTACTACGATATCAAAGGTCTGTATAACGTCTATAACTCCAGCAATCAAATCCTTATGGTCGAAGGCTGCTCTTATTATGCAGCCGGCACCGAAGAAGTAGAGGCGTTCATCGCTAGCTACATCACCGGCAAGGACGGCGCCCCAACAGAAGGGGATACCTGCAAAGCCAAATATACCGCCGCTAAAGCCGCCTACGACGGGCTCAGCGATAACGCGAAGACGCTTTTCTCCACCAGTTCTGCCTATGCAGACGCCTATAAGGTATACACCTATTGGGAAAACCACCAAAACGACGCTACCGCGGTTAAGCATATCGGTGACTCGGATTCAACGAGCTGGACGAATCTTGCCGTGATCAGCGGGGCTATCCTCCTCACCGCTACTTCCAGCATCTTCCTTATCCGCAGCAAGAAGAAGCAGGATCGCTAAGTTCCTCATCCCTTAACCCTCAAGGCAGCCATCCGGCTGCCTTTTTATAAAGGGAATCAGATATCTTAAACAAGGCCCATGCAGGCCTGGAAGCATTTTTTAAGTCTATTGAAAATTAAGGTAAGCGTTTTCAAATTAACATGTAACCGCTTACAAAAGAAGTGGACATAAAAAGCAAAAAAGTTCGATAACGTCTTACCGAAAGCCAAATGGAAAGAAATGTAAAAAAGTAAACCGGTAAAGTTTTACTTTTTCATTGCTTTCCGTTTGGAAACCATCTAAACTCGCTTTCGGTAAAGCATTAGCGAAAGGAGTTAGCGATGACCAACAAGTTCTCCAACAACCAGCTCGGGAGGTATCCCATTTACCTTAAGTACTTCCGCGAGCTTTTAAGCGAAGGGATCGAATTCGTCTCCTCGCCGAAGATCGCCGCCAAACTCGGCTACAGCGAGGAGCAGGTCAGAAAAGACCTCCAAGCCGTATCCCTGGAAGCGGGGCGCCCAAAGAAAGGCAGAAGCGTGAAGCAGCTAGTGGAGGATCTAGAATCCTTCCTCGGCTACCATAACGCGGCTAGCGCCGTATTGATCGGCTGCGGGCACCTTGGCGGGGCGTTACTGAACTTCCCGGCCTTCAAAGAGATGGGGCTAGAGATCATCGCCGGCTTCGATAGCGACCCTTCCTTAGTCGGGAAGAGCATCGGGGGCAAGATGATCTTCGAAGTCGAGAGGCTCCCTGAGCTTCTTGGCACCCTCAAAGCCAATATCGCGATCCTTACCGTCCCGGCCGCCTGCGCCCAAGGCGTGGCGGACCTGGCCATGGATAGCGGAGTGAAGGCCATCTGGAACTTCGCCCCGGTCCAACTAGACACCAAAGAAGGAGTGGTTGTCGAAAACGTCAACCTCGCCTCATCCCTGGCGGTGCTTAGCCACCGCCTGAACGTCGAACTCGCCAAGGAGGAAAAATAACAATGGCAGAGAAAGCAAAGAAGGTCCTCACCCCTGAGGAGCTCGCGGCGAAGAAAGAAGCCGCGGAGAAAGAAGTCGACGAACTCGTGACCAAAGGCTTAAAAGCCCTAGACGAATTCGCGACCTATGACCAAGAGAAAATCGACTACATCGTCGCGAAAATGTCCGTCGCCGGGCTTGATCATCATGGCCGCTTGGCGCGCCTAGCGATCGAAGAGACCCACAGGGGCGTCTTCGAGGACAAAGCCACGAAGAACCTCTTCGCTTGCGAATACGTGGTCAACAACATGCGCCACACGAAGACTGTTGGCATCATCAGCGACGACCCCGTCACCGGAATCACCGAGATCGCTGAGCCAGTCGGCGTTGTCGCCGGCATCACCCCGGTCACCAATCCGACTTCGACCGTCATCTTCAAATGCCTCATCTCCATCAAGACGAGGAACCCCATCATCTTCTCCTTCCACCCCAGCTCCTTCCATTGCTCGAAGGAAGCTGCCATCGTGATGAGAGACGCCGCGGTTTCCGCCGGGGCGCCGGAAAACTGCATCCAATGGATCGAGCACGGCTCGATGGAAGCGACCTCCGCCTTGATGAACCATCCTGGCATCGCCACGATCCTCGCTACCGGGGGCAACGCGATGGTCAAAGCCGCCTATAGCTGCGGGAAACCCGCGCTTGGCGTCGGGGCAGGGAACGTCCCTTGCTACATCGATCGCTCCGCCGATCTAGAGCAGACCGTCAATGACGTGGTGCTCTCCAAAGCCTTCGACAACGGCATGATCTGCGCCTCGGAATCGGCGATCTTCGTCGATGAGGCGGTCTATGACCAGGTCAAAGAGCTTCTTGTTAAGTATCGCGTCTATTTCGCCAGTGAAAAAGAAGCGCGCAAAATGGAGAAGTTCATGTTCGGCGTTTCTAAGGGAGAAGAGGGCGTAGAAAACGCTAAGCTCAACCCGGCCGTGGCCGGCATGAGCGCCGCCAACATCGCCAAAAACTCCGGCTTTGAAGTGCCGGAAGGCTGCCAGATCATCGCGGCGGAGACGACCGGGGTCGGACCTGAAGAGCCGCTTTCTAGAGAAAAGCTCTCGCCTGTTTTGGCGGTCTATAAAGTCGCTGATTACAAAGAGGGCTTCGAGAAATGCGAGGCCATGCTCGAGTTCGGCGGTTTAGGCCATAGCGCCGCCATCCACTGCAAAGAGCAGGCGATGTCTGACGCCTTTGGCGACAAGGTCAAAGCCATCCGCATCGTCTGGAACTCCCCCTCGACCTTCGGGGGCATCGGCAATGTCTACAATAGCTTCTTGCCTTCTTTGACTTTGGGCTGCGGCTCCTACGGCCACAACTCGGTCTCAGGCAACGTGAGCGCCATCAACCTGCTCAACATCAAAAAAGTCGGCAAGAGGAGGAACACCATGCAGTGGTTCAAAGTCCCGCAGAAGATCTATTTCGAACGCAACTCCATCCAGTATCTGAAGTCTGCCAAAGACCTCAACAAAGTCTTCATCGTCACCGACCATTCGATGGTCCAGCTCGGCTTCTTGAAGAAGATCACCGATCAGCTCGCCTTGCGCAGGACCCCGGTCACCTATCAGCTCTTCGCCGAGGTCGAGCCTGATCCGGATATCTCCACGGTCAACCGCGGCGTCGAGCTCATGAAGGAATTCCAGCCCGACACCATCATCGCTTTGGGTGGGGGCAGCGCCATCGACGCGGCCAAAGGCATGTGGATCTTCTATGAGCACCCCGAAGTCGACTTCAACGACCTCAAGCAGAAGTTCATGGACATCCGCAAGAGAGCCTTCAAATATCCTGAGCTCGGGCGCAAGAGCAAGCTCATCTGCATCCCGACCACCTCTGGCACCGGCTCAGAGGTCTCGCCCTTCGCCGTCATCTCGGATAAGGCCAATCTCAAGAAGTATCCGCTCACCGACTACTCCTTGACGCCTTCGATCGCGATCGTCGATCCGGAGTTCACCACGAACATCCCCCCTCGCTCTACCGCCTATACCGGCATGGACGTCCTCACTCACGCCATCGAAGCCTACACCTCGGTCATGGCTAGTGACTTCACCGACGGGCTCTGCCTAGAGGCCATCAAGCTTGTCTTCACCTACCTCCCCCGCGCGGTCAAAGACGGGAAGAACGACCTCAAGGCCAGGGAGAAGATGCACAATGCGGCGACGATCGCCGGCATGGCCTTTGCCAATAGCTTCTTAGGTTTAGCTCACGCCCTCGCCCACAAGATGGGTGGCGAGTTCCATTCCATCCACGGCCAGACCTGCGCGATCCTTCTCCCGCACGTCATCAAGTACAACGGCACCCAGCCGACCAAGCTCGCGCTCTGGCCGAAGTATGAGGAATACCAGTGCGATAAGAAGTATCAGGAGATCTGCCGCGTGATCGGCGTGAAGGCCGATACCCCGGAAGAGGCGGGCGCTAACCTCGCTAAGGCCGTGATGGATCTAGGCAAGGAAATCGGCATCGACATGAATTTCTCTTCCATCGTCCCCGACGAAAAGTTCTATAATGAGCACCTAGAGGAGTTGGCGTATCTCGCTTATGAGGATCAATGCACCCCGTGCAATCCCCGCGAGCCCATGGTCGAGGACATGATCCAGATCATGAAAGACGCCTACAAAGGGAACTAATGGAACACATCGAACTTGCTATCTGCGTAGGGAGCTCCTGCCATTTGAAGGGCTCCCGCCCCGTCATCAACGCGCTGAAAGAGGAGCTAGCTAAACGCTCCCTCCAAGACAAAGTCGAGCTCAAAGCCGCCTTTTGCCTTGGCCAGTGCGGGCATGATGGAGTCAGCGTCAAAGTGGGGGAGAAGATCATCCCCGGCCTCACCGTGGAGAAAGTCTCTTCTTTCCTTGAGCAGGAAGTGCTTCCGCTTCTGAAGTAAGTTCGCTTTCGCCCCTCTCGTCATGGGAGGGGCGATTTTCACTTTTGGAGGTTCACCCCTATGAACGACGTGCTGAAAAGCAAAGAGAACGACTGCCGCTCCTGCTACAAGTGCATCCGCGCCTGCCCAAGCAAAAGCATCTCCTTCAAGGACGGGCAGGCTTCGATCATCGAAAGCGAATGCGTCCTCTGCGGGACCTGTTTTAACGTTTGCCCGCAGCGATGCAAGATCATCCGCGACGACACGAAGTACGCGAAATCCCTTTTGCAAAGCAAGAAAGCCATTGCCTCAGTCGCGCCTAGTTTCATCGCCTCCTTCAAAGGAGTGAGCTTCGCCTCGCTTAAAAACGCTCTTCTTGAGCTAGGCTTTGCTGACGCAGAAGAGACCGCGATCGGGGCGACCCTAGTGAAAAACGAATACGAGGAGATCCTCAAAAAGGGGCAGGATGTCGTGATCTCCACCTGCTGCCACTCGGTGAACCTCTTGATCGAGAAGCATTATCCTGAGTGCCTGCCCTTCTTAGCGAAGACCCTCTCCCCCATGCAGGCGCACGCGCTTTCTTTAAAGCAAAGGCATCCGGATTGCAAAGTCATCTTCCTTGGTCCTTGCATCAGCAAGAAGGATGAGGTTGACCATTATCCAGGGAGCGTTGACTGCGCATTAACTTTCCTAGAGCTAGACGCCCTTTTCAAAGAAGCGGGCATTTCCCCTTTAGCAGAAGAAGGCGATAAACAAGAGAAAAGCGCCTGCAGGATCTTCCCTAGCGAAGGAGGGGTGCTTAAGACCATGAAGAAAGAAGAGGGGATAGACTACATCTCCCTCTCGGGCATGGAAAACTGCATGATGGCCTTAGAGGATCTAAGGAAAGGCAAGATCCATCATGCCTTCATCGAGATGTCCTCTTGCCCTGGCTCTTGCTTAAATGGGCCGGCGCACATCAAAACCGTATCCAACCCTCTTGAATCCCTCATTGCCTTGCGCCACAGCGCGGGCAAGGCGGATTTCGAAGTCGCCCCTTTGTCTTGCTCCATAAGCAAGGAATTCGCCGATCTTTCTTTGCAAGAGGCTAAGCCAAGCGAAGAGGAGATCGAGGAAGTGCTGAGAAAAATCGGCAAGGTCTCGAAGAAAGACGAGCTGAATTGCTCTTCTTGCGGCTACTCTTCTTGCCGGGAGAAGGCCATCGCCGTCATCGAAGGCAAGGCTTCCTTGGAGATGTGCCTGCCTTTCCTCATGGAAAAGGCGACGAGCTTTGGCAGCGACATCGTCGAATATTCGCCTAACGGGATCTTGGTGCTTAACGAAGAAGGCACGATCCAGCTTTCTAACCCCGCGATGGCTTCGATTCTAGGGGTCGGCGCCCCAAGCGCCCTTTTAGGGGAGAACATCGCTTCTTTCCTCGACAGCGAGCCTTTCTTCCTCTCGCTTTCTGGCGTCAACACGCGGCTAAAGAAAATGGAGCTAAGCAACGGGAAGATCGGCGAGGTGAGCATCCATTACGACGAGAAATACCACATCATCATCGGCTCGATCAGGGACGTGACCGACCATGAGCTAAGGAAGGCGCGCCACCTCAAAGACGCCGAGGAGACCGCCAGAGTCACCAGCCTAGTCATCGACAAGAACATGGAGGCGGTGCAGCAGATTGCCCAGTTGCTCGGGGAGAGCGCGGCGGCCACGAAGATCGCCTTGACCCGCCTTAGCGACACCCTGCAAGACCGCAAAGGGAAAAGCGACGATGAGACCAAGCGATGAGCATAGCGAAATCGAGTTCGGCTACCTCTCCATCAACCACAAGGGCGAAGAGCTCTGCGGCGACCACGTCCAGGCGGTGACGGGGAATGAAGGCGATTTGACTTTAGTTTTGGCCGATGGGCTAGGCTCAGGAGTAGAAGCCTCCATCCTAAGCACGCTCACCTCGACCATGCTAGCGAAGATGATCGAGGGGGGCATGAGCATCGATGAAGGGGTAGAGGCCTTAGCGAAGACCCTGCCCTGCGCCAGGGACAGGGGAAATGTGGCCTATAGCACCTTCACCGTGCTTAAGGTCGAGAAGGATTTCTCCGCGACCCTTTATAACTTCGATAACCCTGACCCGGTGTTTCTAAGGAACGGGAAGATCGAAGAACCTAATTACGAGACCTTCCTCATCGGGGGGAAAACCATCAAGAAGGCCAAGCTCTATTTCGCCCTCAACGACAGCCTATCGATGTTCAGCGACGGGGCGATGTATGCCGGGGTGGGGGAGAGCCTCAACTTCGGCTGGGGGAGAGAGGAAATCGCCACCTACCTTAGCGCCCTTTCTTGCCCCGAGCTCTCCGCGAAGAATCTAGCAACTTTGTTGGTCGACCACTGCGCGCTTCTTTATAATAAGCGCCCGGGGGATGACACCACCTGCCTTTGCTTAAGGCGACGAGCGCGAAGCAAGGTCAATCTCCTCGTCGGGCCGCCGGCGAATAAAGAAGACGATAGCAAGATGCTAGAAAGCTTCTTCGCCTTAGAAGGTAAGCACGTTGTCTGCGGGGGCACCACCTGCAAGCTCGCGGCCAATTATCTAGGCTCCTCGATCCGCGGGGATCTTGATTCCCTTGACCCGGACATCCCTCCCTATAGCGAGATCGACGGGGTCGACCTCGCCACCGAAGGGATCATCACCCTCAACAAGGTCGTCAAGCTCGCGATCGACTACCAGAAGGATAACCTCGCCTATTTCACCTGGAGCTACCGGAAGGATGGGGCGAGCCTGCTTGCCGAGACCCTCTTCCAAGAGGCTACCGACATCACCTTCTACGTCGGCTGCGCGGTCAATAACGCCCACCAGGAAGAGCACGGCCAGATCACCTTCAAGATGAAGATGCAGATCATCGACAACCTCGCCGCCGAGCTCAAGAAGATGGGCAAACGCGTCCAAATCACTTATTTCTAAGGAGAACACCCATGGCTAAACCACTCAAATTCGACACCCTCGTGCAGCAACTCAAATACCGCGTCCTCAAAGAAGTGGCCGCGGATTATTGGGAGGGCACCCTAGAAGAGAAGAAGGAGGGCATCCCTTTGCTTATCTCTCCTGGCCCAAAAGCCAGCATGCGCTGCTGCGTGTATAAAGAAAGAGCGGTCGCTAAAGACCGGGTCAAGATCGCTTTAGGCGGAGATAAGAGCAACCCCAATCTCCTCGAGGTCATCGAGGCGGCCTGCGACCAATGCCCCTTCGGCGGGATGAAGGTCAGCGAGATGTGCAGGGGCTGCCTCGCCCATCGCTGCGCCCAGGCCTGCCGGCTTAACGCGATCTCCTTTGGGCCGGATCACCGCGCCAGTATCGACAAGAGCAAATGCGTCAATTGCGGGATGTGCGCCAAATCCTGCCAGTTCGGGGCGATCATCAATCTGCGCCGCCCTTGCGAAGCCGCCTGCAAGATCAACGCGATCAAGCCTAGGGAAGACGGGATCACCTCGATTGATGAGAGCAAATGCACGCGCTGCGGCCAGTGCAGCTACGCCTGCCCTTTCGGGGCCATCATGGACAAGAGCTTCATCACGAGCTGCATCGACATCGTTAAAGGCAGCGAAAACGGGAAGAACTACAAAGCCTACATGGTCGTGGCTCCTTCTATCTCCAGCCAATTCCATTACGCGACCCTCCCTCAGGTTGTTTCTGGCATCAAGGCATTAGGCTTCACCGACGTCATCGAGGCCGCTTTAGGGGCGGATCTCGTCGCCATGAACGAGGCCAAAGACCTTAGCGAAGAAGGCGATTGCACCTCCAGCTGCTGCCCGGCTTTCGTGCGCTACGTCGAGACCGCTTTCCCTGAGCTGAAAGGGAAGGTGTCGAAAAACCTCTCGCCGATGGGGGCGATTTGCAAGTACCTCAAGCAAATCGACCCTAGCTGCAAGACCGTCTTCGTGGGACCTTGCATCGCCAAAAAGATGGAGCGGGAACGCCCGGAGGTCTCTCCTTACGTTGACTGCGTCATCACCTTCGAGGAGCTCCAGGCTCTAATTGACGCCAGGGGAATCGACCTTTCCGCTTTGGAGGGCAAACCTTTGGACAACGCCTCTTATTTCGGCAGGATCTTCGCCCGCAGCGGCGGGCTTAGCGATGCGGTGGCCGAAGCTCTTAAAGAGCAGAACAACCCCTTCGAGGCTAAGCCGGTGAAAGTCTCTGGGCTAGACCAATGCAAGATGGCCTTGACCAAATACAAAGTAGGGAAACTCGAAGGGAACTTCATCGAGGGCATGGCTTGCCCGGGCGGCTGCATCGGCGGGCCGAGCTGCTTGACCCATGAAGTCAGGGACGCCGCCGACGTGGACAAATACGGCCATGAGTCGAAAGAGACCACCATCCAAAGCGCGATCGACACCATTATGGCGGACCCGAAAATCGCTTCCATTGAGGAAAAATAAGACTCTTGCATACTTTGCTCAATAGAGCCGTATCTGCGAAAAAAGACATTAATAACGTCAAACCTTTTTGCCTAAAATGAGTCAAATTGGCTTATTTTGGGCTTTTTCTTTATAAATTGAATAGACTTATCTATAGATAATTCCCTAAAACTTGTGTTTTAAAGGCGCTTTTGGGGAATTATGTTTGGAAATTTAATTAACTTCTTTATAATGCTATTGGACAATTCCCTAAAACTTGTATTTAAATGATGGTTTTAGGGAAAAAAGGAGAAATTTATGAATATCATTGGAAGAGAAAAAGAGATAAAGGATTTACAAAATACATTAGAATCCAAAAAAGCTGAATTCATTGTTCTCTATGGCAGAAGAAGGGTAGGCAAAACTTACCTTATCAAAGAATTTTTCGATTATAAATTTTCTTTTTATGCTAGCGGAATAAATAATGAAGGGAAGGCATACCAGCTAAAAAACTTTTCTAATTCCTTAAAAGAATATGGGCTTAAAGGCGATGAAAAAATAACGGATTGGTTAGACGCTTTTTCGCTTTTGAAAAAATTGCTTGAAAGCGATTCCATTTATAGAGATCCACGAACCAATAAACAAGTCATATTTTTAGATGAACTTCCTTGGCTTGACACTCCAAGGAGCGATTTTAAGGCAGCGTTAGATTTATTTTGGAATACATATGCATCAACGAAAAACGATCTGATATTGATTGTATGCGGAAGTGCAACTTCCTGGATTTTGAACAATATGGTTAAAGATGAAGGTGGGTTTTACAATAGGCTTACTAGAAAGATTCATCTGTTGCCATTTTCTTTAGGCGAATGCTTAAAATTAAATGATTTTTATGATTTGAAATACAATAAAAACCAAGTTGCGGAATGCTATATGGTTTTTGGAGGAATTCCATATTACTGGAATTTATTGGATAAAAATTTATCCATTCCTCAAAATATCGATAATTTATTCTTTAAGGAAAGCGGTGCGCTGCATGATGAATACGAAGCCTTGTTTAAATCACTTTTTTCTTCAAAAGGAAAACATAGAGAATTGATTGAAGCGTTAGTAAAAAAAGAAAACGGAACGAGAAGAAACGAACTTGCTAAGATTAAAAATATTGGAGACGGGAAAAGTTTAACGACTACTTTAGAAGAACTAAAAGAATGTGGGTTTATTAGGGAATACGACAATTACAAAACCTCAATAAACAATAAATTCTATCAAGTAATCGATCCGTTTGTTTTATTTGCAAATTCATTTTTGGTAAAAAAGGAATTCGATGAATGGATGCCTTTTATTAACACTCCTTCGTTTTATTCTTGGAGCGGGCACGCTTTTGAAATATTGTGTTTGAATAATATCGATTCTATTAAAAAAGCTTTAGGCATCAGCGGAGTTATGACGAAAGTTTATTCATGGAGATCGAAATCCAGTGAAAAAGGCGCCCAGATCGATTTATTAATCCATCGAAAAGACATGGTCATTAACGTATGTGAAATGAAATATAGCGTAGGGGAATTCGCAATTACCAAAGATTATGAAGATAAATTAAGAAATAAATTAGAAGCATTTATCAATGAAGTTCATCCTAAAGAACAATTAAGATTAACGTTCATAACCTTTAATAAATTAAAGCATAACGAACATTCCGGTATTGTATTAAGCGAAATTGCCAGCGAGGATTTATTTTAATTGATTCCATTCGCTGCGTTTTGCCCGAGTCGTTGACGCCTAAAAAAGAAGAGTTCGCCTTCCTTGATATCAACCATCTTTCTTGCTTTCACAGGAACGCTAATCTAACCCTTAGGGCCTATTTTCACGCTCACGATAAATCGATCTTCTTTGATATCTTTGGTGGATTATTCCTCCTCGTAATAATAGGAATAATCGATTCCTTTCATGAATATTTCTCTACCGTCTATATCGCCGGTTGAAGCGCTCAGCAGCAATTGTTTAAGATGCGCGGAGTCTATTACGCTTTCTTTCATGGCATCCAAATATTCTTTTTTATCTATTTTTGACCAATCAATGCATTTTTTGATGTTCTTTTTCAACATCAAATCAAGCCAAATCCGGGTTGCCCTTCCGTTTCCTTCCATGAAAGGATGAGCGATGTTCATCTCCACATACTTGTCGATGATCTCATTGAAATTTGATTCGGGCATCTTCTCGATTCTTGCAAGGGTTTCGGGGAGATAATCGCCGTTAGCGAACACAAAACCGCCTTTCGATATGGTTTTTGTCCTGATTTTGCCGGCAAAATCAAATAGCCCGCCGAAAATATAAGCATGGATCTGCTGCAATCCTTTTGTCGTCCCTATTTCAAATTCGCTTAATAGGCCGCTATCAAATAAGGAATACGCTTTTTGCTTGCTTTTCCCGTCGATCGTATTGTCCGAATTGGTAAACCAATCTAAAAATTTAGTGCCTTGATTGGTTGGGAATTCCTTAGCGAGAGCGATGATTCCATTAGAATCCAAAGCATCGGAAATTCTCTTTTTACCGTCGGGCGCTTCAATTTTCAACTGGGTAGTGGCACTAACCACTTCATTGTTTTGCTTTTTGAGCTTCGCTTTTAGATACTTCCAATAATTCCGGTTTTTTTGATAGTCATCTTCGTTTCTTATCGCCCCGACAACATCGATAAGACTGAAATACCAATCGTTTGTTTCCTCGTTCCAAACCGCCCTTACGGGTTTGTCGTTATAAAATCGTATGGACATTTTACTCATGGGTTTTCTTCTCTGCTTCTTATTTTACCAAAAAACTCTCTAGTGCACGTGAGGGATAAATCAGCATCAGAATTGGTATAATATC
>CAVFEQ010000038.1:0-16315 GCA_963621535.1 Paludibacteraceae bacterium | reverse complement strand
TTAAAAAAGCCCCTTTCCGTTAGCTAAATGGAGGAAAAGACTCGACTGCTCTATTAGGTCGTTAAAAATGGGGAAACTCAAAGTTTTTGCGCGCTCGCCTAGCCGATCAAGACCGCATAGGAAATCGAGATCGAATCGGCAAGCAACGCCATGCCAGAAAGCAGGAAAAGGCCTAGATCAATCGAAGCGAATGTCTTTCCTTGTTTCTTCGCGAAAGGATAGTAGAAGATCGTGGAAAGAAAAATCCCGGCGAGAAGGCCCAGCCAATTGGCTTGGGTCGGGGCTTCTTCCAAAAAGAGGGAACGCCCTTCTAGAATCAGAGAGATCTGCAGGCCAAGGGCGAGAGGGAAGAAGGCGTAAACCAAAAGCCTGGCTTTTTGATTGCCTTTTTTAAGCAGGATAAAATAGGCGATGTAGCAGCCTAAAAGCAGGCAGAAGAAAAGGATGGAAAGCAAGGCGCTTAGGCTCATAACCCCTCCTTTTTGCGGTATCTCTGGTTGCGGTCGGTCGGGCAAAGAGGATTCGACATGATGATCTTTTTTCTAGCTAAGGCTGGACGGAGGTAGTTCTTTTGCAGCCCTAGCCTCGATTTGAGGCCAAGCAAAGCGCAGAGCTCGGCTGCGCTATAGTAGCGCCCGTTCATCATCTTGCCTAGCAGGCGATCGACCAAAGGCGAGGCGGCCTCCTCTTTCTTGCTCGCTTCGCGCAGCAAAGCGTTCACGCTGTTTAAGATAAGCTCAAGCAAGACCTCCACAAAAGGCGCGCTGTCTTGCTTCTTCGCGGCCTCTTCAAAGGCACTATCCAGTTTCTCTTTGCTGAAATAGAGGGTCCTTTCGATTTGCAAAGCGTCCATGGATCTGCCCGCTTTGCCTAGCATCGCCTTGAACCAGAACCTGGCCAATAAACCGTTTTCGTAGGAGTAGGGGGCTAAGGCCATCACCTCAAAATAAAGCAAGCAGGCAAGGGTCACCGGAGACATCGCCTCTTTGTTTTTCTCCTCGAATTCGAAAAGGTTCTCCAAAAGCTTTCTTACTTTGCCAAAAGGGGGCAAGACGTAGCCGATACCTGTGATTTTTGAGCTTTGCCTCATGGGGACGCCATCGGGATAGACTTCCTTTTCGTAAATGGTTAGGGCCTCCGGGGAGTAGGGGTCGATTTTGTTTAGGCGGGAATAGAGCTTGAACAAAGCGCTGGCCTTAGGCTCGCTAGGGATGGCTTGCCCTCGATTGAGGGCCCTCATCTGAGAGGGGGTGAGGGTTATCCCTTCCTGAAGAAGCGTGTATTTCACTTCGCAGGCGTGAAAGGGGTTATCTCCTTCTACCGTCCCCAAGCAAGAAAGACGGCCCAGACGATAAGCGATGTCATTAGAGAGGCGGAGGATGCGATGATTGACGCTCATCGCGGCCCGATAAGGGGGAAGGATTTCGTTCTTTGTCATGCTAGAGACATTTTAAAGTCCGGTCGCTTTCAAAGAAAGGGAGAACCTGTATATTTTCTTGCATATCCAAGAAAAAAGCCTCGGCTGAGCCGAGGCGATAAGTTTGACGAGAGACGACTTAGTCGTTGCTGGGCTCTTCTTCTTCGCATTCCTCTTCGTCGTCACCGGCGATGGGGGCGAAAATATTGAGCTTCGCGATCTCCGCGAGTTTCATGTCGTAAGCGAGTTCTTCTTGATTCATACCTTTTCCTCCAATTGCTTTTTGGCTTCCTTCCTGCTTGGAAGCACCCATACTTTAGGCCGGTAAAATGAACCTACAAGAGCAATTTTGGTGAAAGCGCTACCGAAAGCGTTTACTGAAAACGCTTTCACGAAAAAAGCCGATAATATGCGGTTTTGCAAAGCGCTTTCACACTATCATGAAAATTATTTACATAACTCGGAATGGGTCTTTTTCATGACTTTTCATAAAGAAAAGCCCTTCCGTGAAGAAGGGTTTTGCTTGGCTTTTGCTCAGAACCTTGCTTTGGAATCGATATGCTCTTTGATGAGCTTTTTGAATTCATCAAGCGAGACCGTGATCTGGTCTTTTTGGCCGTAGACGCGGTAAGTGAGGCTTCCGCTTTCCTTTTCCTTGTCGCCGATGACGATGGAATAGGGGACCTTTTCAACTTGGGCGTTCCTGATTTTGTAGCCAAGTTTCTCGTTGGAATCATCCACAGTGACCCTGACGTCGAGGTCGCGAAGCTCATTGGCGACCTCGTTTGCATAATCAAGATGGCTATTCAAATTCACGGGCAAGAGTTTGACTTGCACCGGCGCGAGCCAAGTGGGGAAGGCGCCGCCATAGTTTTCGATGAGGATGCCGATGAAACGTTCGATGGAGCCGAAGACGACGCGGTGGAGCATGACCGGCTCTACCTTCTCCCCGTTCTCGTCGACGTAGGTGCAGCCGAAGCGATGCGGCAGATTGACGTCTAGTTGAATGGTCCCGCATTGCCACGTCCTGCCCATGGAGTCCTTGAGCTTGAAGTCGAGCTTAGGGCCATAGAAGGCGCCATCGCCGGGATTGATTTGGTATTCGTGGGCGGAATCCTTGCAGGCTTGGGCGAGGATGCGCTCGGATTCGTCCCAGAAGCTCACCTCGCCGATGAAGTCATCGGGACGGGTGGAGAGGACGATCTTGTAAGAGAGCCCGAAAACGCTGTAGACCTGGTCGAAGATCGCCATGATGCGCTTGACCTCGTCTTCAATCTGGTCGCGTCTCAGGATAATGTGGGCGTCATCTTGGGTGAAGGCCCTGACGCGGAAGAGCCCGTTGAGGGCTCCGCTGGCCTCGTGGCGGTGGACGTGGCCTAGCTCACTGATTCTCATCGGCAGCTCGCGGTAGGAATGAATGCCGTTTTTGTAGACGAGCATCGCCCCTGGGCAGTTCATCGGCTTGATGGCGTAATCCTCCTCGTCGACCTTGGTGGTGTACATGTTGTCTTTGTAGTGATCCCAGTGGCCGGAGGTTTCCCAGAGTTTTCGCGACATCATCGTCGGGGTGATGACTTCTTGATATTCCTCTTTGACGTGGAGCTTCCTCCAGTAGGAGACGAGCTCATTCATGACGATCATCCCCTTGGGGAGGAAGAAAGGCATGCCGGGGGCGAAGTCGCTCAGCATGAAAAGGCCGAGTTCCTTGCCGAGTTTGCGGTGGTCGTTGTCTTTTCTTTTTTGCAGGATCAGCAGATGCTCTTGCAGCGCTTCCTCGGTGGGGTAGCAGGTCGCGTAGATGCGGGTGAGCTGTTTGTTTTTGGAATCGCCCCTCCAATAGGCTCCGGCCACGCTTAGAAGCTTGAAGTGCTTAAGATAAGAGGTATTTGGGACGTGGGGGCCGCGGCAAAGGTCGACGAAGTCGCCCTGCTTATATAAGGAGATGGTCCCTTCGAGCTCTTTAATGTGCTCGACCTTGTAATGGTTGGCCTTGAAAACCTCCAGCGCTTTTTCCTGAGAAACCTCTTCCCTTTGATAAGGGATGGCTTCTTTGGAGAGCTTCTTCATTTCTGCTTCGATCGCCGGGAAGTCCTTGTCGGTGATGACCCTGTCCCCGAAGTCGACGTCGTAATAGAAGCCCTCTTCGATCGCGGGCCCAAAGCCGAATAAGCACCCGGGATAAAGATGCATAAGCGCCTGCGCCATAAGATGGGAGCAGGAGTGGTTCATCATCTCGAACCCGTCTGGGTCGCTGCCCATCACGAAGCTGATCTCCCCTTCCTTGACTTCGTTGTTCATGTCGAAGAGCTTGCCGAATTGGCGGAAAGCCAAAGCCTTGTTTTTCTTTTCCGGATCGACGATTTTGGCGACGGCGAAGCCATTGATCGGGCTTTCGAGGTCGTAATCTTTCCCGCAATAGACGATTTTCATGTCTATTCCTCCTTATAAATATAAAAGCGCCCTTAGTCATAAGGACGTTGGACGGCGCGGTACCACCTTACTTCATAAGAGAATGCTCTTATGCTCTTTTCCACCTTAACGCGGTTGGCTCTCGCCTAAGTTATTTCCCTAGGGGCTCCGGAGTGGTACTCCATGCGCCTATAGGCGCTTGAGCTTGTCTCCTTCAAAGCACCCTTATTCTAGGAGGGAAGGAAGGGAAGTCAACAAAAAAGAAAAGGCCCGCTTGCGCGAGCCTCGCATGTTTCTTTTTCCGGATTACTTGCCGTTTTTGGCACCGTGGATGATCGAGATGACGCCGACGACCTCGCTGCCGAAGAGGATGTTGAGGACCCCAATGGCGATGAGGCTGCCTTTGCTTGCATCATCTTTCTTGGCGAGATGGGCGGCGATGAAAGAGAAGACGCCGCCAATGACGAAGATCGCGCCCAAGACGAAGAAAGTGGCGGCGGTGGTGGCGACAGCTGCCTCAGCCACAGGCTGCTCCGTGCCTTGCTTCACGAGCTCTTTGACGACCTCTGAACTGGTGGCTAAAGTCACTCCGCCGACGATGAACATGATGAAGGCGGTCACGGCGAGAACTATCCCGAAGACAATCCCGGTGATTTTTAAAGCTTTTTGCATAATTGAACTCCTTTGCTTTATGCCGTAATTATCCACGGCTGCAAACCCGTTGCAATAGAAAAATAACAAAAAATTGAAAAATGTTACATTTTGGCCGAAAAGGGAGAAAATGTCCTTTAATGACGGAATTCACGAGAAAGCGAATGATCTTTCGCGGTAAAACGAGAAAAATCATCACTTTCAAGCCAAAAACAAGGCGAAAATTGAAATTTCGCGCGCGCACATAAAAAGAATGGATATAATTCAACCCGTCCTCATAAGGAGATTTAAAAATGGACAAAACCAAAATCGTTAAAGTCTTTGGCCGCCAGATCATCGATTCCCGCGGCAATCCGACTGTCGAGGCTGAGGTCACTCTCGCCGACGGCACGGTCGGACGCAGCGCTTCCCCCTCTGGCGCCTCTACCGGCACCCGCGAGGCCATTGAGCTCCGCGACGGCGACAAGAAGTGCTATGGTGGCAAAGGCGTCACCAAAGCCGTCGCCAACATCAACGGCGAAATCGCCAATGCCCTCATCGGCGTCGACGCGACCAACACCTTCCTCGTCGACAGCATCATGATCAAACTCGACGGCACCGACAACAAAGGCCGCCTTGGCGCGAACGCCATCCTCGCCGTTTCCTTGGCCGCCGCCCACGCTGCTGCCCAATCTCTTGGCGAGCCCCTTTATCGCTTCATCGGCGGAACCGGGGCCAACACCCTCCCCGTTCCGATGATGAACATCATGAACGGCGGCGCGCATGCCGATGACAATATCGACTCCCAGGAATTCCTCATCATGCCAGTCGGCGCCCCCACTTGGAGCGAGGCTCTCCGCTGGTGCACCGAGGTCTTCCACTCCCTTCAGAAGATTCTAAAGGGCCAGGGCCTCTCCACCGGAGCTGGCGATGAAGGCGGATTCGCCCCCAACACCAAGCATGGCTCTGACGAAGAAGTCCTCACCCTCATCATGGACGGCATCAAAGCCGCTGGCTATGAGCCCGGCAAAGACTTCATGCTCGCCATGGACGCCGCGGCCTCTGAATGGGCCAAGGGCGAGAAGAGCGAAGATGGCCAGGTCATCTACCATCAGCCCAAATCCGGCAAGACCTATACCTCTGATCAACTCGTCAAGCACTGGGTCAAGATCGCCAACGAATTCCCGCTCATCTCCCTTGAAGATGGCATGGCGGAAGGCGACTGGGAAGGCTGGAAGAAGCTCAACGAGAAACTCGGTCACAAGATCCAGCTCGTCGGCGACGATCTCTTCGTCACCAACACCAAGATCATCAAGAAGGGCATCGAGCTTGGCGTCGCTAACTCCGTCCTCATCAAGCTCAACCAGATCGGCACCCTCACCGAGACGATCGAAGCCATCAAGATGGCCAAAAACGCCGGCTGGACCGCGGTTGTCTCTCACCGCTCCGGCGAGACCGCGGACACCACGATCGCCGACCTCGTCGTCGCTTTGAACGCCGGGCAGATCAAAACCGGCGCCCCCAACCGCACCGAGCGCGTTGCCAAATACAACCAGCTCCTCCGCATCGAGGAAGAGCTTGGCGATCACGCCGTCTATCCCGGCATCGCCGCGTTCCGCTTCAACAAGTAATTTTGCTTGAAACCCAAGGGTTCCTCTAACCGAGGAGCCCTTTTTCGTTTACAATAGCCGGCATGAGCGAAAAAGAGAAAATGATCGCTGGGATGATCTACGATACCTCAGACCCCGAGTTAGAGCCCGCCCGCATTGCCTGCCATAAGCTTTGTGAGGAGTTCAATACGCTTGGGGAAGACGATCCAAAAAGAGCGGAGATCCAAAAGAGGATGCTCCCTAACGCCGATCCTAGCTTCGCTTTGATGGCCCCTTGCCATTTCGATTACGGGAGCAATGTCTATGTCGGCAAGAATTCGTTCGCTAATTTTGGCTTCACCGTCCTCGATACCTGCAAAGTCATCATCGGGGATGATGTCTTCATCGGGCCTAACGTCTCTTTGGTGACGCCCATCCACCCTCTTCTTGCCGAAGAGAGGAAGATGCGCTTTAAAGAAAACGGCAAGGCCTATGATCTTGAATACGGCGCCCCCATTGAAATCGGCAGCGGCACTTGGATCGCAAGCAATGTGGTGGTGGGGCCTCATGTGAAGATCGGCAAAAACTGCGTGATCGGCATGGGGTCGGTGGTGAGCAAGGATATCCCAGATGGCTATTTGGCCTATGGCAACCCTTGTCGGCCTATCCGCAAAATCACAAAAGAAGACTCCATTTACGCCAAGAAAGGGCTTTGGGACCATGAATAAGATTGAACGTATCGCGCTTTACTCGCTTTTTGTCGTCGCTTTGATTCTCTTGACGATTTTCGACTTCAGCATCTCCGCGAACCTATACAATCCCGATTCGATCTTCGGGAAAATCTTCTACGTAGGAGGCCAGACTCCTTTTCTCCTCTTCGGGAGCTTTGCCTGCGGGCTTGCTTATTTCTTTCGTCCTAAGCAAAGCAAGAAAGCCAGTTTTTGGCTAGGCGCCCTCTTCCTTTTCGCAAGCATCGGGATGGCGCTGTATTCAGGGTACGAGCTTTCTAGCGCGATTAATCGCCTGGCGGGTAAGTCTTGGGGAACGATGAAGAAGATTCTGATGGCCTTCCCCTTTTCCATTCCTTGCTTTTTGATTGGTTTCGTCCCCGCGATTTTGCTTCGGAAAGCCAAAATGGATGAGAAAGAGATCTTCCTCTTCACTCTCATGGTGATTTTCTACGCTGTGTATATCTTGGTCTTCACGAATCTTTTGAAGGTCCTTGCCTATCGCCCGAGGTTCCGCTTGCTCGCCTCGCTTTATGAAGGGGAAGCTTTATCCTCCCATTGGCGGCCTTGGTACGCTTTTCAGACTTTCTTCGCGAAAGGGAATTACGCCGCTGATTTAGAAGCTGCTGGGGTGGCCTATCATCTCGATGATTTCCTTTCCTTCCCTAGCGGCCATACGATCGTCGCCTCTGGCGTCTTGATGATTGCCTATTTCCCAGGCTTAGAAAGCAAAAAAGCCTGGCTCTGCCCGCTTTGCTATGCTTTCGGGGCGGTGGTCGGCTTCTCTAGGATTTTCCTCGGCGACCATAACGCGACCGACTCCCTCTTCGGATTCTATTTGGGCGTCGCCGCGATCGATGCGCTTTTCACCTTCGTCAAGCCTAAACTCGTCTCGTCTTTTGAAAGAAAAGGATTTTTCACAAAAGCCTCTTGAGACTTAAGCCGACATAAGGGAACGATGGCTCTGGCCATTCGGCTTTGCGCCAAATTAAGGAAGCGCTCCTCCAAACGCACGATATCCTAGAAGAAAGTGATGACAAAAAATAATCTCCATATATAGTTGAGCCATGAGAAAAAAGTCCCTTTTGCTTATTCTTCCTTGCCTCTGCCTTTTGCCTAGCTGTCAGAGCGAACCTATAGCCCCCGGTGGCACGACCACCTTTTACGCGAATTCCTTGCCTAGTGCGGCCGTAGCAGAAGAAAAAGAAGTGAAAATCAGTGGGCACACTTTTGTTTATTACAACGTCTACAAAGACAATGAAAACAATTTCATCCTCAAGGACGACTCTTCTTACATCATCAATCGCGACATCATCTTCGGACTCAAGTTCTCCTCTGGGGTAGCTAGGGCCTATACTATCCAAGAGAAAGAAGGGGAGGCGCAAGAATGCAAGCTCATGGAGGATAACGGGGGGTTCCGTTACTATTCCATAGAGGTTTATGGCTTTATGATTTGCGTCGATAAAACCCTAAGCTCGACCCATCAGGACGTGAATATTGGAAAAATCGCTCATTGGTGCTAAAACCCCGCAAAAACCCTATATTTTAGAAAGTTTCTAAAACGTTTAAAAAATCTAGGAAAAATGGCTTTTTGAGCAGCCACCTAATAGGTGTTTTGTGATTGCTTTGTCTTTCTTGATATAAAAGCCATCTTTAATGGGCTTCTCTTGCTAAGTTCCACGCTTTTTGCTTCCGTTCCTGGCTAGGGAAACGCAAACGCGAATCTATAGGCCATCATGCCTAGCGGTTTCGCCATCGAAATACCGATCTTCACAAGCCTCCTTCGCAACGCTTTTCATTTCGGCTAAGATAACCAAGTTCAAACCAAGGAGATGCTATGCTAGAAGTCAAACACCTCAAAAGAGTCTATAAAGTCAAGAATAATGAACCCGTGTATGCGTTAAATGATGTTTCCATCAAATTTCAGGAAAAGGGGCTCGTCTTCATTCTCGGCAAATCCGGATCGGGAAAATCCACCCTTCTCAACGTGATGGGCGGGCTGGACAAGGCCGATGAAGGGGAAATCATCATCGAAGGGAAGTCCAGCAAGGAATTCTCCGCCTCTGAGATGGACGCATACCGGAACACCTACCTTGGCTTCATCTTCCAGGAATACAACATCCTCTCCGATTTCACCGTCAAAGAGAACATCGCCCTCGCCTTGCAGCTTCAGCACAAGAAAGTGACCGAGAAGGCCATTAACGATATCTTGGAGCAAGTCGACCTCTCAGGCTATGGCAAAAGAAAGCCGAATGAGCTTTCCGGAGGACAAAAGCAAAGGGTGGCCATCGCTAGGGCTTTGGTCAAAGAACCCAAGATCATCTTCGGGGATGAGCCAACAGGAGCGCTTGATTCCAATACGGGCAAGCAGGTCTTTGAGACCCTGAAGAGCCTTTCGAAAGACAAACTGGTCATCATCGTCTCTCACGACCGAGATTTTGCGGAGCATTTCGGCGACCGCGTGATTGAATTAAGGGATGGCAAAGTCATCTCTGACATTACGAAGACGAGCGTCGTCAGCGAAAAGAAGAAGGAGGGCATCTCGCTTTTAGGCGAGAACGTCATCCACATTGAGAGGGGACACTTGCTGACTGCACAAGATCTTCCTCTTCTTAACAAAGCCCTAGAGCAAAGCAACGAGGACATGTTCATCTCTACCGATAGCCACGTCAATGAGGCCTTCTGCGAAGCGGCCCGCATCGACAAGGATGGCAACCGCGAGGAATTCGTCGATACGGATCCCAGCAAACTAGAAAACGGGAACGAAACCTTCGCTCCCATCAAAAGCCATTTCTCTTTGGGGCACGCCTTCCGCATGGGCGCGCGCTCATTGAAAGTGAAGCCCTTCCGCCTTGTGATGACGATCCTTCTTTCGACGATCGCCTTCTCTTTGTTCGGCTCTAGCGCCGCCCTGTCCAATTTCAATAAGATCGACGCGACGATCTCCGCCGCGAAAAACGAAAAGCTCTCCTCCTTTGCTCTTTCCTACACCGAAAAAGGGAGCTCATCGATTTCTTCTTCGCGCATCGAGGAAATCGAGAAGGAGGGCGGAGCGAAGCTCTACGCGGTGAGCAACGTGGAGGGGACTCTCCCGGTACCAAGCGGAGAAAGCGGGGACGCCTTCCATCTTCATCGTTTCTCCGGCGCCATCACTTGCAGCGATTCGTTGATAGAAGATTTCAGCTACACGATTGTCTCCGGCTCCCTCCCAAAAGCAGAGGATGAGATCATGATTTCCCTCTATGCCTATTATTCCTATGCCGATTTGGGCATTGGGAGCAGCAAAGCCTCATCGGATTACGTGGCGCCTGAGGAGGTTAGCTACGAAAAAGTCGTTGGGACGAGCATCTCACTCACCACAAGCAATGCCTCCGGTGAGTATTCGATGAAAACCTGTAAGATCACGGGCATCTTCGACTCCAAACTGCCAGAAGGATTCCTCTCCTATCGAACGAAGCCCACGGAACTTACAAGCAAAGACGAGAATTTCACCTATTACGCAAGCCTCCTGCAAGCGCAGAATTGCCATAATGTGGTGGTGCTGGGGCGCGGCGATTCTGGGTCTTCTTCGCCTAGTGGGAAGGCCAGCACGAACCTGCTTGTCGCCTTTGGCGGAGATGAGGCGAAACTAAGATCCTTCCTGAAGTATTATTTCCAGAAAGCGGATGAGACGATGTACCTTGATTGGGAAAGCGCGGAGGAAGGAACTTATTATCTAGTCATCAACGACGCGAAGATTGCCACGGTCATCACGACCTCGACGGTACTGGTCGTCTTAACGAAGGTCTTCTTATATGTGGGTATCGCGATGGCGGTCTTTAGCCTCCTTCTCTTCTATAATTTCATCTCGATCTCCATCAACAACAAGAAGAGGGAAATCGGCATCTTGCGTGCGGTGGGGGCGAAAAAAATCGACGTCTTCAAAGTCTTCTACAGCGAGGCTTTCCTCATCGCTATGGCTAACTTCATTTTGTCCACGGCTTTGACTGCTTATATCACCTTTTCCGTCAATGCCTCCTTTAGGTCAGAACTCAGCGTGCCCTTTGGGGTCATGAACATGAATTTCTACACCGTGTTGATGCTTCTGGCCATTTCTCTTGGAGCGAGCGTTCTTTCCGCCTCTCTTCCCGTGATCAGACTGGCAAACAAAAAGCCGATCGACGCGATTCATAACAAGTGAACAGTTGGCTTGGAAATTGGCTTGACTGCTAAAAATTTCCCCTTTTTGCCATGCGTGACAAAACTTCATGAACTCTTATAGGGGCGATTTCCTTATCCGAAAGGTGCGTTTTCTTGTAAATGAGTTTGCTAGGTATAGAATTGTTAAGTCAAAATAACATTTAGACTTCAGAAAGAACCCTTATGAAATACATTCCAAAGAAAATGATCAAGAATTCGAGATTCAAGGTGTTTTTTAAGGGCTTGGATAAAGAAAAGCAGGCGAAAACCCTGCAAATCATGGATAAATTGATTTTAGAGAACAAGGATTACGCGGACGAAAAGAACTACGAATACCTCTGCAATCTCTTCTCTTGCCTCGCTTTGGAGATGATGCTTGAAGAGAAGGGGAAAAGCAGAGAGGAAAGCGAGAAGGACGTGATTGAGGCGATGCATCGTTTCATCGAGCCTTCCGTCAAATCCATGAGAAGACTTTCCTCATTGCCTTGCTTTGTCTTGCTGCTAAAGAAGCTTATGCCTATAAAGTTCAGCCATGTGGCGGGACACGGATGGGAAATCGATTTCCCAGAGTGCGACAAGAACACCTTCGCCATGACCACGCATCGCTGCATCTTCTTTGATATCTTCTCTAAATATGGAAGGCCCGAGTTGACCAAAGGCTTTTGTCAGGTGGACAACATTCTCTATGGCTCCCTTCCCAAGGTGAGACTTTCCTATAGCGAAAGGATCGGCGAAGGCGGGAAGAAGTGCGATTACGTCTTCGAAAGAAATAGGCTTTAAGCGTTTTGGGGCCGTAAGAAGGAGAAATGTGCCTTTTTTTGGTAATCCGATTTCTCGTTTACCTGCAAGAAAAAGATGCTGCTTAAGCCCATCTAGCAATGGCGTTAAGGAAATAGAGGGGTTTTGCGGGGCTTTTGCTGTCCTAACAAAAATGCCTGCGTTTTGCAGGCATTTCAATTTGAAAGACGATCAGGCTTTGTGACGAGTGGCCCCGTCCACAATCGCCTCATGAATCTTCGTTTCATGGATGACATAGGTCTCGATTTCGAAGAGGTTGTCCTTGAAGAGGATCAGTCGGCGAGCTTGCCTCTTTCTAGCGAGCCTAGGCGCTTCTCCATGCTCATTTCATAGGCGTTATTGATGGTGTAACCCTCGATGACCCTGTCCAAGGTAAGGGGTCGTTCTTCTCATGGACGAAGCCGTTGCTCCCTGATCTTCTGCCTTGTGAAGGTGGCTTCTAGATTTAGCGTGGGGTCTATGCTGCCTTTTTTGTTTCTAAACACGGAGAGTTAACGGGCCCTCAGCCTTCTGAAAATGGCTGCTTCGCTAAGTTTAACTCATAAGCGCGCGCTTTTAATTGGTGAACGCGGGCTTGACAGAGGGAGGGAAATCCCTATAATTAACGCCGTTCACAAAAACTATAACATTGGAGGTATCACTAAATAATTCGCATTCGTTGACCTTTGTTAGGTCCTAAGTTGTCTCCGTTTATTCGCCGTGTCGTTCTCTTAATTAAAGGAAGGAATTTTTCATTATGGAAATCAGGATTAACGCTGAAGTAAAAAACAACCTTGGCCAAGTCGGCCGTATCACCTCTTTCGAGGATGGGAGGATAACTGTCTCCTTCTCCGATAGGGAAATGAAATTCAAAGAGGACGCTTTCCTCGAAGGTTATCTCTTTTTCGTTGACTCTAGGCTCCAGGAGGAAGTTGAGGAAGAGAAGTTGGCCCTGCAAAAGAAAAAGGATTCTCACCTCAAGGCCGTGAATGAAGCCAATGTTTTCGCCCTTGAACTCGCCAAGATAAAGGAAAAGAAAGCCTTAGAGGAAGAGAACAAAAAGCTTAGCCAAGTCCAGGATGTTTCCTCTGAGCACAACGTCATTTTGCTTAGGAAACAGCCGGCCTGGTCTTCCCCGGATTCCTGGGATTATCAAAAACAATGCAAATGCCTAGGGGATTACCATTTTTTCGATGTGGAGAAGGGTGAGCCTAGTTTAAAACAGGGGGGAGAGGGCCTTGCGGGGATCTCGCTTTACTCTCTTGGCCCGGTGAAAACCGAGGATGGCTTTGACTGCGCTAACCTCGGGCTCTACTGGGAACTAAGCAAGGTCTTCCCTTGCCATTCTCTTGAAGGCTCTCCGAACCAGGATTACCTCGCCTACCGCGCGAAGTTCTTGAAAAAATCCATCAAAACCCAATCCAACGTCAAACGCCCCTGGCTTTCCTTGTCATACGAAACTAGGGGAGAGGTAAAGAAATACAAGGACGAACAATGTCTTTACCACGCCTATTACGATTCCGAAACCAAGACCTGGAAAGCGCTCCAAGAAAGCGAAGCCAGAAAGAAGATCCTCTTGCCGAACTACCTTCGCTTAGTGAGCTCTCATCCCACCTTCCTCAAATTGAAGGAAGAGGTGGAGAAGGGGGGTAAAGTGGCTCTAGTCGCCCCTGATGTTTTCAACTTCTATTCCGAAGGGGCGAGGAAGACCTTTTACTCCTCTTGCCTTAATAAATATAAGGGGAGCATTTCCATGTTCGTCCCCTCTTATGGGGAATTCCAAAAAATCTCCTCGGTCAGGGATCTGCTCAATTTCCCCTTGCCTTTCTCTCATGCCTGCATTTTGAAAGCGATGCTCGACGGGGAACTTTCTTTCGACGAGGGGGAAGGAAAGGTTGTTGATCACGCCGGGATCCTTACCCCCAAAGCTCCTCGGCTCGAAAACGAAAAGAAAAACAAACGAAAAAAGGGAATCGACCGGCTTAATTAAAAAGGGAGGGAAACCGTGAAAATAGAATTCGACGATAAAGATTGTCCAAGCCTTGCTTTGCTCATCAAAGGCAATGAAGAAGGAGTCTCTATCCTGGAGAAACTCGCTTGTTTCTACCAGGACTTCGTCGGCAGTAAGGAGAAAAGAGGGCGGAAAGAAAGCAAAATCAAGCCCTCCGTTTACGACGAATTGCTCCAAAGTCTAAGCGAAGAGGACATCATCCGGAAAAGGGAGGCCCATCTTGTCACTTTGCTCTTTCTTCTTTCTTGCCTAGGGGGAGGGATCAAGTCCCTCCTCTCCTATCAAGAAGCGGACAAGACCCTTTCCTTCGACGAGACTTCCTTAGGGAGCTACCTTGATCTAACCAAAAGCTACCTCGAGCTGGAAAATAAGGAACTAAGAAGACGCGGTGAAGCCTTAAGAAAAAGGAAAAGCAAGGAGACTCCCTAAGCGATGGTGAGAAAAAAGAAACGTTTGGCTCGCTCCTTATCCTATTCATCAAGAAGAGAAGCAGGGGAAGCTATCCCTTTTTCTTAGCCCCCTAAGGGGAAGTCGGCAAAAGGAAATTTGACATCCATCTTTCAGGCAAGAGGTTTGCCTGAGCTGGGACATAAACGTCCCAAAAACAAGCGCATAAACACTGGAGGAATAAACATTATGTCTGCATTCGACAAAGTCATCGGCTACCGCTCAGCGAAAAAGGAACTCACGCAGATCCTTGATATGTTCAAAAACGGCGAGGTCTACAAAAGCATGGGGGCTAAGCTCCCTCGCGGGGTGCTTCTTTATGGGGCCCCGGGCATGGGGAAGACCCTTCTTGCCACCTCCTTCATCGAGGAGGCCGGCGTCAAGACCTTCGAGGTAAGGGGCAACAAAGGCAAAAGCGCGATCCTCAAAGACGTCGCCATGGCTTTCGAGATGGCGCAAAAAGAGGAGAAAGCCATCGTCTTCTTTGATGACATCGACAAGCTCAGCTCCTCGCAGAGCGACGAGGTCGATGATCCCGTTTTCGTCGCCATCCAATCCGGCATTGATTCGGTCAAAAAGAACGATGTCCTCGTCCTCGCCACGGCCAACCGCGCCAGCAAATTGCCCGCTTCTTTAAGGCGGAGCGGACGTTTCGACTGCAAGCTTCGCATCTCCACGCCCGGGAGAAGCGACGCGGCGAAAATCGTCGAGCACTACCTCCGCAAAAGGAAGGTCGACCCGCATGCCAATTACGACGACATCGCCAAGATGATCAACTATTCCTCTTGCGCCGATCTCGACAAGATCATCAACAAAGGCGCAATCATCGCCTCCTATAAGCGCAAGAGCTGCGTGGAAACGGAGGATCTCGTCCAGGCTTATCTTGAAGATAGCTTTGGCTTGGAGGAGTGGGAGGAGAGAAGCTTGAGCGAGAAAAGATCCGTCTCCCTCCACGAAGCCGGCCACTGCGTCGTGAGCGAAGTCATAAGAAAGGGGTCGGTGGGATTAGTCTCGGTGCGGACGATCGATGGCTTCACCAAGCGCTGCCTGCCCCTCAACCGCCGCCCTCAGCATGTTTTGATTTCCTTAGCGGGCAAAGTCGCCTGCGAACTTTACGACCAAGGCAGAGTCGCCAGCGGCTGCTCCATTGATCTGAAGACGGCAACCGCGCTCATCAGGGAAGGTCTCACCGATAGCGGCACCGGTGGCACTAGTTTGCTTGAGCCCGGGGCTTCTGCGCCCGCTTATTATTCCGAAGCCTACAAAGACCGGGTCATCGCTTCCCTTGATTCCGAGCTTGAGCGTTACCTTTTCCTCTGCAAGGACATCCTCATCAAAAACAAGGATTTCCTTTTCGCGGTGAGGGATGCGCTCATGGAGAAAAACGCCCTCCTCCATAGCGACATCGAGCGCATCCGCTCCTCTTTCACCATCATCCCCTGCGAATATTCTGAGCCTGATGATTCTAAGGCCGATGATAAGGCGGAAATCGACCTTCCCGTAAAGGAACTTGACGACGACGGGCAAGATTGGGATGAGGTGGATGGCTATTGATGGGGTGCGCTAGGGGAGGGGCGATTGGCCCCTTCCCTCATTTCTTTGCTTTGGCCTGCCCCTACGGGGGCTTTTCTCTCGAATTCCCAAAATTTAAGCGCGAAAGGATTATGGGGCTAAATCGCTTGTCACTTTCCTTTTCGTCGAAGCTACTTAAATGAGCGTTTTTCCGATGGCGCCGGTAAAAAGGGATTTCAATTGGATTTATTCTTGGCGAAAACGCATGAAAATTTAATGTTTTCGCCAAAAATAAAGGTTATAAAAATGGTTTCTTGGAAGTTTTATAGACTTTAATACCCGCGTCAAAAAGTGAGTTTCCAAACTGATTCAGCCCGCCTTTGTCTCCCTTAGACGAAGGTTTCATTTAGGGTTTGAGTCTTGTTAAACGGTCCCAAAACCGCTTAATTTTGATGTGTTTTGGGACCGTTTGTTAACAAATGATCGCATTCACATTCTTCTGATGTTTGAACTATAGACCCTCCATGATTCAAAAATGAAAATCCAATCGCTTTGAAGAATGGGTAGCGTTCCGTTTTTGTAGGTAAGCCCCACAATTGAGTCGCGGATATCATAG
>CAVFEQ010000037.1:10644-16932 GCA_963621535.1 Paludibacteraceae bacterium | reverse complement strand
CGCCCGAAAAGCCAACCAATTTTGGGGTAAATGCAGTTTTTCAGCCCTGCTAAACTGCAATAAGTCCGAGAATACGCCATTTTTAGGGTCGAACTGCATTTACTCTGCAAACTAGCAAAAAAAGAACCCCGAAGGGTTCTAGATGACGTAATCTTTCACGACGTATTGGGCGCTTAGGGCACTGTCGACCTTGTCGCCAATCTTCTCTGCCGTCTTATTGAAAACGGCATAGAGAACGCTGCCGACGATTGCAAAGATCGCAAGCACCAAAACCATCCCAAGAAGTTGTCCTTTGATTTCGCTCATATCATCACCTCCTTTCTTTAATCCATGTAGTAGCCGACGATCACCGTGCGTTTCACGGAGATCTCCAGTCGCTGTTTGGACATGACGAACGTCTCATAATATTGGGTGAGGGTGAACGTGAGTTTTTCCCCAACAGCCGGGGTCTTCAGATTGTCATAACGGAGTCTGACGTTGTAAGACCGCACGAGCGTATAGGTCGCGCTGGATACTTTCCCTTCTTTCCCGATGGCTCTTGCCACGACTAAGGACAAGGCATCCAAAGAAGAATGGACGGAAGAGATCCCGATGATGTCTCCGCCAAGAAGCATCACCGACATCACGAATACAATGGACAGCATAAGTCCGAGTTTATAAGCCACTGAGCATACCTCCCATGATTTCTGTTATCGCCAGCATCAGCATCAGCATCGAGAACCCCGAGCCGACAAGCGGCAAGAAAGAAAGACTATCGAGTTTCTCCAAATGCTTTCTTTCTCTTCGAAGCCTTTTTTGATCCGACAGTTTTGCGAAAAGTCGCTGAAACTGGGTCAGATAGACTCCCCCGCTTCCTTGATCGACCATCTGATAGATCGCCATCATGACCTCGCGGATCTCAAGAGATTTGAAATTGCCCGCGAACGAAAGGTAAGGAAGCAAGGTCTTATCGCGGGTAATCTGCATCAGCAAGCCCTCAAGATGATTCTTCACGCGGCCTTTCGCATAAGGAAGAATCTCCTCGAAGGCGTTATAGACGTTGAAACCGTCTTGAATGTAGATCGAGAAATAAGTGAAGAGAGTGACGAATTGTTCCTCATCCTCTTCGTTTTCTTTCGCTTTCCTGCTGCTTTTGCTGTTTAAGATGAAGAAAACCATGACGACAAAGAAAAGAAAGGGGAAGAGACACCAATACCATTGGCCTCGCCAAAAATAAAGCACCGCCCCGATCGCGACGCAGCATACGAAAAGCATGAGAAGATAGATTTTCTCGCTGCCGGAATTTGAGTTTGATTCCTTTTTCTTTTGCTTAGTGCTCATTTTTTGCCCCTTTTCTTTGACTTTGTGCCGCCTTTCTCCCCCGTATAGGCCTGGCAATAGAAGAGCAAGCCGAACAAGAGAAAGCCAAAATAGATGGCAAGGCAAATCGTGAAGGTTGAGGAAGCGAGCAAAGTGTCATAAAAGGAAGAAAGGGCAAAACGGAGAAAGCCCACAATCCCTAAGGACATGGCCCAGAGGGTCATGTATTGGAAAAGCTTCCCTTGGGACACTTTTTCGCGGTTATCCGACTCTTCCTCAATCCGCGTGGCCTCTTCTAATAAAGAGGAAGAGAGATTCAACACGTCTCCTCCACGCTCTTCATATATGGAGATGATCGAAAGGAAGACTTCGTAAAGCTGGCTTTCAAAATAAGACGAGAGCTCATGCAGCCTCCCTTCGATGTCGTTGCAAGAACAAGCCTCCATCACTTCTTTTTCTTCCCCTTCCGAGCCTTCGCAGGAAACCTCATAGGCTCGCGAAAGGCTGGAGGTGACCGAGCAAGTCGTAACGAAGGAGTTCATGAAACGGTAGCACTCCTTGCGGATTCTCCTTTTTCGCTGCATGGTCGCGACTTTAGGGGAGGCGAAAATTAAGAGCAGCAAGAAATAAACCAGGGCGACCGAGCCAGACATAATGAGACGCGTAGACGCCAGATAGCAGACCCCTCCGGCGATAAGGGCAACGACAAAGCAAGCGATGGTCCTTTTCATTCTTTGTTTTGGAAGAGGACTTCCATCTTCCCCTCCTTCAGCTGCCCAATGGCCTTGATGCAACGCTTAATGCCATCAACACTTCTTTCTTTCCCGACCAGGACGAAAACGGAAAAGTTATCTTCCACGTCATGGAGCAGATCGCTATAGACCATCGCGTTTCCCCTCATCTGGGCGAGGCGAGCGAGACGAGAAGGCATATTTTCTAAGGATGAGCTGTGTATCGTAAGAATCACCGGGTGGCCGCTCATCGCACAGCAAAGGGCCTCCCACATCTCCTCTCCTCTAGCCTCCGCCAAAACAATGTAATCCGGATCGAAACGCAGCGCCGCCTTAATCAAAGCGGCGGCTGAGCCTCCCTTCCCGCTAGGATCAATCACCCAGGTCGTTAAGTCGATGGGCGCGATTCCGCGAATCAGCTCAAGCTCCTCGACGTTATCGATCACCAGAACGCGCGTCGCTTCTTGCAGACGGAGCAAAAGAAACTTCTGAAGCTCAGTCTTGCCGCTTCCTGTCTCTCCCCCAATGACGATGCTTTGCTTTTGTTTCAACATAGAAACAAGCAGTTCTTTGCTGTTCCCGGGGAAGAAAGCATCATCCTCATCAAGAATGGTTCCCCTCCGCTCAACACGCAGCGAAAAGGAATAGGATTTGCGGTCTTTTACGCGCGTTAAAGACATAAACGCCGCAGAAAGCCTATATTTTCCAAAGCTAACGTCGAGAATGGGGCTCAAATAAGAAAATTGACGTTCGGAAATATTGGCGATCTGCCGCAAAAAAGCTCCAACATCCTCCGGGGTCGCCTTGACGTTCTCTTTTCTTCTCCCTAAATATACGGACTCGGAGAAAAACTCCTCGCCGTTATAGGAGACGTCGTTGATCCCCTTGATTTTGAGAACCTCCCTCAGAAAGGAGCCCTCGACGAATTGGCAAAGCGGGTTTTCCTGGCTCATGCGCTTTCCTCCACCAGGGTAAATAAAGCCGTGCGGTCAAGCAAAACCGTCTCGAGCAACGTGCAGCGAAGACGGATGGACACCCCCATGGGATATTCGTAATCCCCGCGGAATTCATAGCCTTCAATAAGCATTCTGTAAGCGCAGACCTTCGTTAGCCTTTCTTTCAAATAAAACCTCGTGTAAGCCTCTACCGCGGGTAGGGAGAAATAAGGGGCGATCCTTTCTCCGTTTGCTGAAAGGTTGACCACGCATGTTTCCAACTCATCGCTGAAAAGGCCATAAAAAGTCCGATAAGCCCCCATATAGGCATAGCTATAGCGAAAGGACACGAAACTGAAGGAAAGAAAAAGCATGGCTAGGAGCATGTTCCCCATCAGCATTCCTCCCATTGGATATAATGACCGCTAAGCGCACCGCCACCATCGTAATAGGCTTCCTTCTCAAAAAGGAAAGACTGCTCCGCCGGGTTGAAATCAAGCAAAGCGATCTGGATTTTAAGCGGACTCGATTCGGTGGCCCAATAAGGCAAAATCAGATCGTTGGTTCTAGGATAGCCACCGGTTAGTTTCATCATCTCCCCGGTTTCCGGAGAGAAAGAATAAGTCTCAAGCAGCCTTAAGGAATAAAGGCCATCCTCGAACGTATAGCCAAGCGGGAAAGAGATGTACTTCCCCCCAGCAAACCCTGGCTCACCGACATTCCAATAAGCAAGCTTAGTGAAGATGCGCAGTTCCCCTAATTGCTTGTTTACCGGCGTGTATTCGTTCATGTACGCGACAGTGAAAATGACTTCTTCCAGGTGAAGCCGTCTGGAATTGACATCCCGTTTTTTCTGGACGTTATAAAAGGTATAGCTGGAATTCCAAAATGTCGATGAACTAGGGTAATAAAGGCTTTTCAACTCATAATACCTGCTCTCCCCATCGGCTCTATAGATTCCGCCCGACTTCATGGGGGTCTGGAAAAAAGAAATCGAGGAATAGCGAATATAAGCATCCGCTGAATAAGTGCGTTCGCATCTAGCTTCAAAACGGAGGCTTACGCCTAATTCAAGCACAGTCCCAGGCACCGTGACTTTCACTTCATAAAGGCCGTTTGGCACTTTGAAGTAACTTGACTTGGCTTGAAAGACGACCGTTCCCGCTTTTTGGATCTCGAAGACGAAATCGAAAATATTCCGCGCATCCCCTTGGTGATTGATCTTGAAAACCAGATTCTGCTTCTGCCCCGCGATCAAAGGATCGCCATGGACCGATGCAACTTTGATGCTGCCGAAGGTGATGCTCGTCGCGCCCATCGTTAGAGGGGCAGCGATAAGAATAGGCAAAAGAATTCGGTGGCGTTTCCTCATTGGAAAGCCTCCTTGAACAAGGCGATGACGCTCTTCCTTTCCTTGCGATAGACCGGCTCAGAGATCCAGCCGTAATACCAAAAGGGATAAATGCGCCCGACTTCCAAGCACTCAGAAACGAAAACGCGCTTTTTGAAGGAATCAAGCCCGTCATAAAAGCCTTTAACCGCTTTTAGGAAAAGCGAGGCCGGGGAAGGATGGCTTTCAAGGTAATCCTCATCGAAATCATAAACATGGGCATCGGGACTTTTTCCAAGCTCAATCAAGCTGGAGCGCACTTTCCTTTTCAGTTTCGCGCAGACAGGGTCCTCCTGGAACAACCCAGAAATCGAATTCTCATAAGATGGGGTCATAATTTTTTCTCCTCACCCTATGAATAAAGAGGAATTTGCCTTTTTTCCTAAAGGAATTTCATCTTTTCTCGTTTTATAATGTCGGCGATGATTATTTTGGTTGGGGCATCCGCCTCGGGAAAAACGGAAATCGCGAAATACCTCGCGGAGAATTACGGCATTAAAAAAGCCATCACCCATACGTCCAGAGAAAAAAGGGAAAGCGAAAAAGACGGAGTGGATTACTTCTTCGTCCCCGAGCCCATCTTCCTGCAGATGAAATCGCGCTATTCCTTTGTGGAAACCACCTACTACAACGGCCACTACTACGGCTGCTCGAAGGATCAGGTCTCCGACGATCGATGCGTGGTCGTCGACCCCAATGGATTAAAAGCGTTCAAAGCCCTCAAAAACAAGCGGGTCATCTCCTTCTTGCTGCGCGCGGATGAGCAAACGCGGATCGAGAGAATGAGGAAGCGCGGGGACAAAGAAGAAGACATTGCTAGGCGCATCGAAAACGATAAGGAAGCATTTGCTTTGTCAAACGTCCCCCAAGCCGATTTCATCATTGACACAGACTCGCGTCCAGTCGAGACAATCGCGAAGCAGATTTACGCCTTATACAAAGCCGAGCTCAATAAACTCAATTGACGCTCCCCCTGAAAAGACAAACAGCCTCCCTCTAATAGCCATATAAAGGGAGGCTTTTTTAGGCGTGCGAACAACAAGCGAAAGCGAATCCAGAATGTTTTATGGGTAAACCCAAAGGGCAGAAATTAGGATTTATCCATGCAATCAAAGACTAAATCAATGACTTTTGCGGCCTTTTTCGTTTTTTGCTCTCTTTCCAAGAGAACAGCAAAAGAATTACAAAGCCAGCCAATCGCCCATTTCTTAAAGATCGTTACGCCGATATGAACCGCATGCTTTGGCGAGTTGAGCATAAGAAAAGCCCGCCGCAATCATCATTAGCGGCGGGCTACAAGATTAATCTTCGTCGGAATCAGAGGAAGCGTCGCCCATCTCGGCAATCCAGTCGCGCTTCTCAACTTCGCCTTGGGTCAAGCCGTTCTTGTTCATGACGTCAGCGATCAATTGCTTCGCGCGGCGCATGGAGAGGTCGCTCTTGACCTTGAACACAAGCGGAATGTCCTTGTAAGTCCCCTTATGCCCAGCGTCTTGAATCGGAAGGGTCGTGTTTGCATAATCCTTCGGATCAAGAGCCATATAGAGTTTAAGTCCTTTGCCAGCAATCGTCATTTTGACGAACGTGACTTTGTGCAGGCGGAAGGTGTCGCCGGAGTTAGAGACGCGGCTCTTCACCCCGTAACTCATGATTTCGCTCTTAAGCTCGTTGTAGCGGTTTTTAAGCTCATCATCGACCTCAGCCATCCTGGTTTGGAAGGGGATGCGGATGATTTTCTCATGGGGCGGGAGATTCGGATTCACCTGACCAACCGTTCTTTTGCCAGAATCATCTTCTGAAGCAGAGGCCTCTTCCTCCTCAACGGGGGTTTCCTCAACGACGGGCTCAGGAGTCGGCTCAGGCTCTTTGACGGGCTCGGGCTCTTTCACGGGCTCAGGCTTGGGTTCTTCTTTCACCGGGGATGGAGCGGGCT
>CAVFEQ010000037.1:0-10634 GCA_963621535.1 Paludibacteraceae bacterium | reverse complement strand
GGCTTAGGCTCTTCCTTCACCGGTTCAGGCTTTTTCTCTTCGACGGCCGGGGCCGCTTCTTTACGATCAAGAGGCTCGCGGACGATGATGGTCACAGGAGTAGCCGGCTTATCAGAAACGTTTTTCACGGATTTGAGTTCGTCGGCGATGATGGCGCGGATATCATCGGCGGAAAGCGGGGCCGGAGTGGGAGCGGACGCAGGAGAGGGCTTCTCTTCTTCTTTGCGGGAGAGCTCTTCTACGATGATCTGGCGGACCTGGTCAGCGGTCAAGGTGTTCTTTCTTTCCTCTTCCGCGGCTTTGCGGGCAGCCTCTTCTTCAGCGGCTTTGCGCGCGGCTTCTTCTTCGATTGCCTTTCTCGCAGCTTCGGCAGCTTGAGCGCGCGCTTCCTCGAGTTCCTTTTGATGTCTGGCCTCGAGTTCTTTGCGCTCATTCTCAGCGGCGATTCTCTTTTCTTCTTCCGCCTTCTTAGCAGCCTCTTCTTCATCGGCGGCTTTCTTATCGGCGGCGAGTTCCTCGCGGATGATGGAACGGATGTCATCGGCGGAAAGCTCCGGCTCAGGGACGGGTTCTACGACAATGTCTTCGTCCACATCGTTTTCCTTTTCGCTTTCGGCGAAATGGGATTTGAATTCATCGGCGATGATGGCGCGGATGTCATCGGCAGTCAAAGAGGAGGGTTTCTCTTCATTCCCTTCCTCGCTTGAAGGAGCGGGGACGGTCACGATAAGAGGCTGAGAGGCAGCTTCTTTCTTCTGGGAATCAAGCTCTTCTTTGATGATCTTGCGAATGTCCTCGGCTTTGAGGGATTTCTCGCCGGTGACGTTCTCTTTGATTTCCGAAAGAGGAACGGAGGAACGCCTATCCGTCGGAGCGGGTCCATGAGGTTCAGGGGAATACGTATTAATATATTGGACAAGAAGAGGTCCGGTGATGGCGGTAGCTCCGCCACCAATCGCTTGAGAGGACTCAGCGCTGGAAGTGGATCTTCCTTTGAATTCGGATTCGGCAGCCGCGGGCTTGACGGAACTCTGATTCATTTCGTCGTGCATGATCTGGCGGATTTCTTCCGAAGTCGGAGCGGGTCCGTTGACGGCGTCGTCGCGGATGACAACGACATCGGCGTTCTTAGCATCTTTAGCGTGCGCGCCTTTAAGAGGCTTAGGCGAACGGCCGAGGTAAACCATGTTGACGATGGTGGCGATGAAAATGAAGATGAAGCCGAGCGCGGCGATTCCTAGCTCAGCAAAGATGAGAATGAGCCACCAAATCTTGAAGCCATTCGCTTTTTGCGTTTCGAGAATGTGGCAGATAAGCGGGCACCAGCCATCACTCGCCCCTTTGACATAATCAGGGGTGAAGAGGACGACGACCCCGGCGCTTAAGGCCGCACCAAAAATAAGGAAGAGGAAAGCGACCCATAAGCCGCCTGGCCTCTTTTTGGCGATGATGACGATCAGGTTGATGATGAACATCAAAACCACAACGCCGGCCGTGCCAATGAAATACCATGTAGCAGGGCCAAAGGTAGAGAACAAGCCAAGGAAACTCGGAACGAAGGAGTGAATCAAATCCATCGCTCCAAAGCCAAGGGGGTTAGTGCCTTCGCTTGCCGTCATGATTTTCGGTGTCACACCGAACATCACGATGCCAATGACCATCAGGATGATGCCTGTGATCATCAGACCACGTACTGTTTTTTTCATATTTATCTCCTTTAGATAAAGTACGGCTGTAGTTTAGAGCCTTTATATAAGAAAGAAAAGAGAAAAAACTCCGCAAAAATCAACTAAAGCCTTATTTTTAGCCCGATTGAGCCTATTTTCGTTTTTCCCGGCAAAAAACGCTTATTTTTGAATGGCAGGATTTGATATTCAAGGTCGAAAAGACATATTTTTCGCCATCGAAGCACCAAGGGAGCTCCTCTTTGCTCTCGATGCGAAGCTCAGAAACGCTTAGCCTCCATTTTTTCTTGGGCAATAAATAATGCAAAAGCCCGTTAAACATGCCTTTAGGAGTCATGTAGACCTCAAATTTCCCATCAGAGGCCTCCCCTTTTCGATTCACATAAAACCCGCCGACTCGTCGCCCATTCATCAACAAAAGAAAAGGACCATCGAAGTGAGTTTGCTCCTCGCCATAAGTTAAAGTAAGGTCCAAACGGCGCCTCTGGAACACCTCGCCTAGCGAAAGGAAGTAATAAACGAATTTCCCTAATCTTTTTTTGCTTCCTCTTTTTGCCTTATATGCAACGTCAGAATAAGCCCCCACCGCTCCCATATAAGCGAAGTAGATGTCGTTAACGGAACACAAATCCATGGGGGAGGTGTATCCGTTTTCGATGATTTTTACCCCTTTCCAAAAAGAATGCGAGCTCCCGAAATTGCTAGCCACATCCCCCATCGTCCCGGCGTTGATGAAACCTAGGATCGGCTTTCGCGCGGCTTTAGCAACCACGTTGATCACGCGGTGAAAAGTCCCGTCTCCGCCGACTGCGATAAGCACGTCAAAAGAAGAGCAGACAAGCAGAACCTTCTCTTCGAGTTCTTCAAGCGTGCTGGTCTTGCAGACCGTCAAATCAAAGATCTTGCCTAGGCGGGCAATGGCTTTGGGGATCCTCCTTTTTTTGAAGGAGACGCCGGTTAGGTCGCTATATAAGAAAAGGGCTTTTTTCATAAAGCCCTTTGAGTATAGCGCATTTCTTATTTTTTGTTTTTCTTCGCGGCGCCAACAAACTCGCGGAACAAAGGATTTGGGCGCAGAGGACGTGAGGTGAATTCGGGATGGAATTGAGCCGCGATGAAGAAAGGATGGTTTTTGAGTTCGACGATCTCAGCGAGATTAGCTTGCGGGTTCACGCCTGAGAAAACCATGTCGCTGCCTTCGAATTTGTCTTTGAAGGCGTTGTTGAACTCATAACGGTGACGATGACGCTCACGGACGTGTTCCTGCCCATAGCATTGATAAGCCAATGTTCCGGGAAGGATATCGCAATCGTAGGCTCCTAAGCGCAAAGTGCCGCCCATGTCGATGCCCTGATATTGGTTATGAAGGAAATCGATGACGGGGTATGGGGTTTCAGGATCGAACTCTGTGCTATTGGCTTCCTTCAGCCCAAGAACGTTTTGGGCATATTCAACGATCGCTAGCTGCATCCCAAAGCAGATGCCAAGGAAAGGAATCTTGTTTTCCCTGGCGTAACGGATGGCCAGCTTTTTCCCATTGCTCCCGCGATGGCCGAATCCGCCCGGGACCAAAATGCCATCCACTCCCTTTAAAAAGCTCTCTTCTGTGCCGGCTTTCACCTCAGTGGAGGGAACCCAAGCGACTTCAACGTCGACATTATGGTAGTAACCAGCCGCCTTCAAGGCTTGGTAAACGGAAAGGTAAGCATCATGCAGCTCGACGTACTTCCCCACGAGGGCGATTTTCACTTTTTTGGAGAGCTTGCTGATTTTCTCCACAAGGGCATCGAAGTCCTTCAAATCGGGTTGGTTCCCTTCCGTTTGCAAGCGGAAATGAGAAAGGATGAAATCATCGATCCCCTGCTCATGGAGATTGCGCGGCAGAGAATAGATGATTGGGGCATCGTCGCATTCGAAGACCCCTTTAAGAGGAACGTTGCAGAAAAGAGACACCTTCTCTTTCGTGTGGGTGTCCAAAGGGACTTCCGAGCGGAGGATGATCGCATCAGGCTGCAAGCCAAGAGAAGCCATCTCTTTCACGGAATGCTGCGTGGGTTTGGTCTTGGTTTCGCCGGAGGTCTTCAAATAGGGGACGAGGGTGTTGTGGAGGAAGAAAGTGTTGTCGTAGCCGAATTGGAGACGGGCCTGGCGGACCGCCTCAAGGAAGGGCTGCGACTCGATGTCGCCAACCGTCCCGCCGATTTCGGCGATGACGATGTCGGCCCCGGAAGCCTTCGCCGCGTCCATGAGCCTCTTTTTGATTTCGTTGGTCACATGGGGGATGACCTGCACGCAGGCGCCAAGATAATCCCCGCGCCTTTCTTTTTCGATGACCGCGCTATAAATCTTGCCCGAGGTGACGGAAGCCTCTTTCGTGAGGTTGATGTCAAGCCATCTTTCATAATGGCCAAGATCGAGGTCTGTTTCCGCCCCGTCGTCGGTCACAAAGACCTCGCCATGCTGATAAGGGCTCATCGTCCCGGGGTCGACGTTCAAATATGGGTCGAACTTCAAGGTGAACACCTTGTAGCCTCTCTTTTGAAGAAGCAAACCCACCGAAGCGGCCGAGATGCCCTTTCCTAAGCTAGAGACGACTCCGCCCGTGACAAAAATAAATTTCGTGTCCATAAAACCTACCGCAAACCTCGCGGCCCCTTTGCAAAAAACAACGTAGGACATTTTAAACGCATGAGGAAAAAGAAGGCATAGCCACTTTCTTATTTTTCGTACAATGTCCTATTTTTTAAAGTTTTGTTCCGCCCTGATGCAAGGCAATCAAAGATAATCTACGATGAGATTTCCTTCTACGAGCTTGACCTTGCAATAAGCCCCGCTAAGAAGAGGCAAAGAAGGAGGGATGTGACCCAAATCGACGGAGTAGAGGATAGGGACATTAAAATCGCCCAGCAAATCGGTGAAAGAAGCCAAAGGATTCGTCCCAAAAACCTCTTCCTGATGAAGCGGACGGCCGATCAGAAAGCCTTTCGCATTGTCAAACCAACCCGCTTCCTTAAGCTGGAAAAGCCCTCGCCGAATGGCAACGGCGTTCAGATCGCAGGATTCAAGGAACCAGATGATCCCCTCAGGGTGCTTAGCATTGAATTCAGCAACCTTGTCGAAGCGCGTCCCGCACAAGGAGAGGAGGCAATCAAGGCAGCCGCCAAGAAGAGTCCCTTGAAAGGGTTCAGAATAGCCGCTCGGGGTGATGATTTTCTCTTGGCTCAAGCGGTAACGGTACAAGGGATGTTCGGGGTTGCTGCGGGTTATGGAATACTTAGGATAGCCTTCGAAGTGCTTCTCCCCTTGAAGGAGCCTTAGAGCGTCTTTTTCGCTATAACGGAAGGGGCGAGCGTAAAAAGAGCAGGCGTGCGGGCCATAAATCGAGACCATGTCGCACAAGGTATTGAGCAAGAAAGTCAGATTGGTGTTGTCGCTATAGCCCATGAAGAACTTCGCTTCCCCTGCTTTGATGGAAGAAAAATCGACATAAGGGAGGATTTCGATCATGCTCTCCCCTCCTCCAACCGAGATAATGGCTTTAGAAGAGGAGGCAAAAGCCTCGTTGATTTCTTTGCCCCTTAGGAAAGGGGATGCGCTGCCTGCGATTCCCTCATTCTTATAAACATTAGGATATACGCGCGTAAGAAAACCTTCTTTGCGGAAATTCTCCAGCGAAGCCTCCATCCTGGTCGCGTAGGGTTCGCTGGTCGCCCCGAAAGAAGGGGCGACGAAAGCAAGGGAATCGCCTTTTGCTAAGGGGGATGGGATTCGGAGCTTATTCATGCTTCGGGGAAATAGATTTTATAGGAGGTGGCGTTAGGAACGACTTCGCCATCAATCTGCAAGCCGGTCGGGCGATCGAATTTCACCTCGATCACTTTGGCTCTCTGCGCAAAAACATGCTTTTTCTTTTTGATGTGCTTGCCGCTGAAAAGAGAGGGGAACATCATCAGCGTGGAAAGCTTTCCCGACCCATAGACGCAGACGAAACTCAAAAGGCCATCATTTCTTTTTTGCATTGGGGCGACCTGCATGCCGCCTCCGTAATAACGTCCATTCATGCCGGCGGCGATGTAGACGCGATTGAAGGCGTATTTTTTCCCGTCCAAAAGCACGGTCGCCTTAGGGGCGAAATAGGTCGTGAGAAGGAGTTTCACGGTGATGTTGCCGTAATTGATGTTGGTCTTTCCCTCTTTTTTCATCTCTTCGGCCTTGACGCAGCATTCCCCATCGATCCCATAACCGATGCCATTGACGAATCTGCGTTTAAGGCCCATCGTCTCCACAACCGGCAGATTGGCTAAGAAAGGCTTCAAGGGGACAAGCCCATCTTCTTGCTTAGAATCAATGACATCGTTAAGGAAATCGTTCCCGGTCCCAAGAGGCAAAAGATAAAGCTTCTCAGGGATTGGGGCATCGCCGATGTCGTTCACCAAGTGATTAAGCGTCCCATCTCCGCCCGTAATGATGACCATATCCTCGCTTTTGAGGGAGCGGAAGAATTCTTCCTTATTGAGGGAAAGCAAATCGCGGAAATCGAATTCCCCGTATTTGGCCTTCAGTTTCTCTGCGGATGCAAGAGCGTCTTCTCTTCCTTCGCCAGCATTAGCCTTGCTATTAAAGAGCATATAATTCATAAAGCATTCCTCCTTCCAGGTCTTGCCGGATGAGGCTGACAGCCATATCCCTCACCTGATGGGAGGATAAGCCCTCATACTCTTCCGGCATGATAACTTTAAGAATATCCAGATAAACGAACGTGGGCCGCCAGGGAGCGCGTTTAGCAATCTCCTTCGTCCCTTTCACGCAGACAACGGCGATCGGCGCCTTGACGTCCATTGCCGCACGAAAAGAGCCCGCATGGAACTCGAGCAGCAACTGATCCGTTTTGTTCCTCGTCCCCTCAGGGCAGATGTTGACGTCGGCGAGGTTTTCTTTCAAATATTGACTCGCTCTTTCGATGGATTTGATCCCCTCAACGGGGTTTTCGCGGTTAATGGGGATGAACCCTGCCATTTTCACGAAAGGGCCCGCGATCGGGAACTTCATATTCTCAGGTTTTGTGACAGCGACAAGGGGATGACGGAAAGAGGCCAGCATAGCCATCGGATCGAAATTCGAAATATGGTTGTTCACATAAAGAACTTTTTCTTTGGGCAACTTGCTCGTCCCGCGGACGCGCACATGGATATTGATCGCCCAAAATAAGGTGATGACCGTTTGGTGGATGACGCCGCAGTAAAAAAGAGATGGCTTGCTCGGAGAGGGTTTCCGTTTTAAGAACTGGCCCCAAAGAGTCAGAATCACCAGCCAAAGGCCGAAGCAAACATAATAAAAAAGGAACCAAAACGGAATGGCGAGTAGCCAAAGGTAAATATTGAACTGCGAAAGGGGATAGGCGCAGAGACAGGCGGCGAGCAAAGATATTGCGTAGATGACGATGTTCAATATCATCGTTTGTAATTATGCGCAGTCCCCTTCATTTTCTCAATAACTCCGTAAAACTTTGCTAATTCAAAGAAGAAGAGAGCAAATCCATGCAAACGGTATAGGCCAAAAGAACCCCGGCGACAGGAGGGACGAAGGAAGAAGATCCAGGAATGGTCTTTTTTCCGGGAGGGAGAGGCTCATCCGCTGTTTCTTTTAAAGGCAACGTGGGTTCCGTCGAGTAAACGACTTTCATGCTGTTTATGCCGATTTTGCGGAGTTCTCTGCGCAAACGCCTTGCCAAAGGATCGTCTTTCGTCGCGAAAATATCGCCAAGAGTGAGCTTGCTTGGATCGAGCCTATTTCCACATCCTAAAGCCGAAATGACGGGGACGCCGCAATCTTTGGCCGCTTTGATGATGGCGATTTTCCCCGACATCGTATCGATGGCGTCCACGACATAATCGAATTGCGAGAAGTCAATGTCGCTTTGATTCTGAGGCAAGAAAAAGCAAGGGTGCTTATGGACGATGGCGGATTCGTTGATCGAGAGGATCCTTTCCTCTGCCACATCCACTTTTGACCAGCCGATGTTTTCCAAAGTCGCTAGGCACTGACGGTTCAGATTGCTGAGGGAAAAGCTATCGTTATCGATGAGATCGAACTCGCCAACCCCAGCCCTAGCGAGCGTTTCCACCGCGCTTCCGCCAACGCCTCCAAGGCCGAAGACGGCCACTCTTTTATGATTCAGGGTCTCGATGGCCTCCTCGCCAAGAAGCAACGAGCTACGTTTGAATTGTTCTTTCATGGCCTTATTATACTTCTTGATAAAGCGGAAAAATTATGGAGTAAAGGAGCCCAAATTCTTTTAAAATGCGGCCTATGAAAACTAGAGTTATCCTTTTTGATCAAGATGGCACACTTCTTGATAGCGCCCCAGGAATCAAGCGCTGTGCCAAAGAAACCTTAAGAAAATTAGGCTATCCCGTCCCTATGAAGGAGGATTTGAATTACTTCATCGGCCCTCCTTTAAGAGATTGTTTCCGCTTATCGAAAGTAAAGGAAGAAGACATTGAACAAGCCGTCACGATTTACCGCGAGCTTTACGAAAGCGAAGGGAAATATGACGCCACCATCTATCCCGGGGTCGAAGATGGACTAAGGGAATTGCAGAAAGAAGGATATCGTTTGTTCGTCTGCACCTCAAAAAATGGAAACCTAGCCAAAGATATCCTCAAAAAATTCAATCTAAGCCAATATTTTGAACAGGTTTTTGGCTCTTCCTCCGATGGGGTCGGAGCAAGAAAAGGGGAGATTATCCGTCGCTGCCTTTGCCAAATCGAAGAAGAAAAAAGTGCTTTGATGGTTGGCGACACCCATCTAGACGCGGAAGGGGCAAACCAAAACAACATCCCCTGTCTTTTGGTTAGCTTTGGCTATGGCGATAAGTCTAAAATCGCGAAAGAAAAACCTTTTGCCTTCATCGATTCTTTTCTGGATATCGAAGCGATCTTCAAGCAAATATACGGGGACAAATAAAGAAAAAAGGCCCTCGAAGGAGCCAAATTTTCGCTTGGTGACCCCACCTGGAGTCGAACCAGGCATTGGACCTTGAGAGGGTCCCGTCTTAACCGATTGACCATGGGGCCATGGTCGCGAGAGAAATTATTTCACTCCCGCGAATTTTAGGCAAGGACTTATTTCAAAGAATTTATGACGAGCCCAACGCGGCGGAGGACCTCTTCCTTCCCAAGGATCTCTAAGATCTCATGGAGGTTAGGCGAATCCTTCGCCCCGGTGATGGCAACACGCAAAATGCCAGAGCCATCGGAAACGTTGCCCTTATAGAGCTCGGGGTGAGCGAGATAATCTTTGTTCGAGACGGCGAAGCCATGGGCAGAGACAATCTCTTTCATGCCGTTCCACCAACTGCTTTCATCGGTGCCGAAGAGCATCTTATCCGCGCAGTCTGAAAGCACCCCAACAATGTCCTCTTTGGTATAAGAAGGATTAAAAGGAAGGGGATTTGCAAGGATTTTGGCATATTCGTCCGCGTAAAAGAATTTGATAAGCGGATAGATGTCAGCGAACTTCGCATAGTCTTTCCTTGGGTTTTTGCGGTCTTTTTCAATGTTGAGGATTTTCTTGAAGTAGGTCTCATCGCTCTCGATGTGCTCAAAGAAAACCGCATCGTATTTTTTAGCATATGCCTTCACATCGGCGAAAAGCTTATCTAATGGCGTCTTGGCGATCATTTCCTTGCCGAAGTAATTGAGCTTGTCTTGGTCGAAAAGCGCTCCGTCAAGAGACATCTTCTTAAGGCGGAAGGCGAACTTGGAGATGTCGTAGGTCTTATTTGCCGAGGTCCATTCTTCGAAGTTCGAATTGGCGATGGACATCAAATAGACCAATAGCGACTCCGGTTCATATCCTTGCTCCAAGAAATAGGAGACCGCGGCTTCCGGGTCCTTACGTTTGGAAAGCTTTCTTTTATTCCCGTGATCAAGTTTCATGATAGAGGGAATGTGGGCGTAACGAGGGGCGTGCCAGCCAAGGCTCTTGAACATGCCGAGATGAATCGGCGTGGAAGGAATCCACTCCTCGCCGCGCGTGATGACGGTCGTTCTCATAAAGTGATCATCAACCACGTGCGCGAAATGATAAGTAGGCAGGCCATCGGATTTTAAAATAACCACGTCAGTATCATTATCTTGGAGCTCGATCTCCCCGCGGATGGCGTCGTTGAATTTGATTTTGCGGTCATGATCCCCGAGAGAGCGGAAGCGAATGACCCAAGGCGTGCCCGCTTTGATTTTCGCGATTCTCTCATCAACCGAAAGGTTGCGGTCACGAGCGTATTTGCCATAGTAACCAGGAAGGACTTTATTAGCTTCCTGTGCCGCACGGATGGCGTCCAAATCCTCGGGCGTGCAGAAATCAGGATAAGCGGAGCCGTCTTTGATCATCTGCTTAATGACGGTGCGATAGATGTCGCGACGTTTCGATTGCTGGTAGGGCCCATAGTCGCCGCTATCCCCATTTGGGGTATACCCTTCATCAGCCACGATGCCGAATTGAGCGAGCTGATCGATAAGAAGATCGCCGCTTCCTTCGATGGTGCGTTTCGTATCAGTATCTTCCAGACGGAAGAAATACACGCCACCAGATTGTTTGGCGAGGGTATAGGAAATCATCGAGGTGAAAAGGCTTCCGGTATGCAAGAAGCCGGTAGGAGAGGGAGCGAAGCGAGTGACTTGGGCTCCTTCGGGCAAGTTGCGTGCGGGGTACTTCGCTTCAAGATCATCAATCGTCATCGTGACGTCGGGGAAGAGAAGTTCAGCTAAATCATTATTGTCGGCCATAAAGCGTCCTCCTAAAAGGCGAAGTGATTATAGTCTCTTATTTTTCTCCCTTCCACCACATGTGCGCGAAACGTCCCAAAGGGACGGGAAAAGGGCGAAATTTGCATTGAGTTTCACGGTTTTGGCATTTTTTCGGCGTAAAAAACCGTGAAACTCCTCA
>CAVFEQ010000036.1:0-16968 GCA_963621535.1 Paludibacteraceae bacterium | reverse complement strand
CCGCCAAAAAAGGCCAAAAAATGACAGGGTTATCGCGAATTTTCGGCCCAGAAAGCCGGAAGGGGCCAAAACAACGTCATTTTATGTACATTACTTTGTCATCTAACCTTTTGCATTGAATTCGCTAAGTGCCGTCATAACTTAAAAAGGAAATCCTCCCATTGCTTCATCACGCGTTCTGTTTCAAACAAAGAGGAGCGATCCCTTTCTTTTTGGGACAGTTCCCTTTGCTTTTCTTCATCCTCTAGCAAGCCCACTGCTTTCTGCGCGATTGCTTTGGCGTCTTTGCAAGGAACGAGCATTTCCTCGTTGAAGCCGTCGCTTATCGCCTTCGGTCCTCCGCAAGGGCAATCCGTGGCGACGCAGGGAACCCCTACAGTCATCGCTTCCATAAGAGCGTTAGGCATTCCCTCAAAATCAGAGGTCATCAAAAACAGTCTAGCGGAGCAAAGATAATCTTCAATATTGGGGACGTTGTCGATGATTCTGACTTTATCGTCAAGCCCGTAGCTTTCAACCTTAGAAAGAATTTGGTCTTTTAGCTCCCCAGATCCGTAATAAGTCAATCGAGTCTCTGGGTGATCCGCGAAGATTAAGCGGAACGCCTCTAGGGCAAGCAAAGGATTCTTTTGGGGGACAAGCCTTCCTACCACGACAATTTCTTCGCCAAGTGGCGTCCAGGAACGCTTGAAAAACTTGTCGGCGACCGGATTCCAAATGATCACGGACTTTTTTCTAACTGAATTTTGGAAGTAATCCATCGCCTCTTGGGTTTGGAATACGCATCCTGAGGCGCTTCTAAACAAGAGTTTCGCGATCAATTTTACTAAGCCACGTCCGTATTCATAATTCGGATCGTTCCTGACGGAAACGATTTTTCTTATTTTCAATCCTTTCGCGGCGACGAGCATGCGGAGATTGCATGCCCCCTTAAAAGAGAGAATGACGTCTGGGCGCTCCGCTTTGATTATCCCTCTTAGCATTTTGATGCGTTTGAGGTTGCCTTTGATCCCGCCGCCGACGAATCCTAAACAATAACGTTTCACTCTCTCGTCCAGCGGATACTCGTTCTCCGCGCCAAAAGAGATATCGTTTATCAAAGCGATTTGATAATCATCCGCTAAATAATTGGCTATATTAGCCATCACGCGCTCGGCCCCGTCGCGGCTCATCGCGTCCAAATAAAGCAAAATCTTTTTCATGATGTCGTTCAAATCAGCCACGGAAGAAGGCTTTGATTTTGTGCAGTAGCCCCCTGATAGCAAACTCAGGAAGCAGAACATCGATGACTTCCAAATCATCGCAGCAATTATACGTGTGGCAGCCGGCGGCTTTTGCGTATTTTGAGTTAGCTTTTATATCGGAGGGATATATTGAAAAGGAAAGAGGCTCTATGCGCTTGCTTTCCAAATCTATTTTATTAAAGACGATCCCTCCTCCGTAGATGGCTGAGCAGTCTTGCGTGGGCAAAATCAAAGAGCCATCCATTAGGAAGCAATTTCCCGCGGGCCGCAATACATTCATGTCATCGACGATTGAAAACAAAACCTCCGAAGGATTAGAGAAATCGCGAACGACGAGATGATTTGCCTTTTTGGAGCAATGCTCGTCGTTTTCGTATGTCAAAAGGATTGTTTTGCCATCGATGTCAAAGCAAGAGTCAACGCAGTATGGGAGACTAAGGACCGTTGTATCCTTTTTCCAAGAGAAATCTTTTTTCGAAACGGCATATTTGGCCAAGCAGCGATCTTGATATGTTTCAGGCATTGCAAAAACGTTTTCGCCGCAGACGAAGATATTCGGGAAGGATATGTGAAATTTTGGTCGAAAGCATTTTTTCCATTTCTTTTTCTTCCCGTCTAAACAAACATAACCAATCGATGCTTTCCCGGTTATGCGGGACATGATTTCAGCAAAGATATACCTTTTGCCGTCGATAAGAATCGGAAACGGGTCGGCGCACCAATGAAAAGCCGGGTTCTTGATGAGCTTGAACTCATCTAGAAAACGTGCGTTCTTTGGCAGCTTTTCTTTCGCGTTTTCGCGGTACATCACGTGGAAATAATTAGACTTCAGATTCATATTGTCACCTTAGATTACTCTTTGATTTTTTGCCATGCCTTTTTTATGAAGGCTCTCTTTCTGTTCCACCATTTCGATTGATAAAAACGCCATTTTTCCTCGCGTTCTTTAAAAGCCTTGTCCTCCGTTACCAAATATAAGGCCTCCATTTGAGCGATATGAAGATTGTGGTAGAAAGGACTTGTTATCTTTTTGTCGGCATCGTATTTCGACCAGTAACCATTGTCGAAAAGATCCAATTGGTTCTTCATTGTTTCAATCGTGGCCGAAAAGGCTTCCCCATATTTTGAGTTTGGGGATTCTAGCGACATATCGTAAAGCCCAAAAGCAGCGAAAATCCAGCCGTTAAGCACCGTTGGCATTTGAACGTATTCCATTAGGATAACGTCTTTTCCGCTGCATTTTGTGGTGCCGCCCTTCTCCACCGGCTCAAGCATGAAATCCAAGGCTTTCTGTGCTGCCGTCATATATTTTTGGTCACCAGTTTGCTTGAAAGCCCTAATGAGCAAAGAGGCTCCTTCGCCTTGGCACATCGCCGAATAGGGATAATCTGGATATAAAAAGGAAAGACTGTCCCATGCTCCGGAATCTTGCTGCTGGTTCATCGCCCAATCGACGCATTGCATGAATTTTCTTAAATATTTGGGATCTTGGGTTTTAAGAAACAAATCATAAGCCCCTAGCCCATATTGAAATATGGCTACAGGAAATTCTACCTCGCCATTCTTTTCCGTGTGGTAGAGAGGCAAGCTTTCGCTCTCTAGCAATTCGGGCTCTTTGACGACTTTTTCGGTTAAATTATTAAAATAACCGTTTATTTGACCGGGGACGAAACAGGTTCCCATGCTTTGGTTAACATGCAAAACGCTGGTCCCTTTGACCATCTTGTACCATTTTTTGATGTTGTAAGTTGATATGCCCATCTTTTTATTTTGCATCGATAGATACCCCATTAGCCGCTGCTCCGCCGCGATTTTTCACCACTTTCGCGGGCACGCCGCAGGCTAGGCAGTCTTCAGGGATATCTTTAGAAACAACCCCCCCGCTCCAATCACGACACCGTTGCCTATTTTCACTCCAGGCATGATCATAACCCTTCTTCCAATCCAGACATCATTTCCAATGATGATTGGTTTGGGCTCATCATAGCCTTGCTGATCCATGGGCAAATCCAGGCGATCGTGTTTGTGGTTTTTTGTATAGCAAACAACTTCCGGTGCCATCATCACGTGGTTTCCGATGGTCACAGGTCCATATATTTCCGCTTTCTCGCCGATGCCTGAATAATCTCCAAGAGAAACTTCTGGAGTGAAATATGCGTTGCGGTCGATATTGACGTTCTTCCCGCAGCTTTTCAGTATCCTTCTTGCGAAAAACCCGCGCATTTTCATCGCGAATTTGCTCCGTTGGCTTTTTGGCAGCCAAGAGGCGAATGCTTTATAGCAAACAAACATTATTTTTTTCTTGAAGGTCCACATATCGTTTCTTTAAACAGGATTTCTTTGCCTAATATTCTACTTTTATGAAATGGATTTTGCATTTTCTTCCTTTTCGCATGAGCTTTTCGATAAGCGGTCAATTAATGGGCTTATGGCTTTGCTTGGTTCAAATGCGCGAGCTTTGTTTAAGCAGTTTGCTCGCATTTTTAGCAGTTCTTCTGGATGATTTAAAGCATCGAGAAGAACTCGTTCTAGATCCTCCTCATCTCCGAAGCAAAAGCCTATCCCGGTTTTGCCTTCTTCTATCAGGTCCCCATAGTTCTCCCATTTAGAGGCAATGACAGGCACCCCTGATGCATAGGCGTCAAGGATGGTCCCCGGGATTCCTTCGGTATAGTAATGGGTCGGGAACAGAAGCGCGTAATAGTTTTTTAGGACGTTAACGCTTTGGCTGTAAGGGACAACCCCTTTATAAGATACATAAGCAGGGAATGCTTTTTCTAATGCGCTGAACCATTCTTCTTCGCCGTTATCGATGGAGCCATAGATATCAAGCGAATAGGCTTCATATCCAACCTCTTCATTGATTTTCTTTACCGCGTTGAAGGCGTCTTCAATCCCCTTTTTACGGTTTACCCTAGAAAAGGTGCAAAGCCTAAAAGGTATCCCTTTGGGATAGACGAGCTGATTATCTTCTAAGACTTTTAATTCCTTGAAGTTCGGCATCACGTAGATATTCGCAAATCTCTGCTTTTCTAGAGCCGTTTTCATCGAATTGGTCTCAACGTAGATCCCATCGAATTTCAGAAGGGACTTTTTCAATGTTTTTTTGTTTTTAAGGAACTCAGGGAGCCAGCCTCCTATGACGACATAATGGAGCTTTCTTCCTTTATAAAAAGAACGGAAGAACCTTAGAAGAGGCGCATAAACCCTTAGGCCGTTGTGCGCGGGGAAAATGATGACGTTCTTGCCCTTTCTTAAGGCTTTCAAACATTGGAAGGGGGCTTTTAGCAGCGTTTTCCTTCCCCCGTGGGAATCGATGGTCAATACCTCATTTTCACCGAGCTCTTTTTTTAGTTCCTCGGTGACGGTTTTGGTTTTGATGGTTTGGCCGTTGCTTAGATTAAGCCCTTTACCGAAATGGCCGATGACGCAGGCTTTTTTCATAAGACCTCTTCCAAAATATCGGCGATTCTTTCGCAAGCGTGCCCATCCCCATATGGATTGCTGGCGTGAGCCATCGCCTCATAGGAACTCTCGTTTTCTAAAAGATCTTTGAAATTGTCGTATATCGTTTTCTCGTTTGTGCCAACTAATTTCAGAGTCCCGGCCTTTATGCCTTCTGGCCTTTCTGTCGTGTCACGCATGACGAGGACCGGCTTCCCTAAAGAAGGGGCTTCCTCTTGTATGCCGCCTGAATCGGTGAGAATGAGATAGCTCCTGGCTAAAAAGTTATGGAAGTCAACCACTTCCAGCGGTTCGATGATATGAATTCGTTCGCAGCCCTTTAACTCTTCCTCGGCTTCCTGCCTCACGATGGGGTTCATGTGAATGGGGTAGACGGCTTTGACATCAGGATGCTCGTCCATGATGCGGCGGATCGCTTTGAACATATGGTGCATCGGCTCGCCCAGATTCTCGCGTCGGTGAGCGGTGATGACGATGAGCTTGCTTCCTTTGGCCCATTCTAGCTCTGGATGTGTGTAATCGCCTCTTACGGTTGTTTTTAAGGCATCGATCGCGGTGTTCCCCGTGACGAAGACGGTTTCTTCTTTTTTACCCTCTCGCAGAAGATTTTGCTTCGCTAACTCCGTCGGAGCGAAATTGAAGCGCGAGATCACGCTGACGGCTTGGCGGTTGAATTCTTCGGGAAAGGGCGAATCGATGTTGTAGGTTCTAAGCCCGGCTTCCACGTGGCCCACGGGAATGTGCAGATAGAAGCAAGCAAGAGAGGCCGCGAAAGTGGTCGAGGTATCGCCATGGACAAGCACGACGTCTGGCTTAACTTCCTCAAGCACCGGCTTCAGCCGTTCAAGAACGGCCGAGGTGATGTCGAAAAGGGTCTGCTTGTCCTTCATGATCGAAAGATCGTAATCGGGGACAACCTGGAAAGCCTCCAAGACGCAGTCGAGCATCTGACGATGCTGCCCGGTGACGCAGACGATGGTTTGTATGTTTTTTCTGGTCTTCAGTTCATTGACCAAAGGGCACATTTTTATCGCCTCGGGCCTTGTGCCGAAGACCAGCATTACTTTCTTCATCAGATGTGGTAGACCCCGGGAAGAGCGCAGATGTTTTGACAGTCAAGGACGGTTTTTCCTTGCAACTTATCCATGTTCTCTTTGATTTCGTCGTGCTTTACCATGATGACGACGAGATCGACGTCGTTTAGGAAGCGATCGAGGTCATGGTATTGATTAGGCACGACGTCCTTCGTAATGAATGGATCGTAAACTTTTAAAGGAGACGCCAAATGCCTTTGCTGCGATTCGAGCAATTGCAAGGTCGGCGATTCGCGAAGATCGTCGACGTTTTCTTTGTAAGTAAGGCCGTATAGCCCAACGCGAGAGGTATCCTTTAGCCCTTTCTCGCGCATGATCTCGTAGATGCGGTTAAGCACGAAGTCGGGCATGCCGTCGTTGACCTTCATGGATTCGCCGATGACCTTCGTTAACGAGGGGTAATCGCCTACTAAGAACCAGGGATCAACGGAAATGCAATGCCCGCCCACTCCAGGACCAGGTTGGAGGATGTTGACCCTTGGGTGCATGTTGCAAATACGGATGATTTCGTAAACGTCCATATTGTCATGGCGGCAGATTTTCGCGAGCTCGTTGGCGAAGGCGATATTGACCGCGCGGAACGTGTTTTCGACGACCTTCGTCATCTCAGCGGTGCGGATATCGGTGACCACAATCTCCCCTTGGCAGAAAGAGGCATAGTATTTCTTTACTTTTTCGCCAATCGCAGGATCGTCCGCTCCAATGGTCCTGTTGTTATGGAGCAGCTCATAGACCATGTTCCCTGGGATGATGCGCTCCGGGGCGTGGACCAAATTGATGTCTTTCCCGATTTTAAAGCCCTGGGCTTCAATAATCGGACGGACGTATTTATCAATCGTTCCGGGAGAGACCGTGGATTCGATAACGACGGTCGCGCCTTTGGGGCATACTTTCATCACATCCTTGACGGCTGCGACGACGTAGCAGGGATCGATTTTTTTCGAGAACTTGTCGTAAGGGGTTGGAACGGAGACGATGTAGGTGTCTGTCACTTGGTATTCCGTGGTGAATTTGATGCCGGCTTCCAAAGCGAGGTTGAAGAGATCGTCTAACCCTTTTTCCTTAAAAGTCGTGTGCCCCGCTTGCAGAGTTTTCACCAGTTCCTTGTTATAGTCGGTCCCGACTACCTCCACGCCGTGAGAGGCCATCATCAAGGCGGTTGGCAAGCCGATGTAGCCCAATCCGATCACATTAACCATATTCATTCTCCTTTTGAGTTTTTCGCTTTTTTCATCAAACGGTCAATCTCATCTAAGTATCGTCTAGCGAGCTTTGGAATGTCGAAATCCTCGGCTGCTTTCCGCGCGTTATCCGCCATGGCTTGATAGTCGTCTTTGCTCATTGCCATGATCTGCTTGACCTTGGAGGCGATTTCCTCCGGGGTCGTTTCTTCTGCGGATACGCCGCACTGATAACGCTCTAAGATATCGTAACCCATTTTCACCGTGGATAACACGGGCTTCCCACTTGCGAGATATTCAAAAAGCTTGTTAGAGCTGTTGCCTCTGCTCCAATTGTATTTTTCGCTGGAGTAATTGAGTAAATTGAGGGAGGACCGATGCAAAATAGAAGCAACGTATTTGTTGTCGACGTAGCCTTTCATCTTCGCGTTGGTTATCTTCTCGTCTTCGATGCGGGTCTTTAGTTCATCCACACAGCTGCCGGCCCCATAAATTAGGAATTGCGCCTCCGGGACGAGTTTAGCGACGTTTAGTATCATGCGAATGTTGTTGACGGGGCGGATGGAGCCGCAGTAAACGACGTTGAATTTTCCATTATCCAGATCCGGGTCTTCGAATGGGAACTGGTTTAGATCTCTGTCAAAACGTTGGATGTCTACGCCATTATTGATATAGGCGCATTTATCCATATCTATCTTGCCGCCGTGGCCTTTGTCCCAGCCTTTATCAGTAATATAGGTATGGTCGCCTTCTTTCAGGAAAACGAGGCCATCTGCTTTTTCGTAGATATAACGTTCGCCCTGGAGCAACGCTCGTCCAAACAGGCTTTTTTCTTTTACGATACCATTGCAAAAAAAGACCTCAGGCCAAAAATCCCTGATTTCGCAAATGCAAGGAACATGGAACTTTTTCGCTAGCTTAAGCCCGGCTAACATCGTTAACGGTTGGGGGCTAGAAGCGATGATCACATCTGGCTTTCCGGCCTTTTTGGCGTATTTTTTCCCGACCGGGATCATTCTTCGCCAAAATTGGATCATGTTGACGACTCTTTTGAATCCGGATCCCTTGTATCCGTCTGTTTTTACGTAAACGGTGTCGATACCATCAAAATTCTTTAGCAAGACTTTCGCTTTGCCTTCGATGATATCGTAACCAGCAAAATGCAAGTAAGACGAACAGAAAACAGTCAGCTTATGGCCTGCACTTTGAAAATACTCTCCAAATTCGAACGGCCGATGCATTCCGGCTATAGAGTAAGGCGTTGCGTGCTGATGCAAATACCAAATATTCATGTGCAAGTTATGCTCCTTAATGTGATAGAAGCTTAACGCCCCTTGTCCTTTGGTCTCAAGCCAAGCAATATCCCAATCGCGCAGAAGAAGATATAGGCATCCATCTTAAAGGACACTTTCCGAACGTACTCGCTGTCGTAGTTCGCTTTTTTAATGGGGTCGTGGGTCCGATGCATCTTGACGATGGCCAGTGAGCACAAGCCCGGCTTGATTTCGAAGGCGATGGGACTCGTGGCCTTCCTCGCGTTGTAGCATTCCGGCTCCTTGTCCCCCTCGATCATCGGCCTTGGGCCAATGAAGGACATGTCACCTTTGAAGATGTTGAATAACTGAGGGAGCTCGTCGAAAGAGGACCTGCGTAAAAAATGGCCCCATTTGGTGACCGAAGCCTCGTATTCCTCCTCGCTGATGTCGTTAGCGCCAACCTCGCGCATGTCCGCCCTCATGGAACGGAACTTCAGCATCGTGAATAATTTCTCATCCTTCCCGATCCTCTTCTGCTTATAGAGAGCAGGCCCTTTGGACGTGCATTTAGTGACGATGGCCAAAATGACCATCAGCCAACCCAAAAGCACAATCCCAAGGAATGATCCGAAAATATCCACGGCCCTCTTAAAAAAGAGATAGGCCTTCTGAGACTTTGTGAATTCGAACGTGTCGGCCATAACAAGCAATGGCCAAATTGTACGCTTTTTCAAGGAAGGGCAAAACAAAAAAGGGACGCTTCTCGATGATATCGAAGGAAAATTTAGTTTGATTATCATTCTTCGACAATGTTTTACATTAGTACTATAGATTTCCGTCTTTCTAAGTCAGAACGGTTTTAAAGAACGTTTTCTGAAAAAACGGTTTTGAGAGTATCAACACGATTCGGGGTTTAGTCCGTTATTCACCCAGAAAGATTGCTAGCCATAGGCAGCCTGCCTGCAGGCGGCTACTCCCCAAAGGCAAAGTTTGATCGCGACAAGAACCGCGCATCGCCTTAGACATCACCCCTTTGATTGACACAGAGAACAACACCCTCACCCATGACCTTTATCCTAGAGCAAGGTCAGCGACGAGGCGACCCTAGACTCCCTAAGGAAGCTGACCTCACCAGCAAGCGACTTATGGTATCTCCTCGACCTGACCTACTACACGAAGAAAGGGAAGGGTGACTGGTTCAAATGCGAGACGATCTCCTGGAAGATCCTCGCCTCCTCTGACAACGTCTACTCCCTTGCCTCGACATAGCTGTTTGACGCCCACCGCTACAACGAGGCCTATGATAAGAAAAAGAACGGCCACTACGCGAATAACTACGCTAACTCCGAGATAAAGACTTGGCTGAATGGGGATTTCTTTAATTCCGCTTTCTATGTTGATAACTCGCTCGCTCAATCTCGACAAGCCTACCTTGGCTTCGGCTTTCAGAGCATCGGGTGGGGTTGATGAGTTGCAAAACGTGGCCGTCACAGATGTGGGCCCGCGCGGCGTCGACAGCATCAAAAGCGTCTAAGAGAAGAATAGAGGATAAAGGACCGCTTCTAGAGAAGAAAACTTTCTCGCTTGAGCTGAGTCTTTGACGAGCGGAACTTCCTTAAATCAAAGCAGCCACTATATAAAACCCTTCACGTCGAGCCTAGGCGTAACGAAATGGTGTTCCTTGCTAAAGGCCACATAGAGGCTATGAAGAGGCCTCTAGTGGCGATAAAGGTAATCCTTAAACTACGACACGAAAACTTTGAAACACACCTCCAAGGTCGTATAGGTCAAGCTAAATAAGACAAAAAGGCAGAAAAGGCGTCCTAGCGACGGTTGCCTTTTCCTTTGAGCGAGAGTGATTTTCTTTTGCTCCCTCATAACAAAAAACTTTTTCTTCCACGCTTTTTTGTTTGGTAAAATGTATTTATAAAGGACTTTTTACCCATGGCAATGTATCTCAATCAAAACAACTCTAAGTTCAAAAAATACCTGAAGAACAAGATCTTCGTCGACAAATCCCTCCTCATCAAAGAGACGAACGCGAGCCTTAATAAGGAATCACGGAAGTTCATGTGCCTCACCCACCCCAGGAGGTTCGGCAAGACCTTAGCCCTTTCGATGCTCAACGCCTATTACTCCAAAGGCTGCGACTCCAGGGAGCTTTTCAAGGACCTAGCGATAGCGAAGGACCCCTCTTTTGAGGAACACCTCAACAAGCACAATGTCTTCTGCATCGACATGAACGGCCCCTATTCGAATGCAAAAGACCCGAGCGACATCGTATCGGCCCTCAAAAGGGACATCCTCGAGGACCTAGGCGAGGCCTATTCGATCTCTTTCCCACCGGACTGCCCGCTTAACGTGGCCTTCGCGAAGATCAGGTCGATCTGCGACGACCGCTTCATCTTCCTCATCGATGAGTGGGACGTGTTCTACCGGGATGAAGCTCGCGACAAGAAGCTCTGCGACGACTACACCGGGTTCCTCGAGGGTTTGTTCAAATCTAGCGATGTCTCCTCGATGATTGATCTCGTCTACATGACCGGCATATTGCCCATAAGGAAAGGCGTAGACCAATCAGGCCTAAACGTGTTCGAGGAATACACGATGTTTAGCTCGTGGCGCCTCGCGCCGTTCATCGGCTTCACCGAGGATGAGGTGAGGGGGCTTTGTCAGAAACGCGGCGCCGACTTCGCAAAGATCAAAAGCTGGTACGACGGCTATCGCCTAGGCGGGATGGCGATCTACAACCCCGTATCCGTTGTGAACGCGATCGAGGATGGCGTCTGCGACGGTTATTGGACAGCCACCTGCGCCATCGAGGCCCTCACCGAGTACTTGAACTACGGCGACGGCGCCTTGAAGGGCGAGGCCATGTCCCTTCTCACCGGGGAGGAGGTCAAGCTGGAGCCCCTTATGTTCGACAACGACCTGACGAAGGTCGACTCCAAAGACGCCGCGCTGAGCGTTCTTGTTCACTTTGGTTACCTGGCCTACACCCGTGACCCCGACGGGCATGGAGGGACTTGCCGCATCCCGAACAAAGAGATCAGAATGGAGTTCGAGAGGGCAATCAAAATGCTCGGCTGGAAATAAGGCCATCCCCGTCAGGGCTTCGCGGCGTTCCTTTGAGCAGGGTACTATCAGTCCTAATATTGTCGAACCTGGGGTCGGAAAATCCCCGGCTTAGGCCATCGCCCAGATCAAAGAGAAGCGTTACTGGGAGACATTCGTGACTATAAGGGGCAAGGCGACCCCGATTGCCATCGGCTAAGAAAAAACAATCCAGAGACACAGCTCAGAGGTCAAATAAATTGGGCATACATAATCTTAAAAAGTCAGAAACCCCAGCCGGCGATGGAACGCCTTTTCCTTTGAACTGGAACTCCTTTTTCGCGTCCGTTTAAAGCCCCAAACCTTTTCTTCCGATGAGTTTTTGTATGGTAAAATGTTTCTAGAAAGGAAGCGGCACCTATGGGAAGATATTTGAATCCAGGCAACGACAACTTCGCCGATGATCTCAACAGCCCGATCTACGTCGACAAATCCCTCCTCATCAAGGAGACGAACGCCTATTTTAGAGCGGGCTCTTTCAAGTTCATGTGCGTCACCCGCCCAAGGAGGTTCGGCAAGACGATGGCCATCTCGATGCTCAACGCCTATTACTCCAAAGGCTGCGACTCCAGGGAGCTGTTCAAGGACCTCGCGATAGCGAAGGACCCATCCTTCGAGAAACATCTAAACAAGCACAACGTCCTCTGGATCGATCTGGCGAAGGTCTACACCGGACTCAAAGATCCAAGCCTCTTCGTGGATGAGTTGTGCAGGCTTCTTATCGCCGAACTCGCGAAAGCCTACCCGGAAGTAAGCCTTGAGGGCCTTCCTTTGGGAGACGCAATCGCGGAAATCAAACAAAGGACCGGCGACACCTTCATTTTCCTCATCGACGAGTGGGACGTGATATACCGCGAGCAGCCCAATAACAAGAAGCTCTGCGATTCCTTCACCATGCTTCTCCGCAACCTCTTCAAGTCCAGCGACATCTCCTCTTGCTTCGGCCTCGTCTACATGACCGGCATATTGCCCATAAGAAGGTACAGCACCCAATCGGCCCTCAACGTGTTCAGGGAATACAACATGCTTAGTCCCAAAAGCCTCGCGCCATTTTTTGGCTTCACTGAGAGCGAGGTTAAAACCCTCTGCGAGCGGCACGGCATGGATTTTTCCGAGATCAAGAGCTGGTACGACGGCTACCGCCTCGGCGGGCTTGAGATCTACAGCCCGAAGTCCGTCGTGGAAGCCATCGAGGGGGGCGTCTGCGGCAATTACTGGACGAGCACCTCCGCCATCGAGGCCGTCACGAATTACATGAACTACGACCGAGGGGCCCTCAAAGGCGAGATCATCCGGATGCTCGCCGGGGAGAGGGTGAGTGTCAGCCCGGGCAAATTTGGCAACGACCTGACAAAAATCGACTCCAAAGACGCCGCTTTGACCGTTCTGATCCACCTCGGCTACCTGGCCTATGCCCCCGGGGAGAACCCCGCCGAGCCGGGAAGCTGCTTCATCCCCAACAAGGAGATCGGCTACGAGTTCGAAGAGGCGATAGAGAAACTCGACTGGAAGGAGGCGCGCGATCCCATCGGCGATTCCCCCTCTCTCCTCCAGGCGACCATCGACGGCGACGCGGAGAAGATCGACGCGACGCTAGACAGAAACCACAGGGAGCTCGCCTCACCCTTCACCAAGAACGACGAAGGCGTGCTCGCCCTCGTCGTGATCGTCTCCTACTACAAGGCGAGGGAGCGCTATTGGGTGAGAAAGGAGGAGACCTCGATTAACGGCAGGAGCGACGTCTCCCTCTTCCCAAAGAAGCCTGGGCTAATCCCCATCATCATCGAGCTCAAGGTCGGGAAGTCCCCGGATGAGGCGCTAGCCCAGATAAAGGAGAGGCGTTACTGGGAGGCCTGGGAAGGCTATAAGGGCGAGATAATCCTGGTCGGCATCAGCTACGACCAGAAGAGTCTGAAGCACAGCTCCAAGGTCGAGCGGATCAAGATAAACTGAGCCAAAGCTAGCCAAAGAAAGCCAGTAAGAGGCTCCTCAGGGCGAATCTCTACAAAAGAAGAGAAACCATCATCCTTTAGATGAAGACCGCTCTATAGGCCCTTCTAAGCCTTGTTGGAGAAGGCAGAGCCCCAAAGGCATAATTTAAAAGGCAAGCGCAAACAAAGCAGCGCAGGCGATTCGACCCATAACGATTCTTGCGTCTAAATCTATAAACGTCCCTAAAAAGGCTTTCTAATTTCGTAGAAGGTTAATCGGGCAGACGTAGACCCCATTCTCAAGCCGATGGGCCTTGCCCACCGCGGTCAGGACCATTTTAAAGGAAGGCTTCTTGAAGGATGGGGCGAGGATCTTTTCCAGTTTCAGCAGGTGGGCGGCCCCTTCTTCTATCCCCTCTTGGCTCCCTAACTTAATCTCGACGGCGCCCCACCTGCCATCATCAAGATGGACGATGGCGTCGATCTCAAGTCCGTTCTTGTCCCGGTAATGGAAAAGCTTCCCGTTAAGAGATTCGGCATAGACCCTTAAATCCCTGATCGCCAGATCCTCGAACAGAAGCCCGAAGCTGGAAGGGTCGTTTAAAAGATCCTTCGGGGAGGCGAAAAGGGAGCAGCAAGCAAGCGAAGGATCGACGAAATGGCGGATCGGCGCGGTGCGGATGGCCGTCTTGCTTCTTAGTTCCGGCGCCCAAGCCTGTAGATCCTCAAGGATGAAAAGATCGTAGGCGATTTCCAAATAAGAGCGGAAGGTCTTCTCGTCCAAAGCGATTCCTCTTCCTCTTAGATCCTCTTTCATCAGCGCTAGACTAGCCTTGGAAGAGATGTTTCTCGCGTAGCTTCTTAGGATGGAGCGTAGGATCTCTGGCCTTTTTCTCCGCAGGGAGGGGTTGCTGCTGGCTTTGAAATTGAAAAGGCCCTCATAATAGTTTTTGGTGACGTCTAGGGCGTCTTCTCTATCCTGCAAAAGGCTCATCGGCCACCCTCCGCGGCAAAGGCAGAAGGCAACATCCTCCAAGGAAAAGCCCTCATTCATGGAGAAAAAAGAGTAGTTCTCCTCATCAAAGAGGGCTTGCAAGGATACCTCGCCTTTGGAATCAGATGACTCGAAAAGGGACATCGGCCTCATTTTGATCTCGCTGATGCGCCCGGCGCCGCTATGATGGATCTTCCTCGAGTCGCTTGGCGTGGCGCTGCCCGTGAGGATGAACTGCGCAAAGGAAGCCCGGTCATCGACTTCTTTGCGGACCAAATTCCAAAGATTCGGGATGCTCTGCCATTCATCGATAAGGCGCGGCGTCTCTCCTTTTAAGGCAATCTGCGGATCGGCGGACACCATATTGATGAGATCGTCATCAACAAGAGTGATTTTGCTTTTTGAGAACAAGGAGCAGGTCGTGGTCTTGCCCGAATACTTCGGCCCACTGATCAAAACAGCCCCACTCGTCCTCAATTTTCTTTCAATGGTCTTTTCAATCAATCTTGGGTAATAGTTCTTCATATTCGCTCTTTTAAAGAAATTATAGATGCTTACGTATGTTTTTCAACAACATTCCCGTATTTGGCTAATTTAAATTCCCGTATTTGGCGCATTTAAATTCCCGTATTTGGCAGTTTTTTCCTTTGTTGAACTGTATTGGTAACCCAAAAACGGACACGAGATGAACGATGTTTACGCGCCCCACCCTCCCTGTTAACGCTTTCATCTCCCCTTCTCTTTTTTCTCCTAGCCTTGCCCCCGTTCTCCTAAGTAAAATAAAGAACGGTACATTCCACAGGAAAGGGTTCACCATGGCCAAAATAGGTTTCGATAATGCGAAATATCTCGCCTTGCAAAGCAAGCACATCCAAGAAAGGATCGCCCAATTCGGCGGCAAGCTCTATCTCGAGTTCGGGGGCAAGCTATTCGACGACTACCACGCCTCGCGCGTCCTGCCCGGGTTTGAGCCTTCCGCGAAACTGCAGCTGCTTTTGAAGATGAAAGAGGAGGCCGAGATCGTCATCGCCATCAACTCCGAGACGATAGAGCAAGCCAAGAAAAGAGGGGATTTAGGCATCACTTACGATCAGGAGGTCCTCCGCCTCATCGACGCCTTCCGCTCCGCCGGGCTATACGTGAGCTCGGTCGTCTTGACCCAGTTCCAGAACCAGAAAGGGGCGAAGCAATTCGAGAAGCTTCTGCAGAAGCAGGAAATCAAAACCTACCGCCACTACGTCATCGAAGGCTACCCTTACGATGTCGAGCACATCGTCTCTGAGGAAGGTCTAGGCAAGAACGACTACATCCAAACCACGCGCCCCCTCGTCGTTTTAACCGCCCCCGGGCCAGGAAGCGGGAAGATGGCCACCTGCCTCTCCCAGCTCTACCACGACAATAAGAATGGGATCAAATCCGGCTACGCCAAATTCGAGACCTTCCCCATCTGGAATTTGCCTTTGAAGCACCCGGTGAATCTAGCCTATGAAGCCGCGACCGCCGATCTAGACGACGTCAACATGATCGACCCCTATCATTTAGAAGCCTATGGCCTAAGCACGGTCAACTACAACCGCGACATCGAGATCTTCCCTGTCCTCAACAAGGTCTTCGAGAAGATCTTCAGCGCCTCCCCCTATAAGTCTCCTACCGACATGGGGGTCAACATGGCTGGGTATTGCATAAGCGACGATGAGGCCTGCCAGGAAGCAAGCCGCCAGGAGATCATCAGGCGCTACCTCAAAGCCCTTGTGAAAAGAAGACAAGGGCAAAATAACGAAGCCGAAGTCGCTAAAATCGACTCGCTGATGAAAATGAACGGGATCGATGTCAGCGAAAGGAAGGCAATCGCCTCTGCTAGAGCAAAAGCCGAGAAGACCAACGAGCCCGCCGCGGCGATTGAGCTCGAAGATGGGACGCTAATCACCGGCAAGAACTCGCCCCTTCTTCGCTGCAACAGCGCCATGATCCTCAATGCCCTCAAGCACCTTGCCGGGATCCGCGACTCCGTGACCATCCTCCCTAAATCCATTTTGGAGCCCATCTGCAACCTCAAGACCCAGTCTTTGGGCGGGCATAACCCCCGTTTGCATCTAGATGAGATATTGATTGCCTTGTCGATCTCCGCGCTGAGCAACCCTTTGGCGGAAATGGCTTTAGAGCAGCTCCCCAAGCTAAAAGGCTGCCAGTCCCATAGCACAATCATCCTCTCTGAGATGGATAACGGCACCTTGAAGAAACTTGGCATCGACCATACAAGCGATCCTATTTACGAAACGAAAAAGCTCTTCCACCGCAACTAATACAATCAAGCGAAAAGCCTGCAAAAACAGAATATTTAGCTCGTTTTGCAGGCTTTTCAAATAAGAGAAACGCAAAAGGAACACGTTTGAACAAGGCTTCAGCCTTCCGTTCTTAATGCATAAATATGTGCGCCCGCACATTTTTATGCAGTAGGTTTACGATAAAATCAAAATTAGTGCATAAATTTGTGCGCATTGGAGTTTCCACCACCTAGGACGACAGATTTGATGATTCATTCTCGCCCATAGTTTTCGATGGCTCTTTAACGTTAACGATACATTGGTAACAACGTCATGCAATGAACCAAAAATTGAACTAAAATTGAACTTTGAAATGAACTTTGAAAGGTTAGATGACAAAGTAATGTACATAAAATGACGTTATT
>CAVFEQ010000035.1:0-17159 GCA_963621535.1 Paludibacteraceae bacterium | reverse complement strand
TTTGGAGATGGGTTTTTGGAGTCGTGGATTTTGGAGATGAGTTTTTTATTTAACATGCTACTGATTTGCCCGCATCCCCTCTCTTGAGAGAGGGAAAACAACTCCTTATAATGGGGGGCAACAACGAACAGGAGCAAGCTGGATGGAAATTAGGCTCAAGAACTTGACCAAAATCTTCCCTGGGAACCCCAAAAAAGGCATCCCGGACACACACGCGGTCGAAGATTTAAACATTACGGTACCCGATGGCGAACTTGTAGGACTTTTGGGGCCTTCCGGCTGCGGAAAGTCGACGACTTTATACATGGTTTCAGGTTTATTGGAACCGACTTCCGGCGAAATCTGGTTCGGAGACGAGGATGTCACCGATCTTGAGCCGGAGAAACGCGGCATTGGCCTCGTTTTCCAAAACTACGCGCTTTATCCGCATATGACGGTTTATAAGAACGTCGCTTTCCCCCTCACCAACCTCCGCATCGAGGAGCCGGTGATGGGCCCGGATGGAAAGCAACTTACCGATGTGGACGGCAAGCCCGAATACAAAAAACGCAAACTCACGAAAGACGAGATCGACAAGATCGTTCGCGAAACCGCGAAAATCGTTCAGATTGAGCCATATCTTGAACGCAAGCCGAATCAGCTTTCAGGCGGCCAGCAGCAGAGGGTCGCCATTGCTCGCGCCCTCGTTAAGAAGCCCAAGGTCCTCCTTCTTGATGAACCTTTGTCCAACCTTGACGCCAGGCTTCGTCTGCAGACCCGCGAAGAGATTCGCCGCATCCAGCAAAATACGGGCATCACCACGATTTTCGTCACCCACGACCAAGAAGAGGCGATGTCGATTTCCGACAAGATCGTCGTCATGAAACTCGGGGTCAAACAGCAAGAAGGCGTTCCTCAGGAGGTCTACAACAACCCCTGCAACCGCTTCGTCGCGAACTTCCTCGGCACTCCGCCGATCAACTTCTTCAAAGGCCGCATCCAAGATCATAAGGTCTATGTCGGAGACGATATGGTGAGAGAGATCACCCCAGAAGAAATCGAGGCGGCCAAAAAAGACGGCCGCGATCTGAGCGACCAAGAAGTCACGGTGGGCATCCGCCCGGAGGGCATCTTCATCGGCGAGAATGCGAAGAACAACTTCCATTTCAAAGTCGAGAGGATTCTCACGATGGGCCGCGACATCATGCTCAACGGCGACCAAGAATATCGCTTGAGCGACACCAAATTCGTCATCGACGCCTTCACGAAGGTCCAGCTTGGCGAAGTTCTTTGCGAGGTGAAGCCCCATAAGTGCTTTGCTTTCAGCCTAGGAGAGGGCGAGATGCGCCTCATTTAAGACCCCATGGCTAGCAACGTTGAGAGCAAACTGAGCCAAAAGAAAACCAGAAAGTGGTTTCGCTTCGGCTCGAAAGAGAGGACTTCCGCTGACGCGGGGGAGAAAAACAATTGGAAGGCGTGGCTGTATTTGGCCCCGACCATCATTTTGATGGCGGTCTTCACCTTCTATCCTCTGATCAACACGATCGTCATCGCCTTCCTTAAGGATTATGACTACGTCACCCAGACCAGCGCCGGCTTCACCCTTGAGAATTTCGGGGTCGTCCTCGGGCTTGTTGGGCGAACCGGCTCGAAGGAAAGCGTCTACCGCTGGGCATGCACGAACTTCACTTCCGGCGGGGTCAAAGGCACTTATGTCGATGCCTCAGGGGTGGTGAAGGACGTTTATTTCACGATGGACGTCATCCGTTATGCCTTCCCTAACACCCTGATCATCACCTTCGTGACCGTCCCTTTGTCGATCATCATCTCCTTGCTGATCGCGATCGGGCTCAATTCGATTCCGGCGTTCAAAAAGCTGTTCCAGACGATTTTCTTCATCCCTTATGTCACTAACGCGATCGCCGTAGGCATGGTGTTCGCGGTCTTGTTCGATTACCAAGGGATCATCAACTATATCTTTGGTTTAGGTCAGACGACCTGGATCGATCAAGGCGCTCCGCAGTGGCGCGCCATGATCGCCCTTTGCATTTACATCATCTGGCATAGCCTTCCGTTTAAGATCCTTATCTTCCTCTCTGGCTTGCAGAACATCGACAAGCAATATTACGACGCGGCGAAGATCGATTCCGCGGGCAAGTTCAAGACGATGATGCACGTCACCGTCCCTCTTCTTTCCCCGCAGATCCTCTACATCATGATTACTTCCTTCATCGGGAGCTTCAAGGAATACACCTCCGTCGTCGGCTTGCTTGGCAAATCCTCTACAGATGGCGGAGGCACCAACAACATGTATACGGTCGTCTACTATATTTATGATATGGTCAAAGGCAACGTCCAATACGGCGCAGCCGCCGCGGTGCTTCTGTTCATCATCATTTTGATTTTCACGGCGATCCAATTCAAAGTTTCAAAGAAGAGGGTGCATTACTGATATGGCAAACGAAAAGAACAACGCCTCATACGATGACCGCAGCTTCTTCCAAAAGCTTTTCCGCATGAAAGGCAAGGCGGAAAAGCAAAAAGAGCGCGAGGCTTCCCCTGCCTACCAGGCGATTGATACCTCCGCGATGCACCTAGTCATCAAAGAGAGATCGAAGAACGCCTCCCAACTCGAGAAAGCGCAGACAATCATGAAGATCATCTCGCTCATCGTGGTCTATGCCTTCCTCGTTTTCATGAGCGTCATCATCCTCTTCCCCTTCTATTGGATGGTCATCACCTCCTTGAAGAGCACGACCGAGATCCGCTCCCTCCATCAGACCTTCTTCCCCACGAACGTCCTTTGGAGCAACTACATCACCGTTTTCAACACCTTCGATTTCGGGACTTATGTCGGCAACACCTTGATCGTCGGCATCCTTTCCACCTTGGGGACTTTGGTCACGACGATCTTCGCCGCTTTCGCCTTTGCCCGCCTTAACTTCAAAGGCAAAGACGTGATGTTCGCCATCCTCTTGGCGACCATGATGATCCCGGGCGAGATGATGGTCATCACCAACTACATCACCGTCTCGCGCCTGCCTTGGTATGAGTTCGGCGTCGGCAGAGTCGAAGGCTGGCTGAACTACAAAGATTCCGTCTTCGGGGCGATGATCATCCCCTTCTGGGTCTCTGTCTTCTATATCTATCTTCTCCGGCAGAACTTCAAACAGATCCCTAATGAGCTCTACTTGGCCGCGAAAGTCGACGGCAAAAGCGACTGGCAGTTCCTCTGGAAGGTCATGGTCCCCTTAGCGATGCCTACCTTGATTTCGATCTTCATCCTGAAGCTCATGGGCTCTTGGAACTCCTACGTCTGGCCTAACCTCGTTACGACGACTGATCCTAGCTGGCGACTAGTCACCAACGCTCTCCGCAGCTCCTTCACCACGAGCAACGGCGATCCGCAGTATGGCATCCAAATGGCCGCGACGATCTTGGTCACCGTCCCGCTCCTGCTTTTGTTCATCTTCTTCCGGAAGTACATCATGCACGGCGTCGGACGCGCGGGCATCAAAGGCTAATTCCTCTTTCTCTTCCCTTCCATTCAATAAACGGCCATCGCGCCGTTTATTTTTTTCTTGCGAAAAGGACGTGGGAATAGTTCACTATGTGAAAGTCGACGAAACCTTTCCCGAAATTGGGATATTCATCTCAAAAAAAGGTATAATGAGCCGTCGATGGAAACAAAACTTAAGGAGCAAAAAATGATTAAGAAAAAAGTTGCCGTTGTTTTGGGCTTGAGCCTAACCTGCCTTCTCGCCTCTTGCGCCACCAATCCGTCTGAAGATGGTGACAACAATAACAGCAAGAGCGAGGAGACCTCCGCTAGCGAAGTCGTCGAAGAGGAATTCGACCCCAACAAAAAGGTCGAGATCACCTTCTGGCATACCCTCAGCAAATCCAAAGCGCAGCCGATTCTTGATTCGATCATCGCCGAATTCAACAAGATCTACCCCAACATCACCGTCACCAACACCCAGCAAGGTGGCTATGACGAGCTCAACGAGGCGATCAACAACAACATCTCCACGGGCAATCTGCCGACCATGGCTTATTGCTATGAGGATCATGTGGCCGGATATATCGACCACAATGCGGTTCTCGACATGACCCCTTATATCAACGACGCGACCTACGGCTTAGGGAAGAACCCCGCGGGTTATGACCTAGGCGACAAAGGAGTCGACGATATGATCGCCGGCTATTGGGGCGCTGGGAGCAAATACGCTACTGCAGGCACCTATTCGCTCCCCTGGTCCAAATCCACCGAAGCCCTTTTCTACAACAAGACGGTCTTCGACAGCAAAGGCTGGACCGCTCCGACCACTTGGGATGAGCTTTGGGAGCTCTGCGCCACCATCAAAGCGGATCCGGATTATTCCTCCGAAGACAAATATTGCCTTGGCTGGGACAGCGACGCGAACCTCCTCATCACGAGCTTCGAGCAGAAAGGCCTTCCTTACACCACCGCGACCCCCGAAGGGAATAACAGCCATTTCATCTTCAACACCGCGGCGAACAAGGCCCTTGTTAGCGAGCTTAAAGGATATTACGACAAGCAGTACTTCCTAACCAAAGGGACGACCGCCAATAGCTCCTACACCTCCACTCTCTTCACCGCCGGCACCGTTCTCATGACCGTCTCTTCCACCGGAGGCACCACTTATTGCTACGACGCCAACTTCGAAACCGGCATCACCGGCATCCCCCAATACGACCTCAACAACAAAAAGATGATCTCGCAAGGGCCTTCCGTCACCTTCTTCAAGAAGGGCTCCACCAAAGCGCAGCGCACCGCTGCCTGGCTCTTCTACAAGTTCGCGACGAACAGCTTGAATTCCGCCCTTTTCGCAAAGGGACAAGGCTATAACCCCGTCCGCAGCTCCTCTTATGACACCGCCCCCTTCGCAGACATGGATGAATGGACGGCGGAAAATGGGCTCGTCGGCAAGGTCTATTCCTATATCAGCGACGAGGACAACGGCTATACCACCGGCCAATTCACTTCTCCCGCTTTCAAAGGCAGCTCCACCGGCCGCACCGAGATGGATGGCTTGCTCTCTTCCGTCCTCCTTGGGACGAAGACTGTCGACAAAGCCTTCGACGACGCGATGAGCAACTGCCTCTTCGCCGAATAAAATAAGCATCCGAGGACGTTACTAAGATGAAAAAGCTCAACCCCTGCACCTTGCTCGCTAGCCTAGGCTTCGTGCTCGCCCTTGTCTCTTGCTCTGGCAACCAGAACAACCCTAATGGCGATGAATCCACGCCCACCAGCCAAAGCGATGGAAAAACGCACATCAGCTTCTGGCACACGATGGGCAAACAGAATCAGGATCTCCTCAAATCGATGGTCACCAATTTCGAGAAGGAGAACCCCGATATCGAAGTCGATGAAACCGCGGTCACGGGCAGCTACGACGACTTGCAGTCCCTCATTCTTAATAACGTCGCGACGGGCAATCTCCCGACGATGGCCTTTTGCTATCCCGACAACGTCGCCGAGTATTTAGACCGCAACTGCGTCGTGGATATCTCCTCTTACGTAAGCGACTCAGAGATCGGCTTCAAAGAAAGCGATGGGAAGTCTCTATCTAGCGACGGCACCGTCCGCACCGGCGTAGACGACTACGTCAAGGCTTTCTGGCAAGAGGGGACCGAATATGAAAGCAAAGGCATCTACAGCGTGCCCTTTGCTAAATCCACCGAAGCCCTTTTCTACAACAAGACCGTTTTCGCTCAGCATGGCTGGAGCGCCCCGACCACCTGGGATGAGATGTGGGATCTCTGCCGCCAGATTCGCGAAGCCTATCCGGAGATGGAAGATGGGGACTACAAGGTCTATCCGCTTGGCTATGACTCTGATTCCAACCTCTTCATCACGATGTGCCAGCAGCGCGGCTTGGATTACACCACCAACGACTTGGCGAATCACGATTCCCATTTCATTTTCAACAACAGCGGCGTGAAGACCATGCTCAACGAGCTGAAAGGCTATTACGATGCGAAGCTTTTCAAGACCAAGGGCACGACCGCCAATTCCACCTACACCTCCACCAAATTCACCGCGGGGCAGATTTTGATGTCCATCGGCTCCACCGGGGGAACGAGCTATCAGTCGACGACGAACTTCGAAGTCGGCGTCGCCACCCCTCCTTCCGAAGACATCAATGAGCCCGCGGTCATCTCGCAGGGCCCTTCCATCTGCTTCTTCAACCGCTCCACCGAAGCGGAGAAGCGCGCGGCTTGGAAGTTTTACCGCCATATCTCCAACGCGACCAACAGCGTCATCTACGGATTAAGCACCGGCTATCAGCCCGTCCGCTATAGCTCCTATGAGACCGACGCTTACAAAAGCTTCATCGAAGACGCTGAGGAGGGCAATCTATTCGCCTCCGTGGCCAATTTGAGCTCCACCCTCTTCGATAGCTATTTCACGAGCCCTGTTTTCGTCGGCTCAGCTAAGGCCCGCACGGAAGTGGGCTCGGCCCTTGCTTCCGTTTTGCTTGGCAAAGACGTCGACACCGCTTTGGATACGGCGATGAGCAACTGCGTCAACAGCACCCGCGCTTAAGGAGAAAAACATGAAGAAAAGACTTTGCTTTAAAACGTTCCTTCTAGCCCTTGCTTGCTTTGGGATCGTTTCTTGCTCCAATCAAAACCAAACCGCCTCAAGCGAGGCGAGTAGCGACGCCACTACTTCCGAGAAGACTCTGATCGACTTCGTCTCGCAGGCGAAGCTTAGCAAAGACTACAAAGGGAAGAGCTTCCTAAGCGATGGCATCGGCCAGGTCGACCTTTACAGAAAGGTTGACGGCGACACCGCCCATTTCTATCCCCACGGGACGAAGAGCAATCTCATCAAAGCCCGTTACAACTGCATCGACACCCCCGAATCCACCGGGACGCTTGAGCCCTGGGGAAGCGGAGCGAGCGCTAGAAACGGCGAGTTGCTCAACTCGGCGAAGACGATCGTCCTTTCCACCGATTCCACCGACCAAGGCGATAAAGGGGACGTGCCCGTTGTTGATAGTACCGGCGGGCGTTACCTCACCTACATCTGGGTCAGCGAGAAAGAAGACGCCGATTATAGCGAGCTCACCCTCGTGAACCTCGTCCTCGTCCAAGAGGGCTGGTCGAAAGCCAAAGGGGCTTCCGGGAAGGACTATGGGACGATTTTCCTCAACGCGAACAACCAGGCGATGAGCGAGAAGCTCCATGTCTGGAGCGATGAGAGAGACCCTGACTTCAATTATGATGCGGCGAGCGAATGCACGCTTAAGAACATCGTCGAAAGCAAAGACACCAGAGGCAACGACTTCGATTGGGTGGGCAGCAAAGCCACGTTCAAAGCGACCGTCGCCGCCATTGGCCCCGATACGGGGGCCTGCTACCTCAACGAGGACATCGACGGGAAGCGCTATGGGATCTACGTTTTCACCCAATATAAGGTTCTTCAGCCCCTCCAGAAGATCGGGAACAAAGTGCAAATCACTGGCACCGTCGCCCGTTTTGGCGGATCGGATGAAGGAGAAGGCGATGATGAAGGCACTTTGCAATTAGTCGACGCCCACTGGTCTTACTATCAGCAAGAAGAGGATATCGTGCTCCTTGAAAAGGGAGATGGCACTTACGAACCCAAAAGCGGTACCGTCGCTGAGCTCTCCAAAGAGGAGAACATCAACGTCATCTGCTCCGTCTCCGATTCTCTTACTTGCTATGGCGGCAAAGCCGTGCAAAACACCGCGGCTTCTAGCGCCTATGCCTTCACCCTTTATTGCAAGAACTCTTCAGGCGACACCTTGAATATCCGCATCCCGGACAGCATGGCGATCTATCCTGGAGACGAAGCAGGCGGAGACCCCACCAAAACGCGCGTGAGCAATTTGGAATATTTCAAATCCGCCACCTCGATTAAGGTGAGCGGGGCTCTCGTCACCTATTACGGACGTTATCAAATTAAGCTTTGCAGCCGTCAGGGCATCACCGTTAGCGGGGCTGACGCCAGCAAAGCGAATTGATGATATCAGTCACTTCTGAAAGGAGAAAAAAAGAATCATGAAGAAACTGAACTTGCTTGTCTTATCAAGCGCCCTCATCTTGGGACTTGCTTCCTGCGGTGGTAATAACAACCAGACCAGCAGCGAGCAAAGCAGCGATGCCACCTCTGTGGATGCGACCGATTATGCCTCTCTTGGGGCGACGGCGATCGCTAACATCAGCGCTTCTTTCGACAAATGGACTTCCGGGATCACCACCAAGCAAACCTTGTCTACCGAGTCGAAGGTCACCGATAACGGCAAGGAATACACCTTCGCGATCACCTACACCATCTCCACGGATGCCGCGAGCTATCTGGCGATCTCTGAAGACGGGGCGACTTTGAAAGTCACCTGCGACTCCGAGGACCATCTCTTCAAGGACGCGGTCACCGCTCACGCCTCCATTAACGGCGAAGAGAAAGCCAGCAAATCCTTCAACGTCAAAGTCTCCGCCAAGACTTATATCGATCTTGCTAAGGTCTATGAAGCCGCGGATGGCGATACGGTCACCACACGTGGCTATGTTGAGACGCTGAACAAAAATAACAGCATCATCACCGTTTCCTCCGGCACGAGCTCCATCGCGCTTTATACTTCAAAAGCCGATTACTATTCTGGCGATAATGCCTTGAAGGCCGGCGACCTCATCGAAGTTACGGGCGAAGTCGATATCTATAGCGGCCTTTATGAGCTTAAGCCCAGCGCCGTCACCGTTCTTGATGATGACGATTCCGTGGCCAAGCCGGTCGCCTTGACCATCGATGGAACCACCGACCTAGCTAACGTCGCCACCACCCAATTCCGCGTCGGCGTCGTCGAAGGGTATTTGAAGAGCCTTACCGTGAATCCTAGTAAGACGAATAGCAGCGGAAGCCGCAATTATGCGTTGATCGAAGCGACTGTTTATGTCGGCAGCGCGAGTGATGGCTGGCAATCGGTGCTCGTCCACCTTGAATCGGACAAACTTTCCGATATGGACACCATTCTCGCTTCATGGGATTACGACTATGACTCCACCAATCACACCGGCTCATGGGGCGAAAACGCTCCGAAAGAGGGCGACAAGGTCAAATTCAGCGGCGTCATTAGCTGGTATAACGGCGCCCAATTAACCGACGCCAAGCTTGAGAGCAAGAGCGCCTGGGATGGCGATAAGCCCTCCTCTCCTGAAAAGGACGTGGTGAAGACCACCATCGCTGAGCTCAACAAGAAGACCGCCCCTGAATCTGATGTTGCCTATGAAGTCAGCGGCATCTATGAAGTGAGCGGCACCACCAAGTACCTCACCGAACCTTCCACCGGCGAGACCATCATGATTTATAATTTGACCGCGAATGACGACAAAGGCGTCACTTGGAACGGGCTTGATGGCTATACCTATGAAAATGATGCTGACGCGGCGACCTCTATTGCCGACTTAAAAGTGGGCGAAGAGGTTACCTTGAAGGCCCTCAATGCCTACTACACCTACGGGAAAACTCCGGAGATCAAAGCAAATCTGCTCAGCCATAAGACTTCCACTTATGCTTCTTACACCGCAAGCGTCGAGAAATCTGGCGATGATGCTGCCACCGTCTCTCTTTCCAAGACCGAAGGCCTTGCTTATGGAGACGAGGTGAGCGTCACTGCGACCCCCGGCACGGACAAATACGTCATTGACACCGTCACCGTCACCGACGCCGCCGGCACCGAGACCGACATCACCGAGACGATGAAGTTCAACGCCACCTGCGTGAACAAGGTCAAAGTCACGTTTAAAGACAGTTCCGTGGTGCTTAATAGCACGACGATTACCGCCACGGCTCTTGGCGCGAAAGGCTCATATGGCAATGGCGAAAATAAAATCGATGGTGTTTCTTGGTCTTTCACCGAGATTATGCTGGCTTCAGGTAAAAACAACAGCATTCAAATGCGCGTGACAGACCCCGGAGAAGACACTTCCAAAATTTCTTGCGCGTATAACACTACCGCTTTTCCAAAAGCGATTAAAAATGTCGTTATTACTTTCAATTCAAACACCATTTACACCAACAGCAAGACCGGCAAATTGGTCGACAACACGAACAAATGTCTGGTTGCTTCTGGAACTGCACAGCTTTCTGCTGGCGTGACGTCTTGCCAGACGGAAGATCAGGGCCTGGTTTACACCTACACCCCAACGGGCGAAGCCGATACGTATTTCGCTTTCTCCCATGATTCGAAGAACACCGGCGCCGTTTACATCGAATCCATCGTCATCAACTTCGTTGACTAATCTCCATCTATTCTTTGCCCCCTTGCCTCGCCTTGGGGGCTTTTTGTTTCTTTTTCCCTTCTTTATAATTGAGCCAAATGAAAGCGCGTTCTATTTTCTTAACTCTACTCGCAGGAATGAGCCTAATCTCCTGCTCAGCCCAAGGCGAGACGACCTCATCGGATGGCTCTAGCGAAACTAGCGAAGTCAATCCCTCCAACACCTTGACTTCCGTATTGTCTTCTATACAGAAGAACTGCACGGTCACGAACGTTTTCCAGTTTATCAACGTCTCTTCCGGGACGGCGAATGTGGTGACAAATTACGTGGAGGAAGGCTATTATTCCACGTTCAACAAAGAGGCTTTTGGGACGGAGAGCAACACCGGTTTCATCAGCGATGAAGGCAAAACCTACGCTTGCACGATTGCAAGCGATGAGGTGAGCTTGGGAGATGAGCTTTTGGATTCGGAAGGGAATTCCGTCTCTTCTTTCCGCGAGCTTTATTACGATCCTTCTTTCATCGGGGACAACGTGTCTTCTTTCGCCGCGGAGAACGTTTTCTCCCCGCGTATCGCAGGGACGACTTATGGGACGTTTGATCTCCCTGCGAAGGTTTATGGCGATGACAAGACCACGATCGTCAAAGACAACACGGATGTTCTGATTGTCTTAGCCAAATGCCTTGGGGTGTATCAAATCGCCTCTTCCTATGTGGATGTCTCCATCAACGCGGCGGAGCTATATTTCTCCGCGAACGGGAAAAGCACCTATAACTTCAAATTCTATTTCACGTATAAAGGCGGCTATGACCGCCTTACCGTGGTGAGCAACGTCACGAAGATCGGCTCGACTTCGATCAAAGGCTTCACCAATTACTTCGCGGCGAAAAAATGAACAAGAAAGCCTTTTTCGCAGGCATCTTTGCCCTGATTGCTTTATCTTCATGCTCTTTTCTGACGCCTGAAGAAAGCTCTTCTAAGGAATCCGCTTCAAGCGAAGGGGAAAACGAATTCGAAGCGGGTTCGCCTTTGCTCTTCTCAGAATTCTATTTAGGGGACACCTATAAGGACCGGGCGGTAGAAATCGCTAACTACGGAGACGAACCTTTGTCTTTGTCTTCCTATTCGATTCGCATCTACAAAAGTAACGCCTTAGAGCCCTCTTACTTCATTCCTCTTGGGGATGGCGTCTTGAAGCCAAACGAGACCTTCGTGGTCGCTTATCAAGATAGCGAAGAGATACCCGCCGATTTGGTCTCTCCGCAGCTGATGAATAACGGCACCTGGCCGATGGGGCTTTTTCGTGGCGAAACGCGCGTAGATACTCTCGGGGAGATTGGCTATGCGAGCGCCTTTGCAGAAGAGGAGGTCATACTGCGCAAGAACGAGTATCGCCTAGGGAGAGAATCCAGCGTGCGTTATGATTGGATCGGCTATCCTAGAGGATATTCCGCTAACCTCCATGATTGCTTTTGCCCCGTTAGCGAAGAAACCCTGCGGGAAGGGCCTAAACTAAGCGAGGAAGAATTCGCCCTGCCTTTCGCCTCCTCCTTGAATAAAGGAACTGGCGGAGTTGCAGAGGTCACAGTAAGCGGATATGGAGACGGGGACACCACTTATTTCAACTACCCCTCCTCGATGTCTGAATATTATGGGCATTCCTTCCGTTATCAGAACATTGATACCCCTGAGGTTCAGCATGGGAACACCATTCAAGCTCAGCCTTGGGGCGAGGCGGCCGCGAAGTGGAACAACGAGCAGCTAAGAAAGGCGAAGCACATCCTCGTCCAAAGCGTCTTAGACGGCGCTTTGACGGAGACCTATGGACGTTTGCTTGGCTTTGTTTGGATCAGTGACAAAGACGATCCAGTTCCAGAAGATTATCGGAATTTGAATTACCTTACCGTGCTTAACGGCTACTCAAAACTCGCTTTTTATAGCTCAACCTGCGCGATGAAAAGCGGCGAGATCACCTACAATAGCTATTTCAAAGACGCGAATGCCTATGGTCAGAAAATGGGGATCAAGGTATTCGGCGAAATAGACCCGAGCTTTCATTACTGATTTGCTCATGTATGGACGGAAAAGAAGAGGAAAACTATAATTGAAGCCGATGAGAACCTATTGCCGCGAATGCCTTGCCAAAAACAAAGAGGACGCTTCTTCTTGCTCTTCTTGCGAAAGCGAAATCAACGCCCAGCTCGCTGAGGAAGAGGTCCGTCCTTTCGTTCAGCGCCTGCATAAGCGGAGCAACGTTTATCGCGAGCGCATCTCCATGGGCCTTTCTTTTCTGATCGTCGGTCTGACCCTTTTGATCATCGGGGTCATCTTCTATTATCTTTCCTTTAAGATCGACCGCACGAACGAGGACGAGGTCGTTTTCGTTTTGACCACGACCTGCGCGGAATTCTGGGTTGCGATGATCGGCATGGTGGGCGGCTCAATTAGCACCGCCTTCGGCTTTTGCTGCGCGAGCGTTTTCGCTTACAAGAGGCGCTCGATCTACCATGATATGGACGAGATCCGCTCCACCCATTGCTTGAGCGTTTCCCCCACCCCTTTGATCTTTGCGGTCTGGTGGAAGAAAATCTCTTATTTTTGCCGACAAACCATCTTCCGTTTCAAACGGAAGCAAACGCTGAAAAACCGTTAAAAGGAAGGAGGGACGACGATGGAAAATGCCATAGCAAGGAACGAAGAAAGGAAAGAGTCTTTCTTCCGCTTCGATAAGTCCTCTTTGAAACGCGTCGGCGTCATTTTGCGCCTTGCCTCAATCCCGGTGGCCCTTCTTGGCTTGATTCTCGCTCTTGTTTTGCCGACGGTGACCATTGAATACGCGACCTATTCTTCTTCCACGACCTTTGACGTTAACCGGGCGGCGAGTTTCGTCCCCGAATTGATTTCCGGCGCCCAAGCCCTTTTCGGCGGCGGATGCTTCTATTACTACGCCAAAATGGACAGCGGCCCCGCTTTGCTTTATACCTCTGAGGCGAAGCCGAATTGGATTTTGATTTCCATGTTCATCGTTTGCCTTTTGACGATGGTTTTATCCTTCTTCATCACTTTCTCCAAAAAGATGGAGAAATGGTCGAAGCTCGCCACGCTCCTTTATTTCGTGGTCGGTCTTGCTATACTCGCTTCGCCGATCTTCTTTATGGTCGCGAACAATTTCGGAAACACGTATGGCCAAAACAAAAACGACATCGTGCATTATTTCGTCTACGACTCCCTTTATGTCCATGACGCTTACGGGGCGCTGGTGAGCTTTGGCTTCCTCGCCGCCTCCTCGGTGCTATTTGCCATAGGAACGAACCGCGAGATGGCTGGCGGAGACAATAGGAATACCCAAGAATGAAAAAAGCGAATTTAACGAAAATCATTGTTTTGGCCGCTGCCTCTGGCGCCCTTTTTTCCTGCGCGGGCAATAACGATTCAAAAAATGTCGATTCAGCTAGTGATTTCTTAGAAGTCGCTTCCGCAAGCGACCTCAAAATTTCCTCCATCAACATCCTTTCCCATAAGCTCAAAAGCGCGGACACCGCGACTTCCGGAACGAGCCTTAAGCTATCTGTCTATAACAACAACAACTGCACGGCCGCCGGGAAAGTCAGTTATGAAGGCAAGGATTATTCGCTGGGCGGCATCGTCTATAACCTCTCTTACGGCGAGGGGAAGAACCAAGAGTTCTATATCGATACCCAAACGAAAAAAGGCACCGCCTACGATGGCTCGGATAACTATCGCTGGTACGTGGAGATGGTCAAAGACCTCATCGATGAAAACTACGAGAGCATCCGCACGATCTACGATGACTTCAAATCCTGCATCGGCAAATCCGCGGAAGAGCTCGGCTATACCTCCTATACGTTAAGACGCTCCATCGCCACCAACGTGGCCGGCTATGTGTTCCATGGCTTTGCTAAAGACGGGGCGAAGGAAATCGAGACCTATCGCTATATCACCCTCGACAAGAAAAACGACAATTGGGTCTTCACCAGTTACAGCGAGCGCATCGCAACCACAAGCGTGGACGAAAAAGGCTATTCCTCCACGATATACGACGTTTCCGAGTCCACCTTTGAAACCGTCGATGCCTATTCGGATCTGGTCGTCAATCTATCCGACTATATGATCAGCGGCGAAACGACGGGTGCAGAGACTTTGACCATCCCTTCTACCGGCGTGCTTTCTGGCAAATAAAAACTTTGTCTTGCTAGCGTTTAGTCGCCTCAGCTTATTTTGGCTCGTCTAGATGATCGCCATGCCAAGTCGAGAGATAGGGCTTGGATTCTGTCTGCGCGGCTTGCTCGCGGAGCTTTGTGTATTCTTCTTTTGAAAGATAAACGGTTTGATCGCTTGAATCCACAAGATAGACCCCCGTCATATAATCATGGAACGCCTGCCCGTCTTTGCGGATGATGGCCATTCCAAAACTCAGAAACAAAGGCACGGCGAAGGTCATCATGGAGAGGAGGGTCTCGCCAAAAAACAGCCAGAGGAAGCGGAATAAGAAGGTGGTGAATTTCGGGGAAATCGCCTTTGAGGTGATGAGGGAGAGATGAAAAATCCTCATGCCGAAGGTTTGCCACCCCCTGCGGAAGAAAAGCAGAGGAACCAAGAATTCGAAGACGAGCATCCCTAGGAAAATCGAGGAAGGGATAAGCAATAAATTGATGGTTTTGGACAAGGTTTTCGACGCGTTCGTGTATTCTTCCGAACGGCTTAGATACTGAATCGCGGAGAGGATCGCCTGATCGTAGAAGGAGATCAAAATCTCATCGCTTACGATGGAAGTGGGAACGCCACTGCTATCATAAGCAAAATAAGCTTCGCCACTGCTTTGCTTAAACGCATTCTCCCCTACTTTTTCCTCCGCGTAAAGCTTGCTGCCCTCATCTCCTTCGAAGATGGCGATGGGGTCCTCGGCATAAAAATAAGAAAGCCGGGTCTCGCAAAATTCCACCTGCTTCGCGTAATCGTCCGCATAAGTCCCTTTCGCGTAAGTGACGATCTGGACGAGGTTATCTTCGGTCTCCTCGTAGGTATATAGCCTTGAATCTCTGGAGATGGTCAAATAGGTGGAGAAGGCATTTTGATAGGTAGAACTATTTTCCACGCCGAGGCGAAGCAAACAAAAAACCCCTAAGGCAAGGACCCCGGTTAGAGTCATGTCGATCAAAAAAGCGACAAAACGCTTGGCTAAAGGGGCTTTGTAGTATTCTAGCTCGATCTTTTCTTGCTTCTTCGCTTCTTCGCTCATCGCTCGTTTTTCCTTTCCTCAAGGCGTTTGTCGCGCTCATTCCTGATCGCGACCATATCGCTTGTGCAGACCATTGTCTTTGATAACAACTCCGTCAATGAGGAGCCATCTTTTCTAAAGAGCATGAAACCTAAGGAGACTAGGCCGATGATCCCCCCAAAAGCTAAAAACAAGGCAAGGCGGAACACCGTCCCTTGAATCATCAAAAAAGGAAGCATGAAGCCATCTAAGCCATAGATGAAGAAAGAGGCGAAAGGAATCGCGAAACTCCCTTGGAGGAATTCCATGCTTCCGCGGAGAAAAAGCGAGCAGGCTTTTAGAGGGCTCCCATCGCGTTGTAAAGGCTCTAGATGCATGACGCGTTTGCCCACGGATTTTCCGCTTTTTTTGATGCAAGGCAGCAGGAAATAGAAAATTCCGCCGGAAACAAGATAAGAAATAAGGGCTAAGCAGCCGAAGAAGAGATATTGCCTTGTCGCGGCGCTGGTGTAGTTTTGCAAAAGCCTAGCGTAAGTCCCTTTCTCCGCGAAGTCCTTCCACGCCTTTTCGTAGGTCTTTTCGTAGAATTCCTCTACATTTCTGGCCGCATTGATGACGTCGGCGTTGTCTGTTTCATCATTGAGGTAGCGGTTGAGCAATTCTCTGGTTTCCTCTTGCAGCGTCGCGACTTTCTCTTCGCCTATTGAGACGAAGAGGCATCCCTCTTCTCCTAGGCCTAAGATCGTCACGTTATAGTCGAGGACGCTCATCTTGGCTTTGGATTCGTTTTCATAGACGCAGTAATAGGCGTAAAAGCAGTCGCTAGGAACTCCTTCCCCATCATAAGAGGCCACCTTGCTAAGATAGATCCTCTTGAGGTCGTCGTCGGAATAGGCATTATCCTTCGCATCATATAGCCTTAACCCGCTGGCTTTTGCTTCCTGATTCAGCAAAACGATCTGGTTTCCGGCCTCTTGGGCGATGGGGGTTTGGCTGGCGATGGAGGCGAAGACGGAATAAAGAATCATCTCCAAGACAAGCATCAAGAAAAAATCGCCAAGGCAAGCGAGGACTCTCTTGCTTTTTTTACCAGGAACAAGAATGGGTTCTTCTTCGTCAGTGGCGAAATTTTCAGCTTCCTCTTTCATCCAGCATAGTTTACTTTCTTTTGCAAGAAGGACAAGAAAGTTAGACCTCTTGGCCCATTGCTTCAAACCCTCTTTTCCCTAGCCAAAGGGTTATTTGCCTTAGTGGGAAACAACAAAAGAAACTGGTTGGAATAACGCTTCAATTCGCCTTAAATCTTCGCTTTTCCTGCTGGGGTTGAGGCTTCCTCCCTTTAAGAAAAAATTCTTGCCCCTCTTCTAAATGGGGAGTAAACTTCATGAGCGCGAAAGCGTATGGACCGTTAGCTCAGTTGGTAGAGCAGCTGACTCTTAATCAGCGGGTCGCGGGTTCGAGTCCCTCACGGTCCACCAGAAATGAACGATTGGCGAGCTTCGATGTTCGCCTTTTTTTGTTTCCATAGGGCTGCCTGCGAAAATTATGTTCGAGCCTTGTAAGGTAAGCGTAAAAGATTTCCACAATCGACTTTCTGGATGGATTTTCGAACAATCTAGCCAGGAGGTTCGAACATGTTCTGCAACAAGTATTTAGAAGAAT
>CAVFEQ010000034.1:0-18628 GCA_963621535.1 Paludibacteraceae bacterium | reverse complement strand
AGTTAGCAACGCTTAGCAAGCTTTAGCAAAAGTTAGCAAGACTTAGCAAGCTTTAGCAATCTTTAGCGGGCTTTAGCAAAAATGGAAAAAACGTGGAAAAAGATGTGTCCTTATGGCAAAGGAGCAGATCGTTTTCTGATCTAAGTCATAGCTAAAGCCGCCCTACTTCATGGCAGAACAAAGCAGCGCTTTTCAATGAGCGAGACGAATTTCTCTTTCAAAGATGGTTGCAGCAAAGATTCCCCGGTCAAAGAAAGATAGGTCGCTTTCCGCGAGTCGCTCTGGAAAGTGGCGCTCCCTAGACAAAGAAAGCCTCTTTGCAACGAAAAAAGCCCCCTACCCATCAGGGTAAGAGGCTTTGAGGATAAGCTCAGTCAAGATGCGGACCGGCCTTGACGAGGGCTTTGCCCTTCTCGTTGTCTTTGTATTTGACGAAGTTCTTGATGAAGCGCGAAGCGAGGTCTTTGGCCTTATTCTCCCACTCAGCCTTATCGCCGTAGGTGTCGCGCGGATCAAGAATGGCAGGATTGACTCCTGGAAGGGAGGTAGGGACCTCGAAGTCGAAATAAGGGATCTTCTTGGTCTTTGAGCTAAGGATAGAGCCATCAAGGATCGCATCGATGATGCCCCTGGTGTCTTTGATGGAGATGCGCTTGCCTGAGCCATTCCAGCCCGTGTTGACCAAATAGGCTTTCGCCCCGCTTTTCTGCATCTTCTTGACGAGCTCTTCGGCGTATTTGGTCGGATGGAGCTCAAGGAAGGCCTGCCCGAAGCAAGCGGAGAAGGTCGGGGTCGGGGTGGTGATGCCTCTTTCTGTGCCGGCGAGCTTGGCGGTGAAGCCGCTTAAGAAATAATACTGGGTCTGCTCGGGGGTCAAGATGGAGACAGGAGGCAATACCCCGAAGGCGTCGGCGCTCAAGAAAATCACGTTTTTCGCCGCCGGGCCGTGGCTTACTGGCTTAACGATGTTCTCGATGTGGTAAATCGGATAGGAGACGCGGGTGTTCTCGGTGACGGACTTGTCGGCGAAGTCGATCTTCCCCTCATCTGAGACCGTGACGTTTTCAAGAAGCGCGTCCTTCCTGATCGCGTTATAGATGTCGGGCTCGGAGTCCTTGTCGAGGTTGATGACTTTAGCGTAGCATCCCCCTTCGAAGTTGAAGACCCCGTTATCGTCCCAGCCGTGCTCATCATCGCCGATCAAAAGGCGCTTAGGATCGGTGGAGAGGGTGGTCTTGCCGGTGCCGCTAAGCCCGAAGAAGATCGCCGTGTTCTCGCCGTTTTTGTCCGTGTTCGCGGAGCAATGCATCGAAGCCATGCCCTTCAAGGGGAGGAAGTAATTCATCATGGAGAACATCCCCTTCTTCATCTCTCCCCCATACCAGGTATTGAGGATCACCTGCTCTTTGGAAGTGATGTTGAAGGCGACGCAGGTCTCGCTGTTTAAGCCAAGCTCCTTGTAGTTGCTGACCTTGGCTTTGGAGGCGTTATAGACCACGAAGTCCGGCTTGAAGTCTTTTAGTTCCTCTTCGCTTGGGCGGATGAACATGTTCTTGATGAAGTGGGCTTGCCAGGCGACCTCGACGATGAAGCGGACCGCCATGCGGGTGTCCTTGTTGGCCCCGCAATAGGCATCGACGACGAACAGGCGCTTATGGGAGAGCTCTTCGATGGCGAGCTTATGGACCTCTTTCCAGGTCTGCTCGCTCATGGGGTGGTTGTCATTAGGATAGCTCGGCGAGTTCCACCAGACGGTGTCTTTGCTGTTGCTATCGACGACGAGGTATTTGTCTTTGGGGGAGCGCCCGGTGTAGATGCCGGTCATGACGTTGATTGCGCCTAGCTCGGTGAGCTGCCCTTTCTCATACCCCTCTAGCTCGGGGCGGTTCTCTTCTTGATAAAGGAACTCGTAGGAAGGGTTGTAGATGACTTCTTTAGCATCCACGATGCCGTATTGGCTTAGATCGATCGGATTCATGGTTTTTCCTTTCATTTTGTATTCTTAGGGTGAAGGGTCGCTTCCCCCGAAGAAACCGTTATGATGGCTCCCTTATTTTCAAGGAGGAGCCTTCCTTGGTTGTCGATGCCTCTAGATATCCCTTTTAGGTCCTCGCCATAGTAATTAAGGCGAATCTCTTTCCCGAGGAGGTAATCGTGGGAGGAGAAGAAGCTTAGGGCCTTTTCCGGGGAGAGGAGGAGCGGCTCAAGGGAATCGAGGATTTCCTTAAGGAGGCTTTCCGTCTCTACGTGTATCTTGCTTTCTAGATAGAGGCTTGTCGCGCCCTCTAGCTCAGCAGGGAAGGAGGAATTATTGACATTGACCCCGATCCCGATGATGGCGCCGAGGAACTCCTGCCCCTGGTAGAGGCTTTCAACGAGGATCCCGGCGACCTTCTTATCGTTTAGATAGACGTCATTAGGCCACTTTAGCATTGGGGAGGCGCCTAGCTTTTCTAGGCTTTCCCCTACCGCTACCCCCGCCATAAAAGGCAACAAGGGCAAAGCGGGGAGGTATTCCTTGCCTTTTAGCAGCAAGGAGAAGGTGAGCGAGCCCTCGCTAGCGTTCCAGCTTCTCCCTAGTCTTCCATGCCCCTTGGTCTGCACTTGCGCAGACACGACGGTTTTAGAAGGCAGGGAGAGCCAGTTTTCCTTTAAGTAATCGGAAGTGCTTGGCAAAGAGGGGAAAAAGAGGAAACGATAGCTCATGCCGAGAAGAGCATGATGAGCAGGCCCGCGGCGACCGCAGAGCCAATGACTCCGGCCACATTAGGTCCCATCGCGTGCATCAAGAGGAAGTTGCTCGGGTCTTCTCTGACCCCTTCTTTCTGGACGACTCTAGCGGCCATAGGGACCGCGGAGACCCCCGCGGCGCCGATCATCGGGTTGACCTTGCCTTTGGTGATCCAGCACATCAATTTGCCGATGAGCACCCCTCCGGCGGTCGCCGTGATGAAGGCGATGACGCCAAGAGCGAAGATGAGCAAGGTCTTCGCGTTGAGGAAGTTCGCCGCGGTCGCGGTCGCCCCGACGGTGAGGCCAAGGAGGATGGTGACGATATAAAGAAGCGAGTTGCTCGCATTCTCGACTAGCTTAGGCACGACGCCGCTTTCCTTGATGAGGTTGCCAAACATCAAGCAGCCGATAAGAGGCGCGCAGCTAGGGACGATCAAGGTCACGAGGATCGTGACGATGATCGGGAAGAGGATCTTCTTCGTCTTGGAGACCGGTTTAGGCATCTCCATGTGGATCATTCTCTCCTTCTTCGTGGTGAGCAGGCGGATGACCGGCGGCTGGATGAAGGGGACTAGGGCCATGTAGCTATAGGCCGCGATGGCGATAGAAGAGAGCAATTCGGGGGCGAGCTTGGTCGTGGTGAGGATCGCCGTCGGCCCATCGGCCCCGCCGATGATGCCGATGGAGCCGGCCTGGGCGGCGGTGAAGCCGCAGGGGATGGCGAGAAGGAAGGTCAGGAAGATGCCAATCTGCGCCGCGGCGCCTAGGATCAAGGTCTTCGGGTTAGAGATGAGCGGGCCGAAGTCGGTCGTCGCCCCGATGCCTAAGAAGATAAGGCAAGGGTAGATCTCGAACTTGATGCCGTAATAGAGGTAGCCGAGCAAGCCGCTATAGGAGGTCGTGGTGAGCGAGACGTCCACCACTTGCTCGCCGTTGGGATAAATCATCCCGAGCAATCCGCTATAGTATTTGGTCGTGTAGACGGCCGTGGGCACGATCTCCCCGACGGCATAGGTCTTGCCCCCGACGGTCTCGACGGTTGTCGCGACGTGGCTGTAGCTGGTCTCGAAGATGCCGCTTAAAGGCAGGTTGGCAAGCAGCATCCCAATACCCATGGGGATGAGCAAATAAGGTTCGGCCTCTTTCCAGATGGCGAGGTAGAGGAGCAAGCAGGCGACGGCGATCATGATGACGTTTTTCCATCCGCCGTCCATGAAGAACTGGCTGATGCCCGTGCTGCCCCAGAAGCCCTGGAAGAAGCCGCCCAAGTCATTGGCTAAGGCGAGGTTAATCATAGGCTTACCCGATGACGATGAGCGCGTCTTTGGCGTTGACGCTGCTGCCTTTCTCGACGTTGATGGCGACTATTTTCCCATCAAGGGGCGATTTGATCTCGTTCTCTAGCTTCATGGCTTCGAGGATCAGCAGGTTGTCGCCAGCTTGAACGCTGTCCCCGACTTTCACTAGGATGCTAAGGATAACCCCCTGCATCGGGGCCTCAACGGTCGTGCCTTCAGCGTTCCCGCTGGCTTTGGGGGCTTCTTTTTTGACTTCCGCAGAAGGAGCGGAAGCAACCGGGGAAGCGGCTTTCACTTCCTTCACTTCAAGCGGCTCGCTCTCGCTGACGGAGAGGATTTTGACCTCGTAGGTCTTGCCGTTGACTTTGACTTTGTAGATTCTCATTTTTTCTTGTTCTCCTGATCGATGAGCTTGCAGGAAGCGACTTTGAAGTCCTCCTTGCAGCTTTTGCGGTAGTCGATGCTCGCGACGAGGATCGCCGCCATCATGTCTTCATCCGCTTTCGTGCCGTCTTTTAGGGTCACCGTCTCCTTCACGTCGAGCGCCTTGATGCGGTTCATCGCCTCAAGCAAGTGGGTGATGACGATGAGGACCACGAAGACGACGGCGATGCATAGAAGCGAGATCCAGAGGGCGTCGAGGAAGTTGTCGACCTTCCACATCTGCTCTAAGGTGATCATAGGCTAACGGAGAAGCTCTCCGCCTCCAGCCCGTACTTCTTCTTCAAGAAGGCGATGGCCACCTGCTCGAAGAGGGCGATCGAGAGCACGTCTTCGTCGCACTTGGCGATTTTCTTGTACTCTTTCTTCAGTTTCTCGAACTCCGGCTGTAGCTTATCCGCGGGGCGGTAGGTAATCACGGGGTCATCGCCGATGATCTTCTTCCTCACCTCCGGATCGATCGGAGCGGGCGCTTTGCCATAGAGCCCATGGAGGTAATCCTTGATCTCCTTAGGCACCATCTTGTAGCGTTCCCCGGAGATCACGTTCATGACCGCCTGCGTCCCGACCATCTGCGAGAGCGGGGTGACTAGAGGCGGGTAGCCGAGGTCTTTCCTGACCTCCGGCACCTCTTTGAGAACCTCGTCGAACTTGTCCATGGCGCCTTGCTTATCTAGCTGCGACATGAGATTGGAGAGCATCCCTCCCGGGACCTGGTATTTGAGGATCTTGGGGTTCACCTGCAAGGCTTTCGGCTTCAAGGTGCCCTTCTTGAGGTATTTCTCGACGATCGGGCTAAGGATAGAGGCGGCCTCATCGAGCTTATCCTGGTCTAGGCAAGGATCGTATTCAGTGCCCTTAAGGCAATAGTTGAAGGCCTCGGTGCAGGGCTGGCTCGTGCCCCCAGAAAGCGGGGAGAGGGCGGTGTCGATGATGTCTACCCCCGCCTCAATCGCCCGGCGGTAGGTGAGTTGGCATACCCCGGCCGTGCAGTGGCTATGGAGCTCGATGGGGAGCTTGGTCCCCTTCTTGAGCTCGCTGATGAGCGTGTAGGCGTCTTCAGGCAGAAGGACGCCGGCCATGTCTTTGATGCAAAGGCTATCCGCGCCCATCTTCTCGACCTCTTTGGCAAGCTCGACGTAATAAGTGACCGTGTGGACGGGGCTAGTCGTGTACGAGAGGGCGATCTGGCAGTGCCCGTGGAACTTCTTGCAGGCATCCACCGCGCTTTTGAGGTTCCTCACGTCGTTGAGCGCATCGAAGACGCGGATGATGTCGATGCCGTTAGACAAAGACTTCTCGACGAACTTCTCGACGATGTCGTCGGAATAATGATGGTATCCGAGGATGTTCTGCCCGCGGAAAAGCATCTGCAGCTTGGTGTTGGGGCAGGCTTTGCGAATCGCGCGCAGCCTCTCCCAAGGATCCTCATCCAAGAAGCGGAGGCAGGAATCGAACGTCGCCCCTCCCCACACTTCCAGCGCGTAGTAGCCCGCTTTGTCTAGAAGCGGGGCCACTTTCAAAATCTCTTCCGTGGTAAGGCGCGTCGCTAATAGCGACTGCGAGCCGTCCCGGAGAGCGGTGTCGACGATTTTGACTCCCATTTTTTTCCTCCTGAATCGGTATTCGGTATTTGAAAACCGAAATCCCGCTCATTGTAGCATTTATTCCTGCGTGCACGCGTGATTTGGAAGGTTTTTGCTCAATTTTGATTGAATCTTCCAAACGATAAATCGCTAAAAAGGAAGAAGGGCGCTAATCTTTTGGGTTTTTCTCGTCCGAAGCCTTTTTGCGCCTTTCGCAGATGAGCAAAAATCGTTCAAAAAGTCTCTGATTGTCCGTTATTGCTATGGAAGCCTTGTCGCTTAGCGGCTTATTCCTTTCCTAGAAGCATGAGAGCAAAGAGGGTTTGGAAAAGAAAAGAAGCAGACCAACCTCGCCTTAAAGACTAGATTGCCCCGCTCCTTCAGGTGCGAATATAGACAGCAAAACAAAAGGAGGCCTTTTGCTTATTGGATCATCTTATTGCCGCCCCCTCCCCTTCCGGATCAAGGATGACCATCCCGCTTTGCCTGGCCTTCACGGCGAGCTCGATGCGGTTGCGGAAACCGGTCTTAAGCAATAAGGAGGCCACGTGGTTCCTGACGGTGTTGACCGAGATCACGAGCTTCTCGGCGATCTCTTCGTTGGTGTAGCCGCCCGTGAGCAGGCGCAAAACGTCGATCTCCCTGTCGGTGAGCTCCTCGCTTGAGCTGAGCCCTAGGCGCACAAGCGGGCTTTCGCTAGGAAAGCATTTCTCCCCGTCAAGGACCTTGTGGATAAGGGTCAGGAACTCCTTCTCGTCGTCTTTTTTATACCATAGCCCATCGCAGCCATATTCCTTAGCCCGCCTTAGGTAAGAGACCTCGGGCATCGAGGTGATGATGAGGATCTTCACCCCAGGAAACCTGGCTTTGATCTTTTTAGCTTCCTCTAGCCCATTGCTTCCCCCGGCGGTGATGACGTCCATCAGGATGAGGTGGAGGGTGGATTTCAGGCAATAGATCTCGGCAAGATTAGCCGCGATGACCTTGCTCACGAGCTCTAGCTCGGGGTCGCTAGAGAGGTAACGGGCGAATAGCTCCGCGGTCAGCGGCTGATCCTCGACAAGCAAAACGCGTTTCTTCATAGTTTCCCCATTCTAATCGCGACGGTGAATTTTGGGGAGGTGGAAATCGCCATGCTCCCCCCTTTGTTCTCCACTAGGCGATGCAGCGCCTCTAGCCCCGTTCCTTCCTTCACCTCGCCCTCTTTCAGCCGCCCGTTGTTTGAGATGATCAGCTCATGCCCCACCTCTTTTTTGATGTAAGTCGTCTCTAGGCAAGTGGCCTTGCCATGGCGATAGGCGTTAAGCAGGCACTCGCGCACCGCCTCATAGACGAATTTCTCCTCATTTTGGGGGATGGGGTCGCCAGAGAAAAACACCTTCACCCCGATGTCTTCCCCGGCTTTCTTCAGATCCTCGAAAAGCCCCTCGCCGATCTCTTTCTTCTCTAGCGAAAGGGCCTCGTGCGCCTGTTTTTCTAGGTAAAGGAGCAAGGCCTCCTTCTCCTCTTCGCCTAGATCCTTGTCTAGGCACGATTTGGCGTAGAGCAAGAGGCCGCCTAGATCGTCGTGGATCCTCTTCTTCGCCAAAAGGTTCTCCTCCTCTTTCCTAAGCGAGGCGATCTCCTTGCCTAGGGCTTTTAGCCTTTCATTGCTTTTCCTTAGCTCTTCGTTGCTTTGCTTGGTGGCTAGGGTCAGCTCATAGAGCTCTGTGACGTTATGCAAAATCAGCTCGCTGACCCTTTTCCCATGCAGGCTATGCTCTTTTAAGGAGAGGACGAATACCTCCCCGTCGTCGCTTTTATAAGCCTCTCCCCCTTCAAAAGGCACGCTTTTTCCAGCCCACTCCCCCTGTTTTAGCCTCGCGATGAACTCCTTCGCGTTCATGAGGTAATAAGACATGTAACGGTCGGAGAAATCCATGAGGAAGCGGTTAAGCAAAAGCGTCCTCCCCTCCGTATCAAAGAAGCACACCCCTAGAGGCAAGGCGTCGTAGGCGTCTTGATAGGAGCTAAGCGAGAGGAGGCTACGTTTGGCCTTAGCCAAATAAAAGAAGAAGGCGGCTCCGCCTAGGAAAAGGGCGAAATCAAGAGAAACAAGCAGCCAAGCAGGAAAAGAGGAGAGCAAGGCGAGGGCGAAGCCTTCCTTGTGGTCGGCGCAGAGATGGAGGTAGACGGAGAAGACGGATAAGGATGAGAAAAAAGAAGAGAAAACAAGGACTAAGGCCCTCCCTTTTCTTCTTGAGCAGCCAAAGATGAACGAGGAGGAGAAGAAAAGGAAAGAAAGAAGCGGGAGGAAGGTAAGGAAGTCGCGCAGGAGGCGCGGGAGGTCAAAATAGCTCATGCTTTGTTCTCCAAATAGGAAAGATCAAGCCGGTACCCTTCTTCATTCTCTTTCGCTTTCCTTTTCCCTTTTAGCAAAGGAGGCAGCAAGAGATAAGAGGAGAAGAAGAAGCGCATGGTGAGCTTCCCTTCGCTTTTGCCTAGATTAAGGAGGAAACAGACCCCTTCTGGCAGGAGCTCGACGATCAGCTCGAAGTCCTCGTAGACCTTAAGGATGGTCTCTTTGCTCGCCACCCCTTTCGCCAGAAAAGTGAAGGAAGAGGGGTTAGAGAGGTAGCCTAGCGACTCCTTCATGGCTAAGGAAAGCTCCTCTAAAGGCAAGGTCTTCTCCTTTTTTAGCAGAAGATTGGCTTTCCGCTTTAGATAAGCAAGGCGCAGAAGCGCGGCGGAGACGTTTTTGACGTAGTCCCCTTCTCTAGCCATAAGCAGGCAGACGCTGATATCCGGAAGCAAGGTCCTGCCTAGTTCATTGATGGTTTTGAAGGCCGCTTTCTCCTCTTTGATCGCGGCTTCTTTGCCTTTGATCTCGTTTTCATAGACAAGCAGATCCTGCTCGCCAAGCAGCTCTTCCTTATTCTCGAGCAGCTTCTTCTCCAAGCGCTTAAGCGGGGCGATGTCTTCTTCGACCAAGACATAGCCCCCGTTGATCTTCTTGCTCTGCAAGCGGATGCCCTCATTGATGTAGAGCTCCTTCTGCAAGGAGGATTGCCTTTCTGCAAGCGAAGGCAAGATGGCCCCTTGCGATTTCGCCACGAGGCGGTTCTTCCTATCGACGATAAGGGCCGGGGCATTGGAGAGGAGGAAATATTCCTCGTAATGGTCGTTGCTAGGGAAAAGAGAGATGGCCACGCAGGATTCGAAGATGGCGACGAAGGTGAAGCAGAGCAATTCGGGGATCTTATACATCGGGAGGTCGTAGACGAAGGAAACAACGTCAAAACCGGTGCAAAGAAGGAAGACGAGGATCGGGAAAAAGAAGAAGCGGCGGCTCTTTTGCTCTTTGCAGCGGTAAATAAGCAAGGATAAAGAGGCGAAAAGAGTCGCCCCGATGTAGACGATCATCACATAGAAAAGCCATTGATGGCCGTAGAGGATCCCGATTTTCTCATCCCCTTTGAAGGAAAAGGCCCATTGATGGAGGTCGTTAGTAAGAACAAGAAGAGAGAAAATCGAGGAAGCGCTTAGGAAAATCCCGGAGATCAGCTTCCTCCTTTTGGTCGCCGAAACTAGGATTAGGCTAAGCGCGGGGACGAAGAGCTCAGGGATGTAATAGCAATACAAGAGGTAACGCAAGATCTTCGGCGATTCGTCGACCAAGAAGAATTTGACGAAGCGGACGAGGAGGAAAAGCAAGAGGAAGGCAGAGATCGCTAAAAGCAGGTAACGGCCCCTTTTGTTAGGGATCCTCCGCCAGATGGAGAAAGCCCAGAAGAGGAGAAGAGAGAAAAAGATAGCGGCGGCGAGAATCAAGCAAAGCATATATAGCCACCACTCGAAGCAGGCGGCGACCCATTGGAGAGCCCCAGCCAGAGCGAAGAAAAAGAAATAGAGGACATAACGGAGAATCTTTTCCCTCTTCGTGCTCATATAGGCAGAATTCTACGTCCCTTAGGCCATTTTTTCCATAACTCGGCGCGAAGGTCCTTCCTTAAAGCAGAGGATAGGACGATAATCCACCTATGGTTTTTCTTAGTTGGATCGTGAGTTTTCTTCTCCTTGCCCTCTTTCTTTTCCTCAAATGGGCAAGGCAAAACAAGAATGAGCCCATCACTTGGCGGGGGATTCTCTTTAAAAAAGCCCTCCCCTTGTTCGCTTGCTTTTTCGTGAGTTTCCTTTTCGCCTTGCTTTTCTTTTTTCTCTTCCCTTCCTTTTCCTGGGTCTATGGGGCGCTTTATTTCTTAACCTTCGACGCCCTCTTCTTCTTTTTCCCTTTTTCCTTATTCAAGAAAAAAGAGAAGCCCTTAGAAGAGAAGAAAAAGGAGAAGAAGAGGCTCATCGTATCTTCTTTGCTTTTAGCAGGGCTTCTTTTCGAAGCGTTTTATTTCAACAAGGAAGCCTATCGCCTTTCTTCGCCTGAGGTCACCTATTCTTCCTTATCAAGCAACCCTTCCATCTCCGGGAGCTATGAGGCCTTAGAAAACGGAGACCTACGGATAAAAACCAACAGCTACATCGATATCCTTAACGAAGAGACCCCCAAAGAGAACATCCGTCTGAGTTTCTCTCAAGCCGAAGGCGTTTCCATCAAGGCGAAAGTCAGCTACGCCCTTGCGGAGGGGGAATTCGTGGAGAGCGGCTCTTATAAGCTAAACGGGACCATCACGAACTTCAACGTCCTCTCTCTTGGACAAGGAGCCAAACTAGAAGGGGTCAAGTATTACCGCATCCAGTTCAGCTTCGATACCGGTTACTACGCCTCAGGTAGCAGCGCCGTGGTGAGCGAGATTTCCTTCAACACCCCCCTTTCTTTCTATTGCTCCCCCTTGCGTCTAGGGGTCTATTCGCTCTCCATCCTTTTCTTCGCCTACCTCCCTTCTTTCCTCAAAAAGGCTAGGCGCAGCGAAAAGGGCAAGCTCCCCTATCTCCTCATCGGGGGGCTAGGCAGCGCTTTGCTTATCGCTTTGGGCGCCATGATCCTTTCTTCCCCTTCTTCTTTCGCTACCCCCTATCCTATCTCCACTGAGGATCTGCACGCTCATCTAGGCTCTTCCACCGGGAAAGTAGACATCTTCGTCTCGCTTTTTGACGCCTTCAAAAAGGGGCGGCTGGACCTGGATTTGGAAGTGGACCCTAAGCTTTTGTCTTTATCTAACCCCTATGACCCCTCTTCAAGAAACGGCTCGGGGGTCAGATACTACTGGGACCACGCTTTCTATAACGGGAAGTACTATTCCTATTATGGCCCGGGGCCGGTGATCCTCATCTCCTTCCCCTTCTATTTCCTTAGCGGGGGGCAATACGTCCTAAACGCCTTTGGGCTAGAGGTCATCGGCATGGCCTTCTTGCTGCCTGCCTTCCTTTTGCTCTTGCTAGAGATCTTCAAAACGGTGCAAAAAGAGGTCAATTGGGGCCAATTCGCCTTCTTCGCCGTTATCGGATTAGTGACCTCGATGATGATTTCCGCGATCACCTTTAAAGATGGCTCCTACCACGAGGCCATCTACCACGTCCCGGATATCTATGGGCTTGCTTTCTTCGATCTTTTCTTCTTTTTCGTCCTGCGCGCATATAGAGAGAAAAAGCTAAGAGGCCTTCAGCTTGCTCTAGCGGGCTTCTTCTTCGTTTGCCTGGTCTTCTCTAGGCCCAATCTCTTTTTGGCCTTGATCCTGGCTTTGCCTTTCTTGCTCGCGCCTCTTCTCAAGAAGGAAGAGCCCTTCTTTAAGCGCCTGCTCCCTTATCTTCCGATGGCTTTTATCTTGCTAGGGGGAGGGACGCTATGCTGCCTCTACAACTACGCGCGCTTCGACTCGATTCTGGAATTCGGCCAGTCCTACCAGCTTAACGTCACCGATCAAAGGCATCTGACCTATTCCTTTGCAAAGCTCCTCCCAACCTTCTTCCACTTCTACACGCAGGGAGGCAATTTCTACGACGTCTTCCCCTATCTTAGCTGCACGGTGAAGCGTTATGACTTCGAGACCACCGCCCTCGCCCCTTATGTCTCTAGCTATTACGGGCTTTTGGGAGTGCCTATGTTCTGGTTTAGTTTCCTCTCCCCTTACGCCTTCCATAAAAGTGAGAGGAAGGCCCTTTCTTGGCTAGGCTACCTTGCCCCTTTCTTCCTCTTCCTTTTCGCCTTCACCACCTATTCAAAAGCCGGCGTCTGCCCCCGTTACCTCATCGAGTTCTATCACCTGGCCACGATTATCTCTTTCTTCACCATCTTGCAGCTACTAGAAAAAGTGAAAGAAAAGCAGGCGGAGACTTTCCTCCACGGGGCGAGTTATCTGTTGCTGCTACTAGGCGGGTTTGTCTGTTTGTGCCTTAGCTTTGATAGCTTCGACGGGATGAAAGAAGGAAGCATGGGCGGGTTCTTCCTGCTCTTCAAGCAGGCCTTCCATTGCTATAACTTCTGAGCGAGCTTCCTCTTTTTCTCTGAGGTCGCCTCAAGAAGCGACTTCTCGAAGTCCTTTTTCTCTTGGCTGCGCAAGGTGGAGAAAAGGAAACCGGAGAAAAGGCAAAGGATAGAGACGAGCAAGGAGAAGCAGCAGGCGATCATCGTCGGGAAGCGCGAGACCTCGTGGGTAGCGGCGAATTCGATGAGGACGGGGATGAAAAAGCCGATCCCCAGCCCGGCGAAAAGAAGCGACCAAAGCCCATAGAAAGCTAGGGGCCTGTATTTCCTAAAAAGATCGCCGATCTTGAAAAGCACCTTGAAGCCATCGGAGAAGGTATGGAGCTTTGAATAGCTCCCCGCGGGGCGGTCGCGATAGGTGATTGGCAAGGAAACGACGCGCAGATTCTTATCCGCGGCGTGGGCGCTCATCTCGGTCTCGATCTCAAAGCCCTTGCTCTCCACGGTGAAGGTCTTGACGAATTCGTAGCTGAACGCGCGCAGGCCCGTCATGATGTCTTTGATGTGGGCATGGAAGAGGGTGTTGATCTGGAAGCGGACGAGATCGTTGCCGAAATTATGGAAGGCGCGCTTGTTCTCTTGGTAATAGGCCCCAGAGAGGCGGTCGCCCACGACCATGTCTTCCCCTTCTTGGACCAATTTCACCATTTGAGCGGCCTTCTCTAGGCCATAAGTATCATCTCCGTCCACCATCAAATAGACCTCCGCGTCGATCTCGCGGAACATGGTCCTTACCACGTTCCCCTTGCCTCTGCGGGGCTCTTTTCTGACGATGGCTCCCGCTTTTAAGGCCTCTAGGGCGGTGCTATCGCTACTCGCGTTGTCATAGACGTAGACATTGGCATCAGGCAGGTATTTCTTCGCGTCAGAGACCACTTTGGCGATGGTGAGCTCCTCGTTATAGCAAGGAATGAGCACGGCGATTTTGTCCATAATTCCCCTCCATTATACCTTTAAGGGCGCATACCAGGCGCAGATGGTGGTGTAAGAGACCACCACCGCTCCAACAAAGCTAGCGACAAGAGCGAGCTCAAAAGCCCTCATGACCTTGTTCATCAAGGGGTTCTTGATGTGACTCTCGCTCCACTTGAAATGGCTTGAAGAAAGCCCGGCGAAGCCAAGCATGAAGGTGGGGATGTAACGCATGTCGCAGTTGCAGGTATAGGGGGAGCGGAAGACGAACCACACCTCCCAAAGGTAATTGCCTAGCAAGATGGAGGAAAGGTAAATGAGCCTCGCCCAGTCCTTGGGTTTTTCTCTTTTCCAAAGCAAGGCCACTAGCCTTACAAAAAGCATGATGATGACATAAAGCAAGATAAGGCAGGCGCAGGAGTAAAGGACGCTAAGCTGGGCGTAGCTATGCCCCCACTGGTATTCGTTATAAAGGGTCTTCTTCAAAAGGTTGCTCGTCAAGGAGACGTCCTGGACCATATCCCAATTAGGGTAGGTGAAATGGTAGACGAAGATTGACCAGAAGGTCTCTTCGTTTGGCCAGAGGAAGCAGGCCTGAAAGAGGTTCACGGTGATCGCTAGGCGGCTATTCTTGGCATCGCTAAAGAAAAGGATGTCCTGCCCGAAGCGGACGTAGTTATAGATGGGCCAAAATAGCCCAATGGGGAAGACGATGACGGCGAAAGCAAGCCCTTGGAGGAGGTTTCTCGTCCAGGGGTTGAAGGAGAGCATCTTCCTCCCTTTGCTGGCTTTGACATTTTCGATGAAGCCAAGAAGGAGCAAGGGGATAAGAGCAAGGGCCAAAATCGCCCCGCCTAATTTGCATGACATCGAAAGCCCGACATCAAGGGCGCAGAGGCAGCAGTTCTTCCAGTCTTTCTTTTTGTAGAAGGCCAGGCCGCGATAAAGGGAAGCGAAGCCAAAGAAAGCGCACATGCCATCGTTATTGCACCAGTTGGCGAAGAAGAAGAACATCGGGCAGAAGGCGATGAGGGCGTAGCCTAGCACTAGCGGTCTCCCCTTGAATCCGAGCAGCCTCAGGGTCTTGTAGATGTAGTAGTAACCTAGCCACACCAAAGCGGTCCAGAGGATGCGGTTGCTCTCGAAAAGGAGCCATTCGGTGTTGCTCATCGCGTAGGAGTTGATGCTCACTAACCCGCTTTCCCCATGCATGAAAAGGGAGTTGAAGCGCATGAAGAGGGCGCTAAGGAGATAGAAGGTCTTCGGCTGGTACCTCTCTCCCACCGCGGCGAAGGAAAAGTCATAGACCCCCTCGCTAGTAAGCTTGATCTCGGGGACTTTCATGTAACGGTAGAAGGTCATGATCAGCCCGAAATGCCCGCTTCCCCCGTCTAGATTCCCATCGCTCATGATGTATTGCCCGCCGGTATTCGCGTAATAATCATCGTGCTGGTTCCAGTGCCTCCCATAATCCCAGATGGGGGTGGAGAAGGAGTAGCACATCGAAGTGACCATCGCCATGAAGGAAAGCAAAACGCAGGCTTCCCGGGCCTGGAGCCTCCCCTTTGCAAGAAGGAACATCCCCCAAAGGAAGAGGGCGATGTCAATCGCCCCGCAGAACACCCGGAAAAGGATGTTCCTGAGGTTCCAATAGGAAGTATCCGCGCTTTCATAAGTCGGAGAGGTCTTGAAGCAAAAGGCGAAATAAACCACGTATAGGAAAAGGATGCAGCCAAAAGCAAAGCAGAGCCATTTCCAATGCTTCGTCAAGAAGGAAGAAGCTTTCTTGATCAGCGCGTTTTCCCTAATAGAAGCAAGCATGGGGGGATTATACCACCGCCTCCCCTGCCTGCCTTGCCTTTTCTTGCGAACAGGCAGGCTAGAAAAAGCGCCCCTTAACGGGCGCAGAGCTCAGCCATCTTTGGGTGGCGGTAGATCGATAAGGGGCTTAGGTAACGCGAGAGGGAATTCTCGACCCCATAATAGTCAAGGACGTCCTTGAGGAAGGAAAGCGTGCGCTTCTTGTAAGGGATGTTCTTGATGACCCTGCTCGCGCAGGATTGGTCGTAGATCTTGGAGAAGGATTCGCAGTAAGCGATGAACCCCTCAAGGTCAAGATCCTCGATGGAAGTGAACTCCTCAAGCACCTCTAGCAGGGCCACATGCTGCTTCGTTTTCTCATCGAAAGAGAGTGACACCTTTTTGATGGAGATCCCTTTGATGGTCTTCCTTCGCCCGGTAAGGTGATTGGTATAAAGCGCATAGGAGGTCGGATCATCTTTGACCAAGCCAAGCTCTTTATAGAGGGCGTAGCCGATCTTCATGCCCCTTTTGTTTTTGAGGTAAGGGGCCATGATATCCTCATCGCTAGGGCCTTCCTCAGAGGCAGGGAAACAATAGACTCCCTTGCCCACGCGCTGCAGCTCGCCGATCTGCGAGAAGCGGTTAAGCGCCTTGAAATAAGCGAGCTCGCTCATCTTGCCTTCGACCTCGCGGTAAAGGGTATTCGCATCGAAAGGGGAATTCCCTTCCTTGCTCTTGATCAGGTTCATCAGTTCTTTGCTTTTCATGTCTATTTCTCTCGATGATTATCATAAACGAACATGGCCGCCAATCAAGTTCCTTGTGATTTTAAAGCCCATCTCCGCTCGCATTATAGGCAAGGAAAAAAGCGCCTCCATCTAAGAAAGCGCTTGATTCCGTTGCTTATTCGATCTTGATCCTCTCGACCTTGGAGCTGTGCTTCAGGCTCTTCTGGTCGTAGCTGATGCCGACCAGGATTATCTCGCCCTTAAAGCCTTCCCAGGCCTCCCAGTAACGCTTCTCTTTGATCTGGGCTAGCGCCTCATCCGGGGATTTCCCGACCTTGAGCTCGATGATGATTGGAGATAGACCGGGCTTCTTTGGGAAGAGGGAGACGTCGCTCCTGCCGTTAATCGAGGTCTCCTCCTTTCTCACCCAATAGCGCTCCCTCGCCTTGTAGTAGGAGACGATCACGACGAGGGCGAGCACGCCTTCGTCGTTCTTGGTGAAGGGTGAGGCGAGCTCCCTGTGGTTTCTGTCTAGCGTCGCGTCGATCTTCTCCGCGTCGCCGTCGATGGTCGCCTGGAGGAGAGAGGGGGAATCGCCGATGGGGTCGCGCGCCTCCTTCCAGTCGAGCTTCTCTATCGCCTCCTCGAACTCGTAGCCGATCTCCTTGTTGGGGATGAAACAGCTCCCTGGCTCGGCGGGGTTCTCTCCGGGGGCATAGGCCAGGTAGCCGAGGTGGATAAGAACGGTCAGCGCGGCGTCTTTGGAGTCGATTTGCGTGAGGTCGTTGCCGAACCTCCCCGGGCTGACCACCACTCTCTCCCCGGCGAGCATCCGGATGATCTCGCCTTTCAGGGCCCCTCGGTCGTAACTCATGTAATTTGTGACGGCCTCGATGGCGGAGGTGCTTGTCCAGTAGTCGCCGCATTCGCCGGTTTGGATGGCCTCGACCACGGATTTTGGGTTGTAGATCTCCATTCCGCCTAGGCGGTATCCGTCGTACCAGCTCTTGATCTCCGCAAAATCGGCGCCGTGTTTCTCGCAGAGAGATTTTACCTCACCCTCGGTGAAGCCGAAGAAAGGGGCGAGGCCCTTGGGGCTAAGCATGTTATATTCCTCAAACACGTTGAGGGCCGATTGGGTACTGTATCTCCGAATTGGAAGGATGCCTGTCATGTAGACGAGGTCGAAGCAAGCGGAGATGCCGCTGGACTTGAAGAGGCTGCGGAGCAGCATGGTGAAGGAATCGCAGAGCTCCTTGTTTTGGGGCTGCTCGCGGTAGACGACGTCCCATTCGTCGATGAGGAAGACGAAGGTGTCGCCGGTCTTGGACTTTATGAGGCGGATCGCCTCGGCTAGCCTCAGCCCGGCGAAATCGAGGCCCTCATAGCTTTCCTTGAGATCGGCGATGACCTCGAACTCCAGTTTTTTGAGGAAGTCGTTCGGGTCGTAGACGAAGGAGTAGATCTCCGCCATGTCAATCCAAAGCACGTTGCGCTTGTTTAGATGCTTCTCGAAGGAGGGGTCCTTCGCTATCGCCAGGTCCTTGAACAGCTCCCTTGAGTCGCAGCCTTTGGAGTAATAGGCGTTGAGCATCGAGAGGGCCATCGTCTTGCCGAACCTTCTGGGGCGGGTGACGCACATGAATTTGAAAGAGCCTGCTCTAAAGTAGGAATTCGTCTCCTTGATGAGGAGGGATTTGTCGACGTAGATCGGGCTGTTGAGATCATCGGCGAAGTTGTCGTTGTCTAAATTCAAATATCTTCCCATGGGTGCCGCTTCCTTTCTGGGGACATTTTACCATACAAAAACTCACCGGAAGAAAAGGTTTGGGGCTTTAAACAAACGCGAAAAAAGGGGTTCCAGTTCAAAAGAAAAGGCGTTCCTTGGCCAGCGGGCGGTTTCCGACTTTTAGGGATTATGTATGTTCGACTCATTTGATCTCTGAGCTGGTCTATGGATTGTTTAGTCTTAGCCGATGGCGATCGGGGTCGCCTTGTCCTTATAGAACGCTTCTCTTTTATCAGAAAGATGACTTCCTCCTGGGATTTCCAGGCCTCAGGTTCGATAGTATTGGGGTGATAGTAGCCTGCTCAAAGGAGCGCCGGGAAATCCTAACTGGGCCTTGGCCTAATTCCATCCAAGCATTTTGATTGCCCTCTCGAACTCCATTCTGATCTCTTTGTTCGGTATGCGGCAAGCCCCTCCATGACCGTCGGGGTCACGGGTGTAGGCCAGATAACCAAAGTGAACAAGAACGCTCAGCGCGGCGTCTTTGGAGTCGACTTTCGTCAGGTCGTTGTCGAATCTCCTCGGGCTGACCATCACCCTTTCCCCGGCGAGAAGGGACATGGCCTCGCCCTTCAAGGCGCCGCTGCCGTAGTTCAAGTGCTCGATGAGGGCCTCGATGGCGCAGGTACTCGTCCAGTAACCGTCGCATCTCCCTCTCTCAATCGCCTTAACCACGGATACGGGGTTGTAGATCGCCATTCCGCCTAGGGGATAGCCGTCGTACCAGCTCTTGATTTCCGCAAAGTCGGCGCCGCGTTTCTCGCAAAGACCCTTTACCTCGTCCTCGGTGAAGCCGATGAACGGCGCGAGGCGCCACGAGTCGAGCATCGTGTATTCCTTGAACACGTTAAGGTCTGATTGGTCTACACCTTTCCTTATGGGCAATATGCCGGTCATGTAGACGAGATCAATCATCGAGGAGA